>NZ_JBFAPV010000009.1:0-407309 GCF_040676925.1 Nonomuraea sp. NPDC049486
CCACGCCCACATGGTCGAGACCAGCGGTGAATCCCATCGCCTGGCCGAAGCACTCGCCGGAAAGGGTGTCGTCCCTCTCACCTGACCGTCCACCTGGACTTTACGTGTCCGTCTACCTGGAGATTTCATGGCCGCCAGCCTGGATCAGGCTGGCCGCCCACCTGGAGAAATTCCTGACCGTCCACATGTGGATCCGCTTGGGACCATCCCCGCGTGCGCGGGGAGCACTCCCCTATGGCCCGACTGCACGGAACGGTCCGCGGACCATCCCCGGGTGCGCGGGGAGCACAGATCACGCGGTTGCTCATGACCGCGTTCTACGGGACCATCCCCGCGTGCGCGGGGAGCACCCGTCCCACCTGAGGATGACGATCTTGTGCATGGGACCATCCCCGCGTGCACGGGGAGCACTGGCTGTTCAACATCCCGGCCGGGAACGTCCTGGGACCATCCCCGCGTGCGCGGGGAGCACTGGCGCAGGGGATCATGTCGTGCTCCTGTGTGGGGACCATCCCCGCGTGCGCGGGGAGCACGACCCGGCACCGGGGCAACGCCCGATGGATGTGGGACCATCCCCGCGTGCGCGGGGAGCACGCTGGGAACGCCGTGTTCGCGTTCAGCCCGGCGGGACCATCCCCGCGTGCGCGGGGAGCACGTGCGCGCCGGCAAGCCATACGTGCCCGAGTCGGGACCATCCCCGCGTGCGCGGGGAGCACCTAGGCCTCCTCGTGAGCAGCCCTTGCCCGCCGGGACCATCCCCGCGTGCGCGGGGAGCACACTCGACGACCTGCAGGTTCATCACGCGATCAAGCCGATTTTGAGCACTTTCAAAGAAACGGACAATTGCACCAATAACCCAAATAGTACGTATAGGCGCTTCCGGAACGATCACCTGGGTCGCCACGATTCACAACTCGCTCTCCCACTCGGGCACCAGAATCGAGTGTACGAGCGAGTCTCGCCGCCCATCCCGCGATCCTCCGGGTCCGAGAACACATCGGATCCATACCGCATCGAAAGACGCGGCCGACAAACTACGACTCCTGCCGAGCGTGTCCGTCCTGACCGCTGAGCGCGTCATCCGAGACGGTAAGTCCAACCGGTGGCTGCTGCACCGGGTGGCAGATGAGAGACGGATCCGGTTCCAGGCCGACGCCCGCCCCAGTCCCCTGCTCGACATCACCCGCATCACCAACAACCAGGCCGGCCAGCCCTTCCAACTGCTGTGCCGCGTCCTCAATCCGCGGCGGGTCCATATCGCCGACCACGGGCTGCCAATCGCTTGGCCTTGACCGCCTTGCGCTCCAGTTAGGACGGGCACGCAAACGTCACTGCGTGAGGTCCCCCAGGAGCATGGCAACGAGCGCATCAACGTCCTCCAAGCTCCGCAGAACGTGCACCGCTCCCGCCTCGCGCAGATCATCGCTAGAGCTTCGCCCCGAAGCCACCGCGACCACCGGCACCCCATTCGCGAGGGCCGCTTCAACATCAGCCGGAGTGTCTCCTATGAGTACAGCATTACGAGACGTGACCGGTTCCCCGAACGCTGTCGTCGCTCGACGCAAGGCGATACGCACCAACTCGGCCCGTGTGTCGTCATCCTCTCCGAAAGCGCCGATGTCCCAGCGGATATGCCTGTCGAGGCCGAACACCTGGAGCTTTATCTCCGCGACCATGCGGACATTGCCCGTTAAGACGGTTTGCACGACGTCGGGTATCGCGCACAGAGCATCCAACGCGACGGCGGCTCCGGGTAGCGCGTGACCGCGTTCCCTCAACTCGGCAGCTCGTTCTGAGTGGGCCTTGGTCAGCGCAGAAGCGAACCGCTCGAAGTCCTGTCTCTCGGTACGCAGTCCGTGTAGCTTGGCAGTTTCGCGGAAGATCACGGGCTCCGTGATGCCGTCTATCTTCGCCTGCCTGACCATGGGCACGCCTGTGACCTGCTCGAAAGCCTGTGCTGACAGTTCGCGGCCGACTCCCCTCGTGTCGATGAGAGTGTGATCGATGTCCCACAGCACGACCCGGCGAACCGTCATAGGTTCCTCCATCCGTCACGCGTCGCATTCCAGACTGACACATACCCGTTCCGTTATGACCCGGCGAGCCTGGTCGCGGTCTACCCTCGATGCAGCGGCAGGAAGGGAGGCCGGGTGAACGCTCCCATGCCTCACGTCGGCGAACGCATTCGCTTCTGGCGGGAGAAAAGGCAGCGCACGCAGGCCGCCGTAGCCGGGTTGTGCGGGATAACTGAGGAGTACCTGTCCCAGATCGAACGCGGTCTGAAAGTCCCCTCTCTCCAGGTCCTGTATGGCCTCGCGCTGGAACTCAGCGTTCCCGTAGCTGCTCTACTGGGCGACGGCCGGGATGAATCCCCGTCAGAGAATGCCTACGTGGCCGACAGCGTCGTTACCGCACTGATCGGCTACGGGCCGAAGACCCATACCGAGCCAGTCACAGCTCCCGAACTACGGGAGCGCGTCGAATCAGCATGGCGCATCTGGCAAACCAGCCCAAAACGGTTCACCGAGGCCGGCGCCATCCTTCCCGAACTCATCCGGGACACCGAGAACGCCATACGGGCACATCGCCTCAGTCCAGACAGCGCAGCGCGGCGAGACATCCATAGAGCAGCCGCAGACCTGTATTTCCTGCTCCGCTCGTACTGCCGCCGCGCCGGGAGAATCGACCTCTCCCTCATGGTCGCGGACCGAGCGTTGCGCTCAGCCGAAGAAGCCGACGATCCAGTCCGCTCAGCCGCCGCCAAGTGGAACCTCGGCCACGTGCTCCTCGCCGAGGGCGAGCACGAAGGAGCCCAGCAGACTGCGATCCAGGGCATCGAAGCATTGCACGACCTGCCGAAGAACGGCGACGCTCTGGCGATGGTCGGCGCGCTGGAACTGGTGGCTGTCGTCGCCGACGCTCGACGCAAGAAATGGTGGCAAGCGCGCGAGCGCCTGTCCGGCAACGCCTCACAGCGCGCCGCCGAGGCCGGCGAAGGCAACATCATGTGGACCGTGTTCGGCCCCACCAACGTCGAGCTGCACATCGTGAGCATCGAGATGGAAGCGGGCGAGGCCGCCGAGGCGCTGCGCGTCGCCGACCAGATCGACACCTCACACCTGCCATCGATAGAACGGCGCTTCACCTTCCTCCTGGAAGTCGCGCGTTGCTACGACCTGCGCCGGGAAGATCCGGCTGTGCTCGTGCACCTGCTCGACCTGGAAGCGATCTCGCCCGAAGACCTGGCGAGGAACCCCCTCGCTCGAGAGATGGTCTGCCGTCTGCGCCGCCGAGTCCGGCCCACATACCGGCGGCAAGTCGAGGCGCTCGCTGAACGGCTGGGAATCGCTTGAGTCCTAAGCTGCTGGCCCGCCCAAACTGACAGTTCGGGTGGTCGCGTCTTCGCTTCTCTACCGTCGCATGAAACGTCGCTCGATGACAGAGGCGGTGATCATGCGAAGGGCGGCAGACGCCAACCCTGAAGCTGCTGGTGTGCGGTCCACGCCGCAGGTCGCCGAGTGGGACGGCATCCGAGTACTGCGGCACGTCGGCCTGGCGATTCTCCAACGACTGTCGAACGCGAGCACGCCGGTCATTGTCGATCCCGTAGAACGTACCCTCTACTTCCTCTTGCCCGCTGGCGCGGCCGACCGCTGGCTACTCCCCGATCAGCGAGTTGCCGACCTCAAGCGCCAGCTTGTTCTCCCTCCACCGCAGCAGCAGACGCCTCCGGGCCGGTACTGGCTCTTGCCACCGACGATCTCTGCCCGGCGCACTACCGCGAGGTCACTACGTGCCGCGTTAGAGGGCCTTTGGCACCGCTCCACCTGCGGGCCTCAGCCACCCGCAACCTCCACCATGAAAGGGCGGCCCCGGGCCCGGTGCGCTAACACCGGGAGACTCCGGGGCCTTGATCAGGAATCGAGGTCCTGACCCATGGCACAGGATAGAGCCAACCCCGCACCGCCGAAACGGCCTGAAGTAGACGCGGATCTGCTCGGCCACCGGCGGCCGACGGAACCCGCAGCCCGTTACGAGTCAGGGCCGGTGGCGACTCCAGATCTCAACTGGCATGAGCCGAACATGGCGCGCATGTACAGCTACCTCCTCGGGGGCAAGGAATACTCGCCGGCGGATCGTAGGGCGGCGGAAGAGGCGCTGAAGCTGAACCCGGACGGGCGGTTGTACGCGCGGGCGAACCGGGCGTTCCTCGGGCGGGCGGTGCGCTTCCTGGCCGAGCACGGGGTGCGCCAGTTCCTCGACATCGGCACCGGGCTGCCGAACATGGGCAACGTCCACGAGGTGGCGCAGTCGGTCCGGCCGAACGCGCGGACGGTGTATGTGGACCGTGACCCCATGGTCGCCACGCACGGGCGGGCGCTGCTGGCCACCGATGCGAACACGCGGATGCTGGAACTGGACCTGCGTAACCCGGGCCTGATCCTCAGCCGGGCCGGCGAGCTGCTGGACTTCGATCAGCCAGTGGCGATTCTGCTGGTGGCGATCCTGCACTTCATCCCAGACGAGGAGGGACCGGAGGGGATCGTCTGGGACCTGATGCGATTTCTGGAGCCGGGCAGTCATCTGGTGATCTCGCATGTGCTGGCCAGCGAGCGGACGATCCCGGCGGCGGCTGCCGCGTACCAGGGCGCTACGACGCAGGTGGTATTGCGCAGTCAGGCGGAGGTCGGGGAGCTGTTCTCCGCTGCTGGTACCGAGCTGGTCGCGCCGGGGCTGGTGCGGGTGCCGCTGTGGCGTCCAGAGCTGAATGAGGGCCTGGCTCGGGATGACGCTGCTGTGGTCGATCTCGTGGGCGGGATCGGAAGGAAAGAGCGGTGAACGGGTCAGGTGCAGCAAGCCCGGTGGGGCGACTGGCGTGGGAGCTGGCTGATCATCTGGCTCGGCGCGGAATCGAGTCGCGAGTCTCCGAATGCGAAGGGATCGCACTGGTCGGGGTCGCGCTGGTGGGCCTGAACGTGTGGTGCGAGTGGAGCGGGCAGGAGTGGCGCTTTCGCTGGTCGCTGGACGCGCCCACCGAACCGGGGCGGTGGCGTTACACCTCGTGCCCGGCCTCATCGGCAGAGACGGCGGCGCGGCGGATCGCGGCTCTGTTCCAGAAGCGGTGCGAGGCGATGTTCGGGCCGGTCGCGGCGCGGGCGGGGAGGGCTGCGCGGTGAGGGACACGAGGAACACCGCGGCGTCGGGCGCACGTGTGAGTCCCGAGGAGCAGAGACAGGCGCAGGAGCTTGAGACACAGTTCGGGGGGCGGTGGAGTGTGTTTCCGGGGGTTTCGGAGTGGTATGTGGTTCGCCGTTGTGGCCGTCCCTGCCCGCGTCCTGAGGTGCATGGCTCCCGGCATATCGGACGGGCGGCGACCCTGAAGGACCTTGCGGTCACGCTCGCGGAGTTGGACGGCGCGGACCAGGCAAACGGGGGGCCGGTCCGTTGAAGAACCTGGCGCGGTGGCGGAGCTGGAAAGTTTTTCGTGCGGGCCTCCGCCGTGTCGTCCCGTGCTCCGGCGGCTGGGCGTGCAGGCGCGGGTGAGCCTGGTCAGGGTTCGTCGGTGTGTGCCGCTCGTCGGGAGGTTCGAGGGGCCGCCGGAGCACGGGAATCCATCTGGCGCGTAGTGCCGCCAGATGGCGCGTGAGTGACGCGTCAGCGGCGTTACCCCGCACGAGCCGGTAGTTGTCCGGCTTGTTTCCGTTCGCTGGTGTTGCGGAGCGGTATGGAGCCCTCCCTTCACCCTAGATAGGGATGCTCAGACATGAATCGACTACGGTCAGTAACAAGTTTCGTGCTTATTGTGGGCTTAGTGGTCGGCTGCGGCTCGCCGCAGTCCACCGCAATCCCGGCCAGGAGCGCTCTTCAGACGGTGAAGATCGGGATCATGACGATCCCGGACTGCGCGACTGTGCAGATCGCGAAGGTGCGCGGCTATTTCGAGGCTGTAGGGCTTCCAGTCGAGATCGAAACCGTGCAGGGCGGGGGCATCGCCCTGCCCAAGCTGGAGTCGGGCGCGCTGAATTTTTCGATCATGAACTACACGGCAGCGGTGCTCGCGGAAGCGAACAAACCGGGCACTCTGAAGATCGTGGCCGACGCCTATCAGGCGGAACCGAACACGTTCAAGCTGATGGTCCCGAAGAACTCCCCGATCAAGGATCTAGCGGATCTGCGCGGCAAGCACGTCATGGTCGCGACACTACGGTCGGTCGGCACGCTCACCACCGAGACGGCGCTGAAGATCGCCGGGCTGACCGCCGGCGACGTCAGGTTCTCTGAGAGGCCGCTGCCGGAGATGATCGACGCCCTGGGTGCGGGCGTGGCCGATGTGGCGTGGATGACCGAGCCGTTCATCTCCGCCTATCAGGAGCTCGGCGGCCGGATGCTGTATGACGTGATGCAGGGAGAGACGGAGAGCTGGCCGATCGCGGGCTGGGCCACCTCGGCAGATTTCGCAGACAGCCATCCGCGTGAGGTGGCGGCGTTCCAGCGGGCCATTTTGCGGGCTCAGCACGACGCGCAGAACAGGCAGGTGATCACGGAGATCCTGCCCACCTACACGAAGATCAAGGCGACGACGGCGGCCACGATCATCTTGGGTACCTTCCCGACGAACCTTCACCCGGAACGCATCCGGCGGGTCGCGGAGGTGATGCGCGAGTACCGGTACATCACCCGCGAGGTTGACGTCAGCAAGTTCCTGCTGCCGTTCCCGGACGACGTCGACTCCCCGGCGCCGCCCTCCCCGCCGGCCGCCCCGTCGACGGCCACCCCCTCTCCGACGAAGGTGCCCGCACCGTGACCCTCCACCAGCATCCCGACACCCCGCCGGCCATGCCCGCGATCGACAGCTACCAGCGTGTCCAGAAGATGCTCGACGCCATGCCGGACTTCGCCGCCCTGTACACCGCCGTCGAGCTGGACGTCTTCGAAGCCCTCGCGGCCGAGACGACGATGACCAGCGACGAGCTGGCCGAAGCCTGCGGCGCCGACCCGGCCATGATGGGCCGGCTGCTGGGCTGGCTACAGGCTCACAGCTTCGTCGCCGGCAACCCCTCCGGATACCGGCTCACCGAGGACGGCCACGTCCTCACCGCTGATGCCGACCCGTCCCAGCGCCACGCCGTCCTGGTCACCGGCTCAACGTACTGGCGGGAGGCGCTCGGCCACCTGCCCGACACCGTCCGCCGCGGCTACTCCACACCTCCAGAGGGCCATCCGCTGTACGAATACCTGATCTTCACCAACGGGCTCGCCGAGACGTTCGACCGGTTCATGACCGCCCGCAGCACCCCTGTCGGCCGGGACCTGGCCGCCATCGACGGCTGGGCCGACGTCCGGGTCGTGGCCGACCTCGGCGGCGGCCTGGGCGGCGTTCTGGCCGCCCTCGTCCACGCCCACCCACACCTGCGCGGCATCCTGGCCGAGCGCTCCACCGTCACCGGGCGCGCCCACTCCTACGTGTCCGGGCAGGGCCTGCTCAGCCGGGTCGAGATCATCGCAGCCGACATCTTCGAATACGTGCCCCGGGGCGCAGACCGGTACCTGCTGTCGTCGATTCTGCACAACTACAGTCCCGAGGCATGCGTCACCCTGCTGACGGGCGTGCGCCAGGCCCTGCAGGACAACGCCGGCGGAGAAGTCTGGATCATCGAAGGCACGCTGCCTCGGCGGCCGAGCACGGCGAGCCCCTGGTACAGCACCGACATCCGGATGATGTCCCTGTTCCAGGGTGGCCGGGTTCGCCGCGTCTCGGAGCTGCGCGAGCTGGCGAACCAGGCCGGGCTGAGCATCACCCGGTGCGCGCACCTACCCTGCGGCCAGACGCTGCTGGTGGCCAGCCCGGCACCCGAGCGGGAGAACTGACCATGCCGGTGCTGCTTGCCTCGCGTCGCAGGCGCACACCCGGCGAGCCCCGGCGCCGACGCCGACCGCGTCAGCAGCAGACCTTCCAGAGAGATGCGAGGCGTCCGTCCGCTCGCCGGCGTCCGCGCACCGAGCCTCGCCGTCGCGGCCGTGGCCGTCGCCGTCCTCGGCGTGGCCGCCATGGGGATGTCGTGGGTGGTCGAGCTGTCTTGCGATGTGGTCGCCGCCCGCCGGCACGGCGCTGCCGCGGCTGTCCTCTGGAACACCTACGCCTCTCGGTGGACGCGCGCCCGACAGGTGCTGCCCTGGTGGCAGCGGCCGTTACGGCTGCCGGCGCGGATCCTGCCCACCCATCCGCCCATATGAGTACGCGCCTGGCTGTGCCGAGTCGTCCACGAGCGCGCTGACGGCCGGTGCCCCAGGCACCGACCGCACGCCGAAATGATCCACCTCGGCGCATCGGACTCAAGCTCGCACCTCCCGGTCCGAGCTTCTACCCCCGAAGGAGAACGATCGATGGCCAACGACATCTACAACCGCAGCCTGACCGGCGCACAGTTCCGGCCGCTGTGCGGCGGCAACCAGCGGCAGGATGGCATGGAGTCCTGCGTGGAGGTCGCGGAAGTGCCCGGCGAGCCGGACCTGATCGCGGTGCGCGACGGCAAGCATCCCGAACGTGAGCCGCTGAGGTTCACCCGCTCAGACTGGCCGCCGCCGGCCTGCAGGTCTGAGCGAGAACCGGCACGGTGACCCCTGCCCGGAATCGACGAGCGGGGACCAGGGCATTGCCTCGGGCGGCTCGCGGGCGGCATCAGCAGCCTCACGGCCCAGCGACTGGCATGTATCCGCCCCTCCGTCTTTCGCTGATGCCGGGCACCCTCTTCCTCTCATCACGGGGAGATCCCCATGGATGATCCACCATCGGCACCACGCCCGGCATACACACCCCATGAGAAGAGAAGCGCCATGCCGCTTACCTGCTCGGACGGTCTTCCAGGTTTCCTCATCACGTTGGACGGCCCCAGCGGTGTCGGCAAGACGACCTGCAGCCGCCTCCTGGCCGACATCCTCACCGCATCGGGCCTGCCTGTGCTCCGCACCACCCAGCCATCCGACTCCCCGATCGGAGCCTTGGCCCGCTCCGGCACCCACGACTTCCACAACCTGGCGTTGACGTGCCTGGTCGCCGCCGACCGCTACCACCACATCGCCACCGTGATAGAGCCCGAACTACGCGCCGGACGAGTCGTCGTATGCGACCGGTATGTCCCCTCGGCGTTCGTTCTGGACCAGCTCGACGGCGCTGACATCGCGTTCATCACCAACCTGTACCGGCACGCCCGCCGCGCCGACCTGGCGGTGTTCCTACTCGGCGACCCACAAGTGTGCCTTCGCCGAGCCCAACAGCGCGGCACCTACAGCCGCTTCCACCACAGCGACCTGGCCGCCGCCGAAACAGAGCGCGCCCTGTTCGCCGAGACCGCTGAGCACTTCCGCGCCACCGGCACCCTAACCCTGATCCACCAGATCGGCCACGCCGACGCCGGCGCGGTCGCCGCAGCCGTCGCCGAGCCGATCACCACGGCGATCGCCGCCCGCTCCCACCCCTTACCTCGAGCGAGGTGACTTCATGAAGGTCGCACTTTTGTACCCCGAGGTCTACGACATGGCGCGCTTCCGCGAGCAGCGCAAGGAGTTCCCGCCGTTCGGCGTGCTCTACCTGGCGGCCGTGACCGAGGCGGCCGGACACCAGGTGGAGATCCACCGCGTCGCCCCCGGCCACACCGCGCTGAACCTGACCGGCTTCGACGCGGTCGGCTTCAGCCTGGCCTCCTCCGCCACCTACGGCCTGATGCTCCAGGCCCGCCGCGAGACCAAGCTCGACCCCGGCACACTCATCATGGCCGGCGGTGTACACGCCAACTTCTACCCAGCCGAGGTCCTGCACGAACTGGCCGCCGACGTCGTCGCGGACGGCGAATCCGAAGACACCATCCTCCAACTCCTCGACCACGCCCACGACCGGGACTTCACCGGCGTGCCGGGCGTGCTGTTCGCGCGCGACGGCCGCACCACGCGGAGCCCCGCGCGCCAGCTCATGCGCGACATCGACCACCTGCCGCTGCCCGCCCGGCACCTGCTGCCGCGCGAGGACATCGTGCTGACCGACCGGCTCGCCGGGACCGATACACGCATGGCGCACGTGATGTTCAGCCGAGGCTGCCCCTTCCCGTGCTCGTTCTGCGCGGTCGCCCAGCGCCGCATGCAGTACCGAGGAGGGGCCAGCGCCCGTGTCGAGCTCGCCCACCTCATCGACGCCTACGGCATCGAGGGGTTCGCGATCGTCGACGACAACTTCATCGTCAACAAGACCAAAGTCGCCGCCATCTGCGCCCAGATCGCGGATCTGGGTCTGCGCTGGTCGGCCCTGTCCCGGGTCGATACCGTCGACCAGGCGCTGCTGGAGACGATGGCCGCCTCGGGCTGCATCGAAATCAAGTACGGCATGGAATCCGGCAGCGAACGCCTGCTGAAAGCAATGCGGAAGAACACCACCCAGGCCAAGATCCGCGCCGCAGTCGAGATGACCTCGGCCGCCGGGATCTCGGCGAAGGTGTTCATCATCCACGGCTACCCCGGCGAGGACATCGAGACCACCCGGCAGACCATCGGCCTGCTGCGCGAGCTGCGGCCGATGCTCGGCCGGGTGTCGCTGTTTCGTTTCGTGCCACTGCCCGGCACCGAGGTGTACGCCAACGCGCTGCTGCACGGCATCAGCGGCACCCACCAGCAACCGGGCTGGGACGGCGACTGGAGCAAATTCCACATCCACCACAACACCCGCCGCTGGTGGGGCGACGACGAGGCGTGGGCCGAAACCGAGCGGTCCTACGCAGAGTTGCACAGGTTCGTGGAAGACGAATGGGGCCCGCAGGGATGACGACCGTTGCTAGCCTGCCCCGCATGGCTAGCCCCGGCCCTGAGACGGCGCAAACCCACACCCTCAGCCCTCAGGAGGCCGGCCGACTGTGGAACTGGGTGCTGACCCGCCAAGGACTCGCCCCACACACCCGCCGCAGCGGGGTGGAGGAGATCGCCGATGCAGGGCTGGGGCTGCACGCCGCCCGGCTGCCCTCGCCCTTCGCCACGGTGGCGGCCCGCGCAGCCGACCCCTCCATCCCGCTGGAGCTGTTCAATCCCGCCGTACGCTCCCGGCTGGTGACCGTGCGATGCATGCGCAAAACCCTGCACACGTTGCCATTGGACCTCGCCGCTGCCGCGCACGCCGCCACGCTGCGCTTCCGCGAACGAGACGCCCTGCGCGCGATCGTCAACGCCGGCCACGGCCACGCCGCCATCACCGCGGCCACCGCCGCCATCGTGGAGCTACTGGGCGCGTCAGGGCCGCTGTTCCATCGCACCATCGAGGCCCAGCTGGGCGCGGCGGGGACACCGGTGATGGTGACACGACTGGCGCTGAAGCTCGCCTGGGAGCGAGGCGTCCTGGCCTACCTGAACCAGGCCGCGGGCTGGAACCGCGAGGTGCGCGTCTTCACGCTCACCGCCAGCACCTACCCCACCCTCGACACCGCGCTGGACCCGCACACTGCGGTCGAACTCCTGATGGCCACCTACCTGGACCGGTACGGCCCGATCAGCATCAAAGACGCCACCTGGTGGTCGGCACTGTCACGCACCACCGTGACCGAAGCTCTGCAGCGGTCGGGCATCAAGCTCGTCCGGCTGTTCACCCCGTGGAGTCACAGCCCGCTGTACATGAGCGCCCAGCGGTTCGCCGAGTACACCGTGGCCGACGACGCCGACTACCTCAGCGGGGTGAACCTCCTCGCGCACGAAGATGTCGCGCTCAAGGCGTACTTCGAGACCCGACGCCGCTACCTGGGCGACCTCGCCCAGCAGGCGGCGTTCAACCAGATCGGCGAAGTCCTGCCCACGATCGTGCTGGACGGCCGCGTGGTCGGCACCTGGAGGTGGGACCCCTCCGCCGGGCGGGTACGCCACCGGCTCATCCCTGGACTGCTGCCAGCCGCCCGGCGCCCCGAGGTTCGAGCAGCCGCCGCCCGGCACACGGCCGTCCTGCGCTCCGGCCTGTACCGCGCACCCCGCCCCCGGATCGCACCAGGTCAGCTGTGAAAATCGCGGATTCCGGCGAGCCACAACCGGTGCTGCTGCTAGCGTGGCGCTCTCATCCGTCACATGCGGGAACACCATGCACCCTCTTCCCAACACGCATTCACCGTCGCTGGAAGAACTTCAGCGCTACGTCGCCGAGATGGAGCAGGAACGGGGCTTCACCCACAGCAGCATCGTCGACCAGTGCCTGAAGCTGGCCGAGGAAACCGGCGAGGTCTGCAAGGCGGTGCGCAAGCAGACTGCCATGTCGATCGACCCGACCAGCCAGGTCGGCTCCGTCGGTCAAGAGCTGGCCGATGTCTTGATCTATGTCGCGGCCATCGCCAATCGCGCGGGGATCGACCTCGCTGAAGAGCTGCGCGCCAAGGAACGGATCAACGAGACCCGCGTCTGGACGACGCCGGTCAACTCCTAGAAGTGCACTGAAAATCTTGTGATGCAGGCTGTGCTTCGAGCTGCAGGCGGACCCCAGTGGGCTGCCTGGGCTGGGGGCAAGTATCCAAATGCCGCCGATTCGGGTGAGTCCCAGGTTGATCAGAGTCCGGAGGTTGAGGGCGGCGGCGCGGGTGTGGAACCAGGCGTTGTTCTTGATGGTGCCGATGTAGCGTAATCGCCGGTTGCCGCTCATAGCCAGCGGGGCTGCACCCTCGATCGGCCGAGGCACGCTGGCCCCTCCGCGGGCATCATGATTCCCTGGCTGGGACCATCCCCGCGTGCGCGGGGAGCACTCCGTTTCCGGGGGAATAGTAACTCGTCCTCGGGGACCATCCCCGCGTGCGCGGGGAGCACAGGAGTCTGTCGATCGCCTGGAGGACGGGGCCGGGACCATCCCCGCGTGCGCGGGGAGCACTCTCGACGACCTGCAGGTTTATCGAGCGATGGAGCCAATTTTGAGCACTTTCAAAGAATCAGACACTAGTTCCATAAAGCCCATATCGCCTCATATCCAGACTTTCTCTACACAACCCTCCGGCCGACCATGATCACCCGATCCGAGAGGAGCGTACCGACGGCCGCCCCTCATGTCCGTACGGCGTCAAGAAAATCACGCTGCCACCAGGCCGGAACAGCTCTTGCGCCTGACGGCGCGCGCCAGCGAGAAAGGATCGGGTGGAACACGTAGTCGTTTGTACGATCGCGCCAACCTCGGCGAGGGTGGAGGGGAGTGTCTGCCGCTTACGGGCGGAGGCCAACCTGCTGATTGATAAGCCGCTCTAGGTCTTCGCGAGTGTTGCTGGACTCGAATAGCCCACCGTCGTCGTGGTGATCCGCGTCGGGGTCGATCCCGATGAGGTGGGCCGCCCGGTGGCTGACGTGGATGACTCGCTTGCCGCGCACGTGCCGTACGAGGCGGGCGGGGTCGTCGTCGGTGGCGAGCATGTACTGCCAGATCGAGTACGGCACGGACCATCTGTCGGCCTTGGTGACGGGGGTGCCGTTGATGAGCATCTGGCGGTCGCGGATGTGCACGAGCCACTGGCCGCCGGCGGCGAGGGCGACCTGGCCGGCGTAGCAGCAGCCGGTTCCGCACCTGCTGCGGTAGTCCGTCTGCCACCAGCGCACGTCGGGGTCCGAGCTGGTCTGGGCCTCGGTGATGCGGTCGAAGCCCTGCCAGGCCGCCTGGCGGTAGCGGAGTTGCGGCACGAAGTCGGTGGTCATGGTGCTTCCCTTCGCGGTGTGTCGTCCTGCGGCTGGCCGGCCGCTGGATGGAGAGGGTGGTGGTCGTCGACGAGGTCGGCGTCGACGACCTCGTGGTCCTGTTCGCCGGCGAGTTGCCGGTGCAGCGTGGTGGCGAAGGCCTGCAGTTGATCGAGGGTGGCGCGTCGCATGGTGGTGCCGGTCATCGCGTCGAAGGCGGCGTGCAGGTCGGTGATGCCACCTGGCCATTGGTGGAGGATCTGGTGACGCAGCCACTCGGCCTGAGCCTGCGGGGTGAGCTTCTGGACGGGTTCCGGGGAGGCACAGCTCTCGGCTGGGAGTCGCTCATCGGAAGGTGCCTCGGTAGGCACGTGGTCTTCAGCGGGTTGCTGGGGGGCGGTCGGGGTCTGGTGCCGGCGGGCTGTCAGTGCGGCGCCGAGGGTGTTGAGCACGGTGCGCAGCTCTGGGGTGAGATGTCCGGACTGGAGGGCTTGTTGCCAGATGGCGCGTACCCGTTCGGGGGTGGTCGCGGCTGAGGCCAGCGCGAGGTAGTCCGGCGTCTGGCTGTACGGCTCGTCGCCGCCGTCGTCGTCCCTGCCGGCAGTGTGAGGTGTGCCGGGCGCCTCGCTGTTGCCGCGGGGCAGTTCGGGCGCGTTGCGCCGCGCCAGATGAGAGCGTTCGGGCACGGTGCCGGTCATCAACTGCCGGGGTGAGATGCCCTCCACACGTAGCCGGGGCACCGGGAAGGTGACCGGCTTGCCGTCCTTCAGCGTGCGGGCCTCGGTGACCAGAAGGATGGCGTCGATGTAGTCCCCGGCGCGCTCGATGAAGGCGGCCCGATCCGGCAGGTCCTCGGCGGCGTTGAGGCCAGCGCTGACCAGCAGCCAGGTGCCCAAGCTGGGCACGTCCTGTAGCAGGACCGACAGCCGGGTCTTGACCGTGCACCGCAGCCGCCCCTCAGCCCGGCACAGGCAGGGCCGCCCGGACTTCTGCTCGATGGTCTCGCCGTCGCAGCGGCGTTCGCAGTAGGGGCCGTCCCAGTACTCCATCCACTGGGTGACCGAGTGCGGCGGCAGCAGCACCGGGATCTCATCGGCGGCCGTGGTGACCTGCCACTTGTCCATGCCCCGGGTCATCTCGATGACGGTCCCGCCGTACAAGTGGGCGGCGGCCTCGATGAGCGGGCGGGACGGGGAGGTAAAGCGGAAGGTCGACAGCTTGCGCGGGCGCACGCCGTGCTCGGTGGGGACGCTGTCGCCGATGCGGATGTGGCCGTCGGGCCAGTGGGCGCGCTGCTGGCGTTTCATCCGCTCGAACATTTTGGGGTGGATCGGCATCATGACTCCTTCCTGATGGGCGGTTGGATGGGCTTGCGGCCGCGCAGGTCGGTCCGGTGCAGGTAGGCGGTGACCGGCTGCAGGCCGCGGAAGGCGGCGAACGCCGCGTCGTCGGCGGGCTGCGGGATGAACCCGTAGCCGGTGGTGCGCAGGTTGAGCACCGCGGCGCCGGCGAATTGCGGGACCGGGAACTCGTGGGTGCCGTCGTGGTGGTCGGTGGCGCCGTAGCGGCACTCGGGCGGGCAGGCCAGCGCCACCGTGGCGTGGCGCAGCGCGGCGAGTTGCAGTGGGTACTCCTCCCACACCGTCGAGGCGGGGTGTTTGAGGCTGGTCTTGATGTCCACCAGCCACAGCCCGGACGGGGTGGGCAGCGGATCGGCCGGCACCGCGCGGGGCTTGAATCGGGGCACCAGCGGCGAGGTGGCGGTGGGGAAGCGCAGGTTGACCCACAGGTCGCTGGTGCCGCCGTAGCCGAGGTCGCGGTTGAGCATGGTGCACTCGGCGGTGACGATGTCGGAGGCGATGTCGAGGCTGAAGTCGGTCAGCCATTGCCGGTAGGAGCCGAGGAATGGTTCGGTTTCGGGGTCCGGCGCGATCGGCGCCTGAAGGTTAATGGCCTGGGCCTGGCGGTGGACGCGGCTGCCCAGCCGCATCCGCCGCTCCCACTCGGCCTGGTAGGCGGCCTTGGCCTGCTTGACAAACTGGGCCAGCTCGTCGGGGTCGGCGGCGGCACGGAGCGCGGTCGGCAGGTGCTCGGCGAACCACTCGGCGGTGTGCTTGGCGGCCGCCGGCGCCAGTGCGTGCTTGGCCATGGTGGCGAGCACGTTGGTGACCGAGATGAGCAGCGCGCCGGTGGCCGGATCGCTGTAGTAGCGGCCGTTGCCGGTGGCGACGGCATGCTGGGGCCCGTCGGGATCGTGGTCGTAGACGAGCTCGTCCGGCGCGGTCATGCCGGGGCGCATCGGGGCATCCGCGCTCATCGCTCTCGCCCCGTCTCCTCCCCCGCCTGCGCGGCCGTGGTGGAGGTCATGGCCGAACTGGCGGCGTCGCAGGCCTGCGTCAGCGCAGGTCCGTACAGGAGTTGCCCGTCGACGGTGACGCGCAGGTGCCGGTCGGCGCGCCGGTCGCGGGTGTACAGCTCGACCAGGATGCCGCCGTCCAGTGTCTGGCGGACGTAGCCGGTGATCTGGTTGGCCTGGATGCGGGCGATCGGCCAGCCGGTGACCGCGTCCTCGATCATGTCGGCGGTGATGGTCTCGACGTCGACGATGCTGCGGCCGGTCGCGGCGATGATGGCGCTGATGGCGGCGAGGGTGTCCGGTCCCCAGTTGCCGTAGGCGGCCAGGAGGGTGCGGTAGATGTCCTCGATCGCCTGGATGTCGGAGATGAGCGCGTGGGCGCGCGGCACCGGCAGCGGGTGAGGGCCGGGCAGGTCAGACAGGCACACCACAGTGCCTCCAATCCGGAAAGGTACGCACGAAGGGACCGCGGCCCCCGGTCCCGGAGGGAAGACGGACCGGAGGCCGCGGAGACAAAGGGTTCAGACGCCGGCGGCCAGGTGCAGCACGCGCACCGCGTGCCCTTCCATCTCGTGCGCCGCGTCAGCGTCGGGCAGGGTGCGGGCGACGCTGGTGACGGCGTGCATGACGCCGCCGGCGTTGGTGTCGCCGCCCTGGATGAAGTGGGCGAGGATCTGCCGCTGCTGCTCCTCGGTGTAGGAGAGCTTCTTGGCCACCAGCTCGATCGTCGCGGCGGGGTCGGTGATGCGGGCGCCGGCCAGGCGGCGTATCTGCTCCAGCTTGGCGCGCACGTAGTCGAGGTCGAGGAAGGTGGTGATGGCGTCCCGGGTCTGCGCGGTGATCAGGGCGAGGTTCTTGTCCTGGGTGTCGGCGCTCCAGCGCACCACGCCCTCGTCCATGCGGCCGCCGAGGTGGACGTGCCGGGCGGCGTCGGCGTTGATGGTCATGCCGTTGCGGCAGACCTGCACCAGCAGGCGCGGCACGATGGTGAACGCGCCCTCGCCGACTTCGCTGTTGGTGATGACGAACCCGGCGAACACCACGGGGTTGTCGGCGCCGCGCTCGCCGGTGAACGGGCTGCGGTAGTCGCGCAGCAGGTCCGGGGCGAGCGCGCGGATCTGCTCGCAGACGACGCGGACGTACATGCGCCGCTCGGTCAGGTCGCAGCCGTCGATCTGGACCTGCATCCCGCTTTGGCGTACCCCGTCCAGGGCCGCCATGAGGACGTCGAGGTTGTCGATGATGCGGTAGCTGTCGGACAGGAACGCCCGCGCGACGCCGTGGCAGCCGTCGCCGCGCAGGCCGCGTACGAGGAACAGGCGGTCGGCGTCGGCCAGCCATCCGTTGATGTTCGCGTCGTACAGGTCGGGCTTGTGCTCGCGCAGGCGGCGCAGGTACGGCAGCGGGATGCCGAGCTTGCCTGCCAGGCCCTGGTCGCACACTCCGGTCGGGGTGTAGAGGCCGGCGGTGGTGGTGACGCCGCGCTCCGACAGCAACGGCGCCGTGCTGATGCGCAGGCGGGTGCCTTCGGCGCGGATCTGGTGGCTGTGTGCCACGACGTCGACCTTGTGCGCCTGCTGATGACGCAGCAGGTCGACAAGGTCTTCCAGGTTCGCGTTGCGGGTGGTCAGCGTGGGTGCGGATGCGGAACTCACAGGGGTCGCCCCATTCGTGGAGGTTGGTGGAAAAGGGGAAGGTCCCGGCCGCCTGAACGCGCGGCCGGGACCAGATGAGGTGGAGAGGGTGCGGGATTTATAGGGCGGTGAGGAACTCCTCGTCGCTCGGCAACTGGTCGAACCGCCACCCCGTGACCAGGGCCGCCGGATAGTGATCGTCGGGGTGCGGCTGGGCGGCGAAGCGGCCGCAGTTGTGCGGAGCGACCTGCTGGCCCCGGTACACCTCGAAGACTTGGGTGTCGAGGTCGATGAGGTAGCCCCACTCGCAGTCCGTGGACTCCGCGGGGTAGGAGGAGGCGTCCTCGATGACGCCTGCCCGCAGCATCGCTTCGGGGTCTCCCTGCGTTTTCCAGAGCAGTCCGGCCCAATAGTGGACGCCGCACGATGAGGTGTAAGCGTCCGCGTATTCGCCCAGCCGCACGATGTCATCCTCGGTGGGGGTGCTACGGGAGTCGACCACCCGCAGCGCGGCGACGCGCTCGCGCAGCACGTCCGGCGCCTGGGCGGCGTCGCGCAACCAGGTCAGCACGATCAGGCCGACTCCAGTCGGGCCGGAGTCGTAGTGGTTGTAGGCGATCTTCTCGGTCTGGTCGGCGACGAAGCCGACGAATCCGCGGCTGGCCATGGGTTACCGGACCTTCGTGTCGGTACAGGTCATGTCAGGTCCTTCCGCATCGTTGACAGCAAACGTGAAACTCGGTGGGGGACGGGGCAGCCCGAGCAGCCGCCGATCGTGGTCAGGCGGCTTGGAGACCGTCGTCGGCGATGACCTCGTCTGCGCCATCGGCCGCCTCCGGATCCCCGGGTTCAGGGTGGGAGGCGTCGTCGTGCTTCGGGACGTCGGTGATGGTGGCGCCGTGCCCAGGTGAGGGCGCATCGTCCGCGGCGGCGTACAGGTTCCGGTCCACGGCTGAGTCCGCAGGATCGTCGTCTTCCTGGCCGGCAGTGAACGGATCAGTGTCGGCGGGTGTGTCGCCGAGGTAGGGGGTGCCGTCGATCAGGGCCTGTTCGATGGGCGCCGGCGTGTAAGCCTTCTCCCCCAGCTCTGGCCCCAGCTCGTTGACCAGGAACCGCAGCCAGGCGGCGGCGTCAGCGGTCGAGCAGGGACTGTGGCGGCCCTCGCGCCAGGTGTTCTTGCACTCGGCGGAGGCCTCGCTCATCTGGTACTCCCACGCCACCGCGATCGGCAGCAGTTGCAGCATGGCCAACCGGCCGGGAGCGGCGGTGGCCAGCGCCGCCTCCAGGTCCGCGGGCCCGCCAAGCTTGCCGTACAGCGTCGACAAGGGGGCCGAGCCGAGCTTGTCGCGCACCGGCGCCGGCATGTCGTTGAGGATCCGGGTGATGAACCGGGCGACCGGCTTGGGCGCGCTCCTGCGGGCGAAGAGCGTGGCCAGCCACTCCTGGCGGACCGTGGCGGCCGCCGTCCACGCCCGGTTGCCCTGCATGACGATCTTGCGGGAGGGGCCGTCCGGCTCAGTCCTGGCGGACTGCGGGAGCGTGATGGTGGGCGGCGGGGTGTAGCCATGCTGCTCGGGGGTGCTGCAGTACAGCTCCGGCTGCCCCTGCCGCCAGCTGTGGAAGAACGCCCCGCGACCTGGGCAGTCGGTGTGCCGCTCGGGATCGAAACCTTCTACCCGGCTGGCGAGTCGGCTGAGCAGGGCGGCGCCAGCCGGTGCGTCCTCGGTCACCGGGATGCCGGCAGCGGCGAGGTCGGCCAGCGCCTGGGCGTGCGCGGCCGCTTCCTGGCGTTCCTGGCGCACCCGCTCGATGGCGTGCCGGCCGGTGTACCCCCAGCCGGAGATGTACGAATCGATCCGGGCCAGCGCCTGCTGGTCGCCGTCGAACTCGTCCAGCAGCGCGAGCTCGTCCAGCGTCCAGGCGTACTCCATGGCCTGGGCGGTGCGGCGGGTCGGTTCCGACAGCTTGCCCGCGGCGATCGCCTGGGCGATCTCCTCACGGGTGCGGCCGGTGCGCTTGCGGATCTCGGTCCGGGTGGCGCCCAGCTGGTGGGCCATGAACAGGGCGCGGGACTGTTCGAAGGGGGTCAGGCCGAGGCGGAAGTCGTCGTCGTTCTCCACGACCTGGTCGACGAACAGGCTCGCCTTGTCCTGGGCCTTGGTCAGGTCGATCAGGCACAGCAGCTTTGGCAGGTTGATCGTGATGGCGCCTTCCAGGCGGCGGTTGCCTTTCACCACCCACCAGCGGTGTTCCTCTTCTCCTTCGCCGCGCTGGTAGTCGTCCGGGATAGGGATGACCGTGACCGGGACCTGCAGCTGGGCCTTGAGTGAGGCGCAGAACTCCTGGGTGATGTGGTAGTTCTCCCGCACGTTGTCGGGGAAGTGGCCGAGCTGGTTCACCGGGATCCGCGCCAGGCGGAAGTCCTCAGGCCGTTCCAGGTCGGCGTCGGGTTCGACGGTCACCGGCGGGGCTGATTCGACGGTCTCGGGATCGGAGCTGGATGGCTCGTGGGCTTGGTCGGTGATGGACATGGGGCAGTGACTCCCATCGGGACGAGGTGGAAGCGAAGGGAAGGGGAGGAGGGCTCCCGCCGCCCGCCCTTCCGCGCAGGCGAGTGCGCGAAGGACCCGGCAGGGCGGGCGGCGGGAGGAACGAAGAGACGCCGGCGGGAGGGAAGGCCGGCGCCTCTTCGGCTTGGGGCGGCGTCAGGCCGCCGCGACGGGCTGAGCCTCGTCGGCGGCGGAGGCTCCCTGCACCATCCGCGGGGAGGCGGCGCCGGACTGCGAGGGGCTGGTGCTTTCGGTGACCATGCTGTAGCGCGAGCACAGCCCGATCGCGGTCGTGGTGATCTTGACGATGCTGCGTACGGTCTTGTGACCGGCGCGGTCCTTGGACTCGAAGCTCCGGGCGACCATGTCGCATCCCTGGACCACCAGCAGGTGGCCCTGGCGGTAGGACTCGCCTGCGCGGATGGCCTCCAGTCCGTAGGTGACCACCTCGACCTGCCGGGTCGGCACGTACGAGGCGCCGTCGCGGCCCGGCGTCGGAGGCCCGTTGACCTCCAGCTTGGCCGACCACATGGCGGGCGAGTCACCCTTGGCGGGGAAGAAACGGGGCGGGAAAGCGATCCTGCCGGTGATGCTGATCTGGATGTCCATGCGTGAGGCCCTTCCTCGGCCGGCGCCTCGTCGGGCGCGGCGGATTCTGATCGGCTGTGGGGCGAGCGGGCCGTGTGGTGGGGCCCGTTCCGGCAAGGCAGACACAGCGCCGCCGTGGGCGAGGGACGCAACCGGGTGGTGCTGGCCACGGCAAGATGTTTTGCGCCAGCAAAAGATCTCTGCCGGGGCGGGCACGAGCCTCGGCGAGAACCCGGTTCGCGGCGCCGTGACCAAGGCGGCGCACGGTCGGCCGGCCGGGACGGGGCCGCCCACCGGGTCTTCGACCCGGGCTGATTCCCTGTGCCTCGTCGCGCCTGGGCGGCTATTCGGCCAGCTTGGCCCGGCATCGCCCGGCTTGGTCCGCTCTCCCGTCGGCTTCGAACATCGCGGCCGCCTCCTGGAAGCGTCCGTCGGCCTCCTTCCGGCGGCCCAGTGCGGCCAGCGCGTCACCGGCCACCTCCTGCGCGTGCGCCTGCCCGGCCCGGTGCCGGATCTCCACGCTCAGCTCGCGCGCCTGGTCACTCAGCCTGAGCGCGGGCTCCGCGTCGCCAGCGTTCAGCATCAACGCCGCCAGCGTCTGCAGAGCCCACCGCAGGTAGGACCGATCCTGCGGTTTCCTGGCGAGTTGGCCGCCCACTGCCACCGCCTCACGGCCTAGGACGAGCGCGCGCTCATGGTCACCGTGGGCGCTGACCACGGTGGCCATGGCACGCAGGCACAACAGCTCGGCGTACTGGTTGGCGATGTCGTGGGCGATCTGCAGTCCCCGATGGGCATCCGTCTCGGCCTCGAACAGCAAAGCGTCGCGATCAGAGGCGACCGGCGCCGCGGCGGCGAGTTGACGACGGCACACTGCTCGCAACGCGAGCGATCGTGCCAGCCCAAGAGCGTCTTTACTGCTTTCCCGCACGGCCACACACTCGTTGAGCAGCGGCATCGCGCGCTGGGCTCCGCCCGCACGACGCATGATCAGCGCGGCCAGGCGATGACGCGCCTCCGCGGCCAGCCGTACGTCGGAGGGTGAGAGCATCTGCAGCAGGCGCCGCCACATGTCCTCGGCGTCGCGATGGCGGCTCTCGCGATACAGATAGGACGTCACGCGCAACGCCAGCCCCATGGCCAGGCGCTGCTGCCCGTGATCGCAAGCGATGCGGACCACGTACAGGAGATTCGCCGCCTCGGTCGCCAGCCAGCCATCGACGTCGTCCACAATCAACTGACGGACGTTCGACGGGGCGAACTTCGACATCTCCAGCGCCACGACCGGCGGGTCATGCGGCTCCGGGGCGATCTGCTCATCGGCCAGGCCCGCGAGCTCCAGCCAGCCCAGCGTCAGCCGGTGAATGGCCCGGTCGCGCTCGTTGGGACGCTCGGCCAGACGCGCGGCGGCGAAGACACGCAGCAGATCGTGCTGCCGATATCGCGGCTGGCCGAGCGAATCCACCCCGATCGTGGACAGCAGGCTGTGCCGGACCAGGCTTTCCAGCACGTCCTCGACATCGTCGACATCTCCGCCTGCCAGCATGGCCACCTCCCAGCCGGCGAATCCGCCCGGCCGCAGCAGGGAGGCCAGGCGGAAGACCCGCGCCGCGAGATCCGGCAGCGACTCATAACTGTCGGCCATCCCAGCCTCGACCGTCATGCCATCGGCCCGCAGCATGCTCAGCAGCCGCTTGCGCAACCGCGTGGCGAACGTCGCCAGCGGCCACTGCGGCTGTCCCGACAGCCGGGCACCGGCAATCCGCACGGCCAGCGGGAGCCCGTCACAAGCATCGACGATGTCGGCGGCCGCGGTCGTGTCGGACCGGATGCGCGCGGAGCCGATGATCTCACCCAGCAGGCTCAGCGATTCGGCCGGCGACAGCGGCTCCAGCCGCACGGTACGCATACCGGCCCCGCCGACCAGGTGCGCGCGACTGGTCACCATCACCGCGCATCCCGGTGTGCCGGGCAGCAGCGGATCCACCTGATGCATGCCGGACACATCGTCGAGCACCACCAGGACCCGGCGCCCCGACAGGACCGAGCGATACAGCGCGGTGCGTCCGGCGACGGTGGCTGGCACGCTGGCGAGCTCGATCCCCAGCGCGGCCAGTATCTCCCCCAGCACGTCGGCGATCTCCCGCGGCCGGTCGGACATGCCGGCGAAGTGCACGTAGATCTGGCCGTCCGGGAAATGCGACCGCAGCAAGTGCGCCACCTGATGCGCCAGCGCCGACTTGCCCACTCCAGGGGAGCCGCTGACGGCCGCGATGGGCACACGGCCGGACCCGCCGGCGGTGCGTAGATAGCGCGACAGCTCCTCCACCTCCGCCGCACGACCGGTGAAATCGCTCACGGCCGGTGGAAGCTGAGCCGGAGGTAGTCCTGCCGCTCCCCAGGCGATGGTGGGGGCGGCCGGTTCGTCGTCGTCCAGGATCCGGGGATCGAGGGTGTCTGCGGCGATCTCGTCGCGTAACCGGCGCAGCTTCATCCCGGGGTCCGCGCCAGTGTCCTGGGCCAGCAGCGTCGCGAGGGTGTCGTAGTGCCGCAACGCCTCCACCCGATAGCCCGCCCGGTACAGGGCGGTCATCAGCAACGCGTTGAGTATCTCCGACAGTGGATCGTCGGCCAGTTCTCGGCGCAGGTCGCCGAGGAGTTCCTGGTGTTCGCCGGTCTTGATTCGCGCGCGCAGGAGATCCTGTTGAGTGACCTTGCGCTCCCACAGTAGTTCTTGCCGCCAGGTCGCCAGTCGAATGGGGTCCTCGGGCACGTCGGCCAGCGGGGGATCGCCCCACCATTCCAATGCCCGGCGTAACGAGGCGACTGCGGTTTGTTGATCCCCCGCTGATATCCGCGTCCTGCCCTCCTCAGCAAGGCGCCGGAATTCGGCAAGGTCGAATTGGTCGTCGGCGCGGAGCGTGATGCGGTATCCGTGAGCACGTGCTGACGGAATGCGTCCTGGAAGTAGTCGGCGAAGCTGTGACAAGGCGGTTTTCAGGGAGTTTTCGCGACCGTAGGTGTCGCCCCAGACCGCCTGCATGAGTGTCTCGGCACCGACCCCGTCGGAGCCGGCCAGCAAGAGTGTGGCCAGCAGCGGCCGCCTGGTACGGGTGATCTCGACCTGCTCTCCCTCGCGGTCGACCTGGAGCCGGCCCAAGATGGCGAACCGCACAGGAGTCTCCATTCACGGCGAGAAGGCGGTCGGTGCTGTGACAGCAGTGATTTCGTAAGAAATCTGATCATTTTGGATATTACTGTGCAAACCCAAAACTGGATCATGACCTCGTCGCAACCGCATCGCAACCCGATCAGCGCTCACGCCTCCATTCCCTTTCGATGCGGACATGTAAGGCCTTCCTCTTTCGCCACCGGTATTAGGGTCCGAAATAAAAGCACGATATGCTTATACCGAAAGACGGCTCGCCGAAAGTGGTATCTACGCCCAGCTACGGTCCGGCGCCTGGGAAATCATCCTGGTGGTGATGCCGAGCGTCTCCCAGACCTGGAGGTCGTCCAGAGCGGGGGCGTATAGGTCGGAGTCCAGGATCAGCTGCGGGCGGGAAGGCACGCCGATAATGAACATGCCGGCGGTCCTCGATCGCGATCGACCGGGCTGGGTGCACGCCGAGCAGGGCACAGGCGTGCAGGTAGGGGGCCGGGGCCCGCGCGCAGCGCCGCCGCGACCGTGCCGACGCCACCGTGGTGCACGGCGACGGCCACGCGCGGCAGCAGCCAGTGGCCGATCTGCCGGGCCAGCCCGGCTTGAGCGAGGCGCGCCGGCCCGGACGGGGACGCCTGTCCGCCTACGGCCGCAGGGCCGCGGAGGTCGTCGGCCAGCTGAATACCGGACCGGTTGTGGTCGTGGGCCACCCCCGCGCTGATACGGGTCACCCTGCCCCTGGCTGGCCACCGCCACCGCCGGCCGCAGTCAAGCCCTGCTGTGCCACATGAGCGGCGCCGCGCACAAGACGACAGGCGCGACCCACGAACTGGCGGAGTGGATGACCCTGGTCGCCCGGCACAGCCGCACCAGCCTGGCCCCGTCACTGCTGCCCGCGCCCCTGGTGCGTCGGTGGCGGGACACTCCCGTGGTGGTGGCCACGGGTGAGGAGGATTGCTTCTACCCGCCCGCGCGTCTCCGCGAGCCCGCGCTCGCCTTGCTGGGCACCGAGGCGGTCGCCATGCCCGGCGGGGGTCACCTATGAATCCCGCGCAACCTCTACCTGCCGGGTCGTCGACGGGGATGGGTTCCGGTAACGGGAGGTCTCGCTGGTGTGCGCTGGCCGGATGGTCGGCGACCGGCATCCCCACCATGGGCAGCCCTCACCATCCGTATGGCCATGGAGCGCAGCGGCGAGCCGCGCGCGCGAGCGTGCAGCCGACGCCGCCTTCGAGGCGGCTCGGCGACCAGGTTGTCCCGCTCCGCATAGACGAACCGCCCATGCTGGTGCGCCCGGACGGCAACCTGGCCTGCAAGGGCGGCGCCGCCGAGATCACCCGCTGGCTGGACGGAGCACCATGGGGTCCGCGGTGAGCCATCCGCGGCTGATGAAGGTCTATTGGGAGCACTACATCCTGCCCCGCCGCGAACTGGCCACCGCGATGCTCAGGCGCGCCCAGCAGGACGGCCTGGTGGACCCGGACGCCGACCTCGACGTGCTGATCGACATGATGGCAGGCGCGCTCACGTACCGCGTCCTGCAGCCCCCCGGACGCCGACGAGATGCTGCGCTACCCCACCGCCGTCTACCGCCAGGCCGGCCGGTACCCGTCGGCCCAGGACAGCTGAGCGCCCAGCGAGACAGATCCGCTGATGGAAGTCCGGGGCATCTCCACATCGATCGCCCCTCGCGGGCCACGAGCACCGGCCGATCCGTAACGCAGACGAGGATTCCCGTTGCTGGTCAACGGGTCGCCTGGGGTGCCGGGCGCCGGCGAAGCGGGTGATGAGCGGCCCCGTGACCGCCAGGACGAACACATAGGCGGTCACCAACGGCGCCAGGGTGGGAAGCTGGGGCCCAGTCAGGCCGACGATGACGATGGAGAACTCTCCCCGGGCGATCAGTGCGGCGCCCGCGCGCAGCCTTCCGCGCCGGTTCACTCCGTCGCGGGAGGCCGCGTACCAGCCAGTGAGGATCTTGGTCAGCCCGGTGGCCACGGCCAGCACCAGCGCGGCCGGCAGCACTGGCAGCAGGTCGGCGGGAACCACCGACAGGCCGATGGCCAGGAAGAACACCGCGGCGAACAGGTCACGCAGCGGTGCTATGACGGCACGAGCCCGCTCGGCGGTCCGTCCGGTGAGGGTCAGGCCGACCAGGAACGCGCCCACTGCCGCCGAGGCATGCACGTACTCGGCCAGCGCCGCGACGACCATGGTCAGCCCGAGCACGCGCAACAGGAGCTGTTCGTCGTCCGGGTGCTCCACGAGCCGGCCGATGTGGTGCCCCCACTGGAAGGAGCCGGCGAAAGCGGCCAGCACGGCCCCGACCGCGACCAGCGCGCCTGCCAGCGCCTGCCACCAAAGGCCGCCGGAGGCCAGCACGGCCAGCACCGGCAGGTAGGCGGCCATCGAGAAATCCTCCAGCACCAGCACCGACAGCACCGACGGGGTCTCCCTGTTGCCCAGCCGCCGCAGGTCGCCCAGCAGTCGGGCGATGATCCCCGAGGAGGAGATGTAAGTGGCGCCGGCCAGCGCCAGGACCCCGACGCCGTCCAGGCCGAGCAACCAGCCCGCCACAGCGCCGGGAATGCCGTTGAGCAGCAGATCCACGCCGGCGGACGGCAGGTGATGGCGCATGCTCGCGGCGAACTCGCCGATGGAGAACTCCAGCCCCAGAGCCAGCAGCAACAGCACGATCCCGATGGAGGCCCCGGCGTGGACGAACGCTGCGGCGGCGGGGACGGGCACCAGGCCCCCCTCACCGAGTGTCAGGCCTGCCACCAGGTAGAGCGGGATCGGCGACAGGCTCACGCGGCGGGCCAAGGCCCCGAGAAGACTGAGGACGGTCAGGATGAGGCCCAGCTCAAGCAGCAGCGCGATCGAGACGTGCACGCGATCAGCCCCGGATGATGCGTTTGACGCCGTCGATCCCCTCCGGGGTGCCGACCACGACCAGCACGTCCGCGGGCCGCAGTACATGGTCGGGGCCGGGCGAGGCGATCACGTCCTCCCCGCGCACGATCGCCACGACCGAGGCTCCGGTGCGGGTGCGCGCTCGCGTGTGTCCCAGTGGGCGGTTCACGTAAGGCGAACCTGAACCCACCTTCACTGGCTCGGAGCTCAGCCCGGGCACCTCCCGGGTCAGGTCGGCGAACCGCTCGGCGATCCGGGGCGCGCCCAGGATCTGGGCCAGCGCCTCGGCCTCGTCCTCGTTCAGCCGGAACAGTGGCGAGCCCTCGTCCGGGTCGTCGCCGGCATAGCCGACCACCTCGAACTCGCCGGTACGCCAGGCCACCACGCCGATCCGGTCCCCCGCTTGGGTGGTGAACTCATACCGCAGTCCGACGCCCGGCAACAGCACCTCGTTCACGTCCATGCGACCATCATCCCTGCAGGTGGGCGCGTTCCGCGGGATGTCGACCGTCGGCGACGTAGCCGGCGACCGGCTCGTCCCAGCGCGTCCCTTCCTGCGGCCGGCCTCCTGGGCCGGCGTCCAGTCCCTGCTCGGCCAGTTCGCGCGGGCGACCGCGAGACGTTCCTTTGACAGACGATCAACAAAGTAGGTAGCCACCGTCGGGGGGCCGGGCATCATACGGCCTGGCAGCGAACTGAACTGGGCGGGCGAGAACAGACGTAGCGATGCCCAGGCGTGCTGCCACGCTCCGCCCGGCCGTTCCCGGGAGCGGCCGCGTCCAAGATCGTGGTGTATGAGATTCAACCACTCTGCGATCTAAAATCCTATTTAAGCAGCAATAGCACTATTAGTCACACTTGCATCAGTGGTGTCTGCTTGTGCCTTTCTCTCGGCGGCCTTGCGACAGTCGGCGAGGACTTCCAGGCCGAGGTAGCGCCGGCCTTCGGTCCACTCGTCGTGCTGCTCGGCCAGCACCGCGCCGACCAGCCGGACGATGGCCTCGCGGTGCGGGAAGATGCCGACCACGTCGGTGCGGCGGCGGATCTCCTTGTTCAGCCGCTCCTGCGGGTTGTTCGACCAGATCTGCCGCCACACCGTCTTGGGATAGACGGCGAAGGCCAGGATGTCGTCGCGCGCCTCGTCCAAATGCTCGGCAGCCTTGGGGTACTTGTCCTCCAGTGCCTGGACGACCTGGCGGTGCTGGGCCCGCACCGAGGCGGCGTCGGGCTGCTCGAAGACGGTGCGCAGCATGGTCGACACCCACGGCTGAGCCGCCTTCGGGACGCAGGTCGCCAAATTTCGGGCGTAATGCGCGCGACACCTCTGCCAGGAGGCACCGGGCAGGGTGGAGGCGATCGCATCGCGCAGCCCGGCATGACAGTCGGAGATCACCAGACTGACACCGGACAGACCGCGGGCCACCAGGCCGCGCAGCACATCAGGCGACGCCGTGGCGAGGGTCTCATCGAACCACTCACCCTCAGCAGGCAGAATGTCTTTAGCGGCCACTTCTCGTTCTCCTTCTTATGCCTTCGACAGCTGTGAAGGATCGCGGAGTGGCCGCCCTCATGTCACATCGATCTTCCCTTACGGGCGCCAAGGTGACGAACGGGTTCAAACCCGTACACCACTCCCGTGGACGCTAACCCGGGAAAAAGAAGCCGAGGATGACGAAGCTGACTCGGCCCGGCGCAGGTAGTAACCTCCCGCCAGTCCCGCCTGCCCGGCGGTGCGCAGGGTCTTCAGGTGATGCGAGATCGTGGGCGCGCTGAGCCCGGCAGCCGGCCGAGGAATTGGCGTCCGAGTTGCAAGTAACCGGTGAGGATTACCGGCAGGTGCGGCAGGTCACAGGAGTGTCCCGTGGCATCGGGATGAGGTGAGCTCCTGTGGCTCCCCCACCTCACCCGTATCGGCCTCAGGAACCGGCCGAAGTCCGAATACCGCGACGGTCAGGAGCAGAACGCGCTCCAGGCGGTGCGGCTCGCCGGGTCGCGCAGCCGGTAGTCGCCGGTGGGCCAGTCCAGGTCGAAGTAGAGGGCCCACACCGAGGCGTGCCGCTCGAGATAGCCGGTCATGTCGGCGAGCCAGGCGGCCCGGCCGGTGCCGTCGTCGCCCGCGGCGATGTGGCTGCCGAGTTCGGCGACGCCGTGCGGGAGGTTCTCGGCCCGGTTCACCGCGAAGGTCGCATCCAGCAGGGTGGCGGGAGCAAGGTAGCGGCCCTTGGCGGCGGTGGTGTCGTAGTTGTAGACGTCCCAGGCCAGCACGTCGAGCGCGGCGCGGCCGGGGTAGTACTCGCGCCAGTTGCGGCCGGAGGCCGGATCCACCGTCCAGCCCATCAGGATGAGCGTGCCGCGCAGGCGGGGGTTGGCCGCCTCGCGGGCCAGCGCGGCCAGCCGGCTCCAGGCCTGACGGTAATCGGCGGCGGTGAACTCGCCGTTCCTGATGTTGTCCTCAGGTTCGTGGTAGAAGCTCCAGTAGATGTCCTGGTCGCGCGGCGCCGCGGCGAACCAGGTGCGCATCGCCGCGTCATGGGTTCCGGCGAGGACAGCACCAGGGCTGGCCTTGAACGAGATGACCATGGGGCGGTTGCCGGCGTCCAGCTTGCCGGGCCAGGGCTGCGGCAGCCCGCCGTAGAAGACGCGCACCGCCTCCAGCCCGCCGAACAGGGAGTCCTCGCGAGCCAGCGCCTGCTGGTACGTCTCGCCGGTTTCGGCGGCGAAGGAGGCCCCGCACAGAGTCGGCCCGGCGTAGGAGACGATCAGGCGAGGGCCCAGGTCACCGGCCTCGCGTGAGTGCACGACGGTCGCCGACTGGGCGGTGGGGTTGGTCATCGCGAAGGAGTACGTGCCGGCCGCGCGCACGGTGGCGGACACGTCGAAACTGATGGCGGTGGCGCCGGGCGCGGGCAGGGTGGCGGTCGCCACGACGGGGCCGACGGCGGGACGGGACGCGTACGTCATGGACTCGGTCCAGGAGTTGTCGGCCACCGACCGCAGTTCGGTGACGCTCGCCTGCTGCTCGGTCTTCTGGTAGAGCATCTCCAGCCGGGCCGAGGCGATGCTTCGCCCGGCGGGCGGCGCGGGCACCGAGAACCTGAGGTAGGCCTGGCTGTGCCAGGGGGTGTTCCAGTGGGAGGCCGCCAGCTTGGCCGCCGTCCCGTAGACGTTGCCCGGCGCCTCCGTGACGACATAGGTGTCGGCGACGGGGGCGAGGCCGTCCCGGGCAGCGGCGGTGGCAGCCGGGGAGGCCAGGGACAGAGTCCCGGACACACTCGCAACGGTCAGGAAGACGCTGAACCAGCGGACCGTGCCTCGGCGCATGTCTCTCCTCGTTTCGGCGCGTGCGTTGGTGGCGCCGACACGATAGCCGCCGCTCCCGCCCGCGATCATCAACCCACAGTCGTCGAAATCCACTACACCCACCGTGGGAGACATCCGCGATGTCCACCTTCCGCAGCAGTCGCCGCTTGCCGGCCGGCAAGACAGGCCGACCACGGCGGTAGCCGGGATCAGCCTCTGATCCGATGACGAAGCGGGGCGGCGGGTTCTATGCTCCGACCGGTGATCACGTGGTTGCGCGGCCGCGCGCAGCGGCTCCACAGGATCGACAAGCGGGTCCTCGACACCGCTCTGGCCGTGCTGCTCACCGGGGCATGTTACGGGTCGGCGACCCAGTTCTCCGAGCCTGGCTGGCCGCCCCTCGATACTCTTGCCCTTCTGCTCATCTGTCTGGGAAACCTGCCACTGGCTTGGCGCAGTCACGCCCCGATGATCGTGCTGATGGTCACGTGGACCGTTTGGGCGGTCTACCTGCTTCTCGGCTACCCACCAATGGCTTCGTGGGCGTCCCTGGTGGCGCTGTACACGGTGACCGCGCGACGGCCGGTGAAGGTGTCGTTGATCTGCTCGGCGGCCGTCGGGCTGCTGGTGCTGGTGGCAGGAGCACAGCTGGTGTCGGTGACGGCGGCCTTGGGACAGACCCTGGCGGTGATGGTCATGTGGGCCTTCGGCGTCGACCGGCGCCAGGTGTCAGTGCTCAGCTCGCGACTACGGCGCGAGCAGGAAGACCGGGCCAACAGGGCGGTCACCGAGGAACGCGTGCGCATCGCCCGCGAACTGCACGACATCGTCGCCCACCACATGTCCGTGGTGTCTGTCCAGGCCGGACTGGCCCGGTACGTCTTCTCGTCCGACCCCGGCATGGCCCGCACGGCCCTGGACACCATCGCCGCCAGCAGCTTCGAAGCCCAAGAGGAGATGCGCAGGCTTCTGGCCGTGCTGCGCACCAACGGTGACGGTCCCGGCTACGCTCCCGCTCCCGGCCTGGCCCGGCTGAACGAACTGGCCGACCGGGTCCGGGCCGCCGGGGTGCCGGTCGAGGTGAGAGTGCGGGGCGTGCCCAGGCCGGTCGGGCCGGGCGCCGACCAATGCGTCTACCGGGTCGTCCAGGAGTCGCTGACCAACGTGCTCAAACACGCGGGCCGGGCCAGCGCCGTCGTCGAACTGGAATACGCCGCGGCCGGCCTGACCGTGCGCGTCAGCGATGACGGTGCCGGGCCGCCACCCGCCGCCCGGCCCTCGGACGCCGGAGTGCACGGCTTGCCGGGGATGCGGGAACGCGCCAGGCTGTACGGCGGAACGGTGATCGCCGGGCCACGCCCCCAGGGCGGGTTCGAGGTCGTGCTCACCCTGCCCCTGCCACCGGGCGGCGCGCAGCAAAGCGGAAATGCTCAGGTGAAAGGGGCAGACCTGGAATGACCAGTGTGCTCGTCGTCGACGACCAGATCCTGATCCGCGCGGGCCTGGCCGCGTTGCTGCGTGCCGCACCCGGCCTCGAGGTGGTGGGGGAGGCAGCGGACGGCGACGAGGCGGTGTCGCTGGCTGCGGCCACCCGGCCGGACGTCGTGCTGATGGACATCCGCATGCCGCGCCTCGACGGGATAGAGGCCACGCGCCGCATGCTGGCGCAGGCCCGCCAGGCGCCTCCGAAGGTGGTCATGCTCACCACCTTCGATCTCGACGAATACGTCTTCGCGGCGCTGTCGGTCGGAGCGTCTGGCTTCCTGTTGAAGAACTCCCCGCCCGAGCGCCTCCTGGCCGCCATCGACATGGTCGCCGCCGGCGACATGCTGTTCGCCCCGAGTGTCACCCGCCGCCTGATCGAGGCGTACACGCAAGGGAGCGGACCTGCCTGCCTGTCTTCCGAGGTGCCGAATCTCGGCCTGCTCACCGGCCGCGAATTGCAGGTGATGCGCCTTGTGGGCACAGGTATGGCCAACGCCGAGATCGCGGCACAGCTGGTCGTCAGCGAGGCGACCGTGAAGACCCACCTCAACCGGGCCATGGCCAAGCTCAACCTGACCAGCCGTGCGCAGGCGGTGGTCCTGGCCTATGAGACGGGCCTGGTCACCGCTCGTGCCAACAGGACGCCCGAGGTTGGGGACCTCGCGCCCGAGCTCGACTGATGGAACACGAAGCACCACCGATGCCCGGGCGTACACCGTAGGTTGACTGCCCGGCGGCGACTACCGCGATGGTTGTAGTCAAGATTCAATCTAGCGCCGAATGGCCGAACGATCATGCCCCGTCTAGTTTCTGATCATCAGGACGGGTGTGGAGAGCGGGTCGCGATGCTGGTGATGCTCGGCGGCATAGGCCGATTAAGGCGCGTTATGGCCCAGGGCGTGGCGGTTCTCGCCGTGCTGGCGAGCCTGAGCGTGGGCGGGTCCGAGGCGGGTGCGGCCGCGGTCACGGAACCGCCCAAGGAGCCGCCCGCCGACACAGCGGTGACCGACTACACCGCCGCCACGCTGGCGCGGAAGTCGGGGCGGCCGGTGGAGGTGCTGTCACAGCGGGGCGAGCACCGCACGGTCATGGTCCTGCCCAATGGACGGTTCGAGGTGACCGAGCACCTGCGGCCGGTGCGCACCCGCCACGACGGCCAGTGGGTCAGCATCGACACCTCGCTGCGGCGGGACGGTTCCGGAATCGTCCCGGCCGCGACCGCTGTCGGGCTGCGGCTGTCCGGCGGCGGGCAGGAGCCGCTGGTGCGGATGTCCAGGGCGGGCCGCGAACTGTCGCTGTCGTGGCCTGGCACGTTACCCGAGCCGGTCCTGGACGAGGACAGCGCCGTCTACCAGGGTGTTCTGGGGCGCGACATCGATCTGCGCGTACGGGCGCTGTCGGACGGCTTCTCGCACACCCTCGTGGTCAAAACGGCGGCGGCGGCCAGGGATCCTCGGCTGAGCCGGCTGGCCTTCACCCTGGGTACCTCCCGGCTGTCGGTGGACCGAGACGCCGCTGGAATGCTGCGAGCCGAGGACGGCACCACCGGGGAAGCCGTGTTCGAGGCGCCCTCCCCGGTCATGTGGGACTCCTCACCGCCCGCCGCGGACGCGGCGCGCGGCATGACCACTCGCGCCCAAGACCTGAGCAAGGGGCCGGGAGAAGGATCCCGAACCGCCGACGTGCAGGTCGGCCTAGGAGAGCGCCAACTGGAGCTGACCCCGGACCAGGGATTGCTGACCTCACCCGACACCACGTTCCCCGTCTACATCGACCCGGTGTGGCAGACCAGCGCCGCCTACTACTGGGGCATGGTGTCCTCGGGCTACCCCGACGAGAACTATCCCAAATTTAACGGCAACGCCACCGAGGGCATGGGCCGCTGCGAGGTCGCCAAGGACGGCCGGTGCGTGAAGAACCAGACCAAGCGGCTCTTCTACCGGATGAAGCTGCCCTCCATCAAAGGCAAGTACATCGAGTCGGCCGAGTTCGTCGCCTACGAAACCGCGGCCTACAACTGCGACAACCCCACCTCGGTGCAACTGTGGCGGACCAACTCTCTCACCTCCGCAGCGACCTGGAACAACACCAAGAACGCCTGGCTTGAGCATCTGACCTCGCGCGATGTGGCCTACTGCGCGCGGGCGCCGGTCGAGTTCGGCGGGTCCAAGCTCCGCACCCACGTGCAGAGCGCCGTGAACAAGGGGCATTCCACCATCACCTTCGGCCTGAAGGCCTACAGCGAGAGCTCGATGGCCTGGTGGAAGCGGTTCGCCGACGACGCCTACCTGCGCATCCAGTACAACCGGCCGCCGCACCAGCCCAACACCGGATCGATGTTCGCCAGCCCGGGCACCGATTGCGTGGATAAGGGAGGGGCCCAGTGGGTCAACGACCTGTCCACGGTTTACGCCTACCTGTGGGATCCGGACACCGAGGACGCCAATAAGGTACGAGGCCAGTTCACCCTGCACTGGGCCAACAACGCCGACGGCTCTGACTGGGGCGCCAAATGGACCTCAGCGCTGACACCGGCGCTGACCTCGGGCAGCAGGCACCAGATCAAGCTTCCCACCTCCATCCCACAGAAGAAGCTCATCGGCTGGGGCGTACGAGCATGGGACGGCGTCCAATGGGGCCCGTGGAGCTACGACGGCGCCCAGACCGGCTGTTACTTCTACTACGACCCCTCCGTACCGGCCGCGCCCTCGGTGTCGTCGGCCGAATACCCCGGTGACCAGAGCTGGCACGGCGGCGTCGGCGACGCCGGCACGTTCACCATCAGCGACCCGGCCAGGGCCGCGGCCCGCTACGAGCTGAAGCTGAACGGCGCCCCCCTCACCACCGTCACAACGAGCAACGGCGCCGCACGCCAGGTCGCCGTGGCGCCCAGCCGATCCGGCCCCAACCTGCTGACCGTTCAGGCGTTCACGCAAGCCCACCAGAACAGCGCACCGACCACCTACGAGTTCTGGGCCAGGGCAGGCGCGGAGGCCGCGGCCCGGTTCACGCTGGACGAGACCGCAGGCGCGACGAGCGTGACGGGCCGCAGCCCGGGCACGGCGGCGTACCTCCGCGGCGGCGCCACGCTGGGCGGCGCCGGCCAGGTGGGCACGTCACTCACCCTCGACGGCACCAGCGGCCACGCCGAGACGAACCTGCCCGTGCTGCGCACCGACGACAGCTTCACCGTCTCCGCGTGGGTCAGGCCGGCGAGGTACGCCATGGTCAACGCGCTGGCGCAGGACGGGGTGCACCAGAGCGGCTTCCAACTCGGCATCCTCCCCTCAGGGCAGCCGGAGATCAAAATGCCCAGCACCGACACCGCCGGCGACGGCGGGGGAGCCTGGTACAGCGCCAGGGGCGACACCCCGATATCGCTGAACGCGTGGACGCACCTTTGCGGCGTCTACGACCGGTCCTCCGGCCAGCTGCGCCTCTACGTCAACGGGCAGCTCGCCGGCACGGTGAGCGGCGTGACCGCCTGGCCGGCCAGGGGCGCCTTCCAGATCGGCCGCAGCAAGTACAACGACGCCCAGGTCAACCAGTGGCCCGGGGGCATCGACGAGGTCAAACTGTTCCAGCGGGCGCTGCCGGACCAGGAGGCCCAGCAGCTCGCGGCGGGCGGGACACCACCCGGTGCCGATCCGGTCGCGTACTGGCCCATGAACGAAGAGGCCGGGGACGGGCGCGTCTACAGCACCGCCACCACTGTCCAGGCCGCGCTGTCGGGCGGCGCGACGCTCGGGCAGGCCGGCCAGGACGGTACGGCGCTGCGGCTGGACGGGTCCACCGGCCACGCCGCCACGAACGGACCGGTCGTGGACACCACCAAGAACTTCGCGGTGTCGGCATGGGTGCGCATGGAGACCAGCCAGCTCGACAAGAACTACACAGTCGTCTCCCAGGACGGGCTGCGTAAGAGCGGCTTCTACCTGAAGTACGACGGCGGCATCAAGAAATGGGTGTTCGCCAAATCCAGGACCGACACCGACGCGAGCGGCTGGGACCAGGCGGTCTCCAAGGCCACTGCGACCGCCGGTTCCTGGACCCATCTGGTCGGCGTTCACGACGCGGTCACCCGCAAACTGCGCATCTACGTCAACGGTGAGCAGGGTACCGACAGCGGCCCGCTGGAGGCGGTGTGGCACGCGGGTGGCGGGCTGCAGATCGGCCGCAGCAGGTGGCTGGGCGCCTACGTGGACCAGTGGCCTGGCCTGATCGACGACGTGCGCCTCTACGACCGGTCCGTGGGCGCGGTCGAGGCCGAGGAACTCGTCACCCAGCACCCGGTGGTGAAGGGCCGCTGGAAGCTCAACGTCAATGGTGCGGGCGAGCCCGCCGGCGCCCAGCACCTCACCCTCGCGGCGGGCGCCGTCATCGACCCCGCCGCGGGCTTCCGCTACGTGTCCAGTGCGGGGCTGCTGCTCAACGGCACCGCGGCCTACGCCGAGACGGCCACCCCTCCGGTGCATACCGACGGGAGTTTCACGGTGGCCGGCTGGGTGCGCAACATGGGCCGCCCGCAGGCGGCCAAGACCGTGTTCTCGCAGGCGGGAGCGAACGCCAACGCCTTCGCTCTGCGGTACGTGCCCGACCCGGCCGACCCTGAGGCCGGAGGCTGGCAGATCCAGATGCGCAACGCCGACTCCACCGCCACCTCCGAACTGCGTCAGGCCGACCATTCGGCCTTCACCGAGTGGGACTGGGACCACCTCGCGCTCGTCTACGACGCACTGCGCGACCGGATGAGCCTGTACGTCAACGGCCAGCTTGAGGAGAGCTCACTAGGCGTCTCCCAGGAGGACCAGGTGTTGGGGTTCACCGCAGCCAACGGTGGGCTGCAGGTCGGCCGCAACAGGTTCGGCGGTGAATTCTGGCCCGATGCCATCGACGACGTGTGGGCCTACCAGGGCGCGCTCACCCAGGAGCAGGTCCAGATACTGGCCACCGGCGGCGAACTGGACACCGCCTCCGGCCCCTGATCCCTCATCGGCCGCTCGCGCCCCGCCACGGGGCGCGAGCCTTGATCTCTTGTCGTGTCCTGCCCTGCGGAGGTCGTGATGAAGGTAAACCTCGAGCCCGCGCTCCCGCGCGCTGTCACCCGGGGGTGGGCCGGATGAGGACGAGCATTGTCCAACGGCTTGCCGGGCTGGTGGAGGGTGGCATGAGAGGCCGTGCGGTACGGACACCGCGGACGGGTCCTCTGTCCCGGGCGGTCGCCGCGGGGATGGTCGCTGTGCTGACGGCGGCGATGACGGTGGCGTTGTCCTCGGCCGCGCCTGCCGCGGCCGCCGGACCCGGCCGCCCCGAACTGGACAATCCCGAACGGACGGTCAAGGGCCGTCGTCTCGCGGCCACATCGCGCCGGCCCGGACCCGCCGGCAGGACGGCGCCGCCCACGCTGATCGACTGGCCGGCGGCCGGCACCGCGGAAGCCGATGTGCCCGGGCGAGGCGCTGCCCGGGCCGGCGCCCTCCCGATCTCTCTGCTGCCCCCCGCCGACGCGAAGGCCGGCGCGGAACGGGTACGTGTACGGCTGCTGGACCAACCGACCGGCCGCCACGCGGGAGCCGATGGGGTCGCCTTCACCGTGGCCTCCAGCGACGCGAGCACCAGCGGCAAGGTCGGTGTCCGTCTGGACTACGCCGCGTTCACCCAGGCCTTCGGCGGCTCGTACGGCTCCCGGCTACGCATGTGGCGGCTGCCGTCGTGCGCGTTGACCAGCCCCTGGCTGCCGCAGTGCGGCAAGGCCGCCCCTCTGCCGGCACGCAATGACGCGGCGGCACGCACGCTGACCACGGAGGTGGACGCCGAGCCCGGCGGCACGCTGCTGATGGCCGCCGCGGGCGAGTCTGGCTCGCAGGGCGACTACACTGCGACGTCGCTGTCGGCCTCGGCCACCTGGGAGATGGGCGACAACTCCGGTGAATTCACCTGGTCGTACCCGATGCGGGTGCCGCCCGTCCCCGGCGAGTTGGAGCCCGATCTGGCCGTCGCGTACTCCTCCGGCAGCGTGGACGGGCGGACGGGCAACACCAACGCCCAGCCGTCCTGGGTCGGCGAGGGCTTCGACCTGTGGCCCGGCTACATCGAGCGCCGCTACAAGTCGTGCGAGGACGACGGTGTCGCGAAGGACGAGTTCGGCAACTACCCGGGTGACCAGTGTTGGGGTTACGACAACGCGACGGTCACGTGGAACGGCAAGGGCGGAGAATTACTCAAGGCCACCGACGGCACCTGGCGGACCAAGTTCGACGACGGCACGGTGTTCGAGAAGCTCACCGGCGCGACCAACGGGGACGACAACGGGGAGCACTGGAAGGCCACCACGACCGACGGCACCCAGTATTTCTTCGGGCTCAACCGCATGCCCGGCTGGGCCTCCGGGAAGCCGGAGAGCGACTCGACGTGGACGGTACCGGTGTTCGGCGACGACTCCGGCGAACCGTGCCACAAGTCCAGCGGGTTCTCCTCCTCCTGGTGCCAGCAGGCCCACCGGTGGAACCTGGACTACGTCGTGGCCCCCGACGGCAACGCCATGACCTATGCGTACGTCAAGGAGACCAACCACTACGGCCGGAACCTCAAGGTCGGCGACGAGACCCCGTACACGCGCGGCGGCTACCTCAGGTCGATCTCCTACGGGCTGCGCGAGGGCAACCTGTTCGCCGCCGCTCCCGCTCGGGTGCTGTTCGGCACGTCCGAGCGCTGCCTGCCCGACGCGTCGTTCTCGTGCGACCCGGACAAGATCGGTGACAAGCCGCAGTACTGGTGGGACGTGCCTTGGGACCTCGCCTGCGCTGCCGGGCAGGAGTGCAAGGACGCCCACGGCGCGGTCACTCCCACCTTCTGGTCACGCAAACGCCTGACGAAGGTGACGACCCAGGTCGTCAAGGCCGACGGCACCGGCTACCGGGACGTGGACTCCTGGTCGTTCGGACACACCTGGGGCCTGGCCGATGTGGAGCGGGACCTGCTGCTGAGCCACATCCAGCATACGGGGCACGTCGGCGGCACCTCGGTCACTCTGCCGAAGGTCTCCTTCGACCACGTGCAGCTGCCCAACCGGCTCGACCGGACCGGCGACGACATCCTGCCCTACATCCGCTACCGGGTCGGCGCGATCTACGACGAGTCCGGCGGGCAGCTCGACATCGCCTACTCGGACGCTGACTGTTCGCTGTCGGACCTGCCCACCCCTGAGACCAACACCAGGAGATGCTTCCCCGTCATCTGGCAGCCGCCAGGGCATGAGGACGAGATCACCGACTGGTTCCACAAGTACGTGGTGACCTCCGTGACCAGAGCCGACCGCACCGGCCTCGCTCCCGACATGAGGACCAGGTACGAGTACCTCGGCGGCGCGGCCTGGCACTTCGACGACGACGACGGCCTGACCAAGGAGAAGCACAAGACCTGGTCGCAGTGGCGCGGCTACGGCCAGGTCCGCACCCTGACCGGCACGGCGGGCCAGCAGTCCGACACCTTCTACCTGCGCGGCATGCACGGCGACCGCAAGAACAGGAGCGGCGGCACCAAGTCGGTGACGGTGTCGGACGGCGAGGGAGGCACGTACACCGACCACGACGCGCTGTCGGGATTCGAGCTCAAGACCGTCCAGTACACGGGACAGGGCGGGACCGTCCACGCCAAGACCGTACGGACCCCGTGGCGGGTCAGGACCGCGACCCGCACCCGGTCGTGGGGCACCACCACGGCCGAGATGGTCGCCTCCGCCGCCGAGCGCACGTGGACGGCCAAGGACGCAGGCGGCTGGACCGAGACCAGGACGGAGACCGAGCACCAGGGCTCCGGGCCCGGCATCGGGCGGGTGACCCGGGTCAGCGATTTCGGCGACGTCACCACCTCCGCCGATGACCGGTGTACCCGTACCACTTATGCCGACAACGCCGGCGCGCACATGGTGTCCCTGCCCGCACGGGTGGAGACCGTCGCGGTCGCCTGCACGGCGAACGCCGACCGCGCCCACCAAGTCATCTCCGACATCAGGACGTACTACGACAACGCGGCTCTCGCAGCCCCTCCGAGCCGGGGCCTGCCCACCAAGGTGGAGGAGATCGCCTCCCACGACGGGACGACGGCCACGTACGTCACCGAGAAGCAGGTGACGTACGACGCCTACGGCCGTGCCGTCAAGGCGGTGAACGCGCTCGGGCAGGTCAGCACCACCGTCTATACCGACACGCGTGGCCTGACCACGAAGGTGACGACCACCAGCCCGCCTGCCGAGCCGGGCGACGCCGCCACGGCGCTGGTCACGGTCCAGGAGCTCGAACCGGCCTGGGGGCAGTCCACCGCGGAGATCGACGCCAACGGACTGCGTACCGACCTGGTCCACGACGGCCTGGGCAGGCTGCGCCAGGTATGGCTGCCGAACCGCGCCAAGGACAGCAACCCTCACCCCAACTACGAGTTCGACTACCGGGTCGCCGACGACAAGATCGTCGCGATCACGACCAGGACTCTCACCGCCACCGGCGGCCAGCGGACCGACAAGATCGAGCTGCTCGACGGCTGGCTCCGCCCCCGGCAGACCCAGATACCGGGCCCCACCGGTCGTCTGATCACCGACACCATCTACGACGACCGCGGCCTGGTCGTCCGGACCCACGAACCCTATCCCGCGTCGGGAGCCCCCGAGCCGGTGCTGTTCGGCGTGCTCACCCCCGGCAACATCGAATCCCAGACCCGGACCGAGTACGACGGACTGGGACGTAAAACCCTCGAACGGCTGATGGCCGGCAACGGCTCGCAGCCGGAACAGGAGAAATGGCGCACCACCTACAGGTACGGCGGCGGCAACCGCACCTCCGTCACACCGCCGCAGGGCGGCATCCCCACCATGGAGATCACCGACGCGCGCGGCCAGGTGATCGAGCGCCGGCAGTACAAGAGCGTCACGCAGTACGACGCCACCCGCTACACCTACACCCCGACCGGCGAGACGGCCACCGTGACCGACCCTTCAGGCAACACCTGGACCAACACCTACGACCTGCGCGGGCGCAAGATCAAGATGATCGATCCCGCCAAGGGCCCGACCTCCTACACCTACGACGAACTCGACAGGGAGACCTCGGTCACGGACGCCCGCGGCAAGAAGATCGTCACCAGTTACGACGGGCTCGGCCGCAAGACCGGCACGCGGGAAGGTTCGGCCACCGGCACCAGGCTCACCTCGTTCACCTACGACTCCGCTCCCTTCGGCAAGGGCAAGCTCGCCACCGCCACCCGGCACCACGCGGGCGCCGACTACACCGCCACCATCCGCCACTACGACCAACTCGGCCGCGCCGACGTGAACGCCGTCACGATCCCCCCGGCTCAGGGCTCCCTGGCGGGCACGTACGTCTTCTCCACCTCCTACAACCTGGACGGCACCGTCCAAGGGCAAGGACTGCCCGCAGCCGGCGGCCTGGCGGCGGAGAACCTCGTCCTCACCTACGACGACTTCCTGCGGCCTGTCCGCCTGACCGGCAATCTCGGCGCCTACGTGGGCGCCACCGACTACACACCCACCGGCAAGCTCATGATGCTCGAGTTCGGCGCGACGACGGGGAAACGCGCCTGGCAGACCTTCACCTACGAGTGGGCGACCCGGCGGCTCGCGACCTCCCGCACGTCGAAGGAGAACGTCAGCGGCAGCGACCGGGACGCCACCTACCGCTATGACGACGCCGGGAACATCCGCTCCATCGCCGACGTCTCGCGGGACGGAACGGACACCCAGTGCTTCTCCTACGACGCGCTGCGCCGACTCACCGAGGCATGGACGCAGGCCACGACCTCCGCCTGCGACGACACTCCTGCGGCCACGACGGTCGGCGGCCCCGCCCCGTACTGGCAGACCTTCGCCTACGACACGGCGGGCAACCGGATCTCCGAAACGCGCCACGGCGTCGCGGGGCAGGCCGACACCGTCCGCGCCTACACCTACAGCCCAGCGGGCCAGGGCAACCGCCTGACCAGGATCGCCCAGATCGGCGGGGCCGGCAGCCGTACCGACACCTACGCCTACGACGCCACCGGCAACACCACCGCACGCGACGCCGGCAGCACGACCCGGACCTTCGCCTGGAACACCGAGGGCCAGCTTGCGGAAACCGCCGAGAACGGCACAGCGGCCGAGTTCGTCTACGACGCCGACGGCAACCGCCTGATCAGGAAGGACGCGACCGCCACCACCCTCTACCTGCCGGGCACCGAGATCCGCCTCAGCGCCGGGACGGCGACCGCCACCCGCTATTACAGCCACGCGGGCAGGACGGTCGCGCTCCGCACCCCGGCCGGCGTCACGTACGTGACGGAGGACCACCAGGGCACCGCCCAGGTCGCGATCGACGCCGGCACGCAGCAGAGCCGGGTCCGCCGGCTGACTCCCTTCGGCACCGAGCGGGGCGACGCGGTCGCCTGGCCTGGGGAGAAGGGCTTCGTCGGCGGCACCAAGGACCCTGGCGGTCTCGTACAGCTCGGCGTGCGCGAATACGACCCGGACATCGGCAGGTTCCTCTCCGTCGACCCGGTCCTGGATCTGGCCGACCAGCAGCAGATGAACGGCTACGCCTACGCCAACAGCAGCCCGGTCACCAACGCCGACCCTGACGGCAAACTGTGCCGGAGGGTCAACGGAGACATGGAGTGCTCCAACGGCGACGGAATCATCCGCGTTCCCACCAAGAACGGCTACAAGGTCATCGGGCCGGCCCCTCCGCCGTGCTATCTCGTCCCCCGGGCCTGCGGCTGGTCGCCGGGAAGCCGTCACAGGAGCGGCGCGGCCCCCCGCTCGAGCGCGAGACCCACCACGCCGCGGACCCTCCGGCCGCAGCAGCCCTACGAGAGCCCCAGCTTCTTGGGCGACCTCTTCAACATGTCGAACGTGAACAACCCCTTGGCCTTGGCCTCAGCCAGCAGCGCGGAGATCGGTGAACTGCTCAAGGCAGTCGGGCTGGGCGGCCTCCTGGTGGAGCGCAAGCTCCTGGACGGGCTCGGGCTGACCAGGGAACAGGTGGACGCCCTGAAAAGGACGTTCGCGAGGGTCCCCCAGGCGGAGCCCAAGAAGAATCTGGCATGGAAGGGAGCCAAGGGCGCACGTGGCATCGGCAGGTACGCGGACAAGGCCATGACCGTCGGGAAGTGGGCGGGCGGCACGAGCATCGCGCTCTCCGCGGCTGACGGCGGCCTCACCCAATACATGCAGGACAGGGATCGCAACGATCTGAGCGGGAAGCAGAAGACAGCCCGGATCGTGACGCGAGGCACGGTGGCGGGGGCAGGCGCCTACGTGGGTTCCAGGGTCGGCTTGCTGGGTACAGGGATGTGCGGCCCGATATGCGGCGGCGTGGGCTCAGTCGTCCTTGGAGCCGTCGGCGGATGGGGTGGCAGCGCGGCGGGAGGCTCGCTGGCACGCAAGCTGTTCGGCGGCTGACCAGGCCGACCGCGAGGCGGTCCGCAATGTTGCGGACCGCCTCTCGTGGTCGGCCTGGCGGCTGCTCAACCCGGGACAACAGGTTTTGGTTCACCCATGGCTGCTACCCAACCGGTCACTTTACACTGTAGATCAGAAGTGTGTTGGAAGACGTTCGGCTGTCGGGGGCCGCGCCACGTCGAATCCGAGCATGTCCGGACTTCCACCATGTGCCGCCACGCTCATGGCGCCGCCCTTGGGGGGACCGTAGGGGGACCGGCAGTCTCGGACACTCCCGTTTCAAGTCGGTGTTACCGACACTGTCCGGCCCCGCCTACGTTGCACCTACCTGCAGTTATGTCAGGGAGCGGTAATCCCCGACATCACCCGACACGCTGATCCGCGGACTTCTAATCCGACGGTCGCAGGTTCGAATCCTGGAGGCTGCATTGAGCGACTTGACCTGCGGAACATGCTGATTCCGCGAGGTCTGTGCCGACAGAACGTCGGTACAGTAGCTCTGGGTTTGCATCACCCCGGTGCAGTTCCGGAGCCCCTCCACGGAGGCACGAGATGCGTCCCCCGGCCGTGGGGCCAAACTCCGGCCCTACACCGGGTGGTTTCAGGGCGAGCTCAGGCGGGCGAAAGCGTCCGGCGTGACAATCGGGATTCCGTAGGCACGCGCCTTGTATGCCTTTCCGGACATCGAGTCGGGATCGGCGGCGACCAGCAGCCGCACGCGCTTGGTGATGTTTCCGTGCGGGACGTACCCGGCCCGCTATGCCCGTTCCTCCCAACTCGCCCAGCCGCCCTCCATGTCGCCGGTGAACACGACGAGATCGCTGGGCTGCTAGCTGGAACCCGGCCGTGGCGGAAGGGTGCCGGGGCGCGTCATCGCAGGCCCGCGCAGATTGCACCGCCGCCGCCGGAAGCGAGCAGGGCAGCGACGAGGTCGGGTTCGCGGCGCTCGGCGGGCGTGACGCTGCCGGGCCTCGGCCGCGTGGGCCAGCGCGTTCAGGTAGTCGTGGTGCAGGTGGACAGCGCCGGCGCGGCCGAGGTCGAGCTGTGCGGCAAGGGCGATCAAGGCGTCGGCTTCGGCGGCCGAGATGTGGTGGCCGAGCAGCACCTGGTCGAGCAGGGCGAAGTAGGGGTCGGCGCAGACGGTATCGGCGGCCTGGGGCAACCTGTCCAGCAGCCGGGCCAGGAAGTGGGTGTCGCACTCGGCGGACACGCCTCGCCGTACCGGGAGGATGTCGGTACGCGGGATGGCCGGCCAGCTCAGCACGCAGGCGGACTGGCCGACGTGGGCCCAGGGTGAGTTCGGGTGGGCGAGCATGAGGTAGCGGCGTAACAACTCGGCGGCGGCGCGGGCGTCAATGAGCGCGTCGCGGTGGCCGTCGAGCGGGATGTCGGCGACGGCCCAACAGCCAGCCAAGGGCGGGGATCGCGGCGCCGGCCCGGGCGAACTCCTGTTCCAGGAGGCCGAGGTCGAAGCGGAGATCGTGGGCCAACTGGCGCCCGGCCGCCGCAGCAGGGCGGCGAGGATTCCGGCGATCTCCTTGAAGGTCGGCGCGTGACGGACGTCGGCGGCGGTGATGCCTGGATGCGCTGCGGTCCCAGGTCGCGTTCGGGGTTGGCCGGAGCGCTCCATTCACCGGTGACGAGTCCGCGCGGATCGAGCAACACGACTCCGACCTCGACGATCCGGTCGTGCCAGGTCGGCCGCAGACAGGTGGTCTCAACGTCGATGACGGCGTATCCGGGTTGGTCGCTGATCATTGCCCTCACCCTCTTCGTCCATCGGACGGACGCACCGTGATGCCTGGGGGTTGGAGCGCGGGTACGGATTGTGATCGCCTTGCTGATCAGCAAGCTCCACACTCACGACCTGTACAACGTAGATCACAGCCAAGGGCTCGCCTGGGAAGCAGGCACGGGCCGGAGGTCCGCCAGTTGAACATCACCCGCCGGGCGCGGCCATCGGACGAGGCCGCAGCCTGCCGTTCCATGGCGCCCCGCGAGCAAGGGTGACGGATCGTCCCGGGGTCAGATCGGGGTCAGACGATCAAAAAAGCCGGACCCCGATCTCGGAATCCGGCCTCTGACCTGCTGCGATGTGGTGGGCGATACTGGGATCGAACCAGTGACCTCTTCGGTGTGAACGAAGCGCTCTCCCGCTGAGCTAATCGCCCGCCCCGCCTGGCCCCCGTGGGGCCCGACGGGGAAAACCATACCGCACTCCGGCACCCGCTGGCGAAACGATAGACGGCAGGGTGAGGATTCGGGGTGAAACGCGGCGGTTGCCCACCGCCGTGGCAGGCTCGTGGCATACCATCGTCGTGTCCCGGGTAGACGCCCGACGTGCTCACTATCGAGAACGGTCGTCGGCGGCTCCCTGAACGAGATCCACTGCACGCAAAACCCTTGCAAATACGGCCCAACTGATCCCGTTTAGCCAGGTAGATGCCTAAATGTCCAGCTGTGAGTTGCGTTACAGAAGGCCCTCGGAGCGGAATCTTTCCAACGGGTTTCTTCGTTCCGCCGTCATAGCTCGGACGAGGACGAAGTACGCCCGAGCAGTGAAAGCCCCGTAGAGGGGACCTACGACGAAAAGGTTTGGCTGACGATGAACAGCACCACCGTCTCCGCCGAGCTTGGCCTTCGGCTTGTGGTCCCCGACCGTACTACCGTCCCCCTGCTCGCCGGGCTCAGCTACACAGCCGACGACCCGTACGCCATCCGCATGGCCTTCCACGTAGGGAACGACGAACCGGTCGAGTGGATCTTCGCCCGTGAGCTGCTGACCGTCGGCATCGTCCGGCGGGTCGGCGACGGCGACGTGCAGGTGTGGCCGGCGCGCGCCGACGGCGAGCGCACGCTGCACATCAGTCTGACCTCCCCCTTCGGGCAGGCGCTGTTCGAGGTGCCGCTGGCCCCGCTGACGGAGTTCCTGCACCGCACCTACGAGAAGGTGCCGGCCGGGCGGGAGACCGACTACATGGATCTGGACTCCGAGCTGTCCAACATGCTCTGGTCCAGCTGAGCGGGTCAACGGGCGGGCAGCTTGTCCAGGATCTTGCGCATCCTGGCGATCTCGATGCCCTGGCCCGCGTACATGTCCCTGGCCATGAGACGCATCCGCTGGTCCCTGCCCCCGGCCAGCTCCTCCTCCGCCATCTTGAGCGCGCCCTCGTGGTGCCTGATCATGAGCTGCAGGAACATGCGGTCGAAGACGCCGCCCTCGGCCGCGCGTAGCGCCTTGAGCTGCTCCTCCGTCGCCATGCCGTAGCCCTCCATGCCCCGATGGTCGTGACCGAACGGGACGCGGCGGCCCAGGGCGGCCAGCCAGTCCGACATGATGGTGATCTCGGGCTGCTGGCTGAGCGCGATCTGCTCGGCGAAGCCGAGCACGGAGGCCGTGGTGGTGCGGTTCGCCGCCAGGGCGGTCATCTCCAGCGCCTGCCGGTGGTGGGGGATCATGCCTTCGGCGAAGCGCACGTCCGCCGCCGTGGGGGTGGCCGGCACCTGCCCGATCCGTTCGCCGGGGGTCGCGGTGCGGGCCGTCGCGCCGGGGCTCTGCGGCACGATCACCGGCGCCTCGGTGCCGACCGGTGACGGCTGCGGCGCCTCCGCACCGCAGGCCGCGAGGGCCGACGATGTCAGCAGAACTGTGACCAATAGCGCGCGCATTCCGGACCTCTCTGGCATAGCTTCCATACTGAGCTATGAGACGAGGGGGACAGGCGTGATCTTCGCCAAGGTTCGATGGGCCGCGCTGGGGGCGGCCTTTCTGCTGGTCACCGCATGCGCGGGGAGCCCAGAGCCGGAGGCGGAGGCGCCGCCCGCCAGCCAGCGGCCTCAGTCGTCGCAGAGCGAGGCCTCGCCGGGTGAGGTGATGACGAGCGAGAACGTCACGCACGTGGCGAACGTGCCGCGCACCGCCCCGCTCAACGGCCCGATGGACTGGAACACCGACCTGGCCTTCCAGGGTGACTACCTCTACATGGGGAACTTCGGCGGGTTCTCGATCTTCGACATCAGCGACCCCACCGCCCCGAAGATCGTCAGCCAGGTCACCTGCCCGGCGCAGCAGAACGACGTGTCGGTGCACGAGAACCTGGTGATCCTGTCGATCGACGCGCCGCGCAGCGGCGAGGGCTGCGACTCGACGGAGGACCGGGGCGCGTGGGAGGGCCTGCGCATCTTCGACGTCAGCGACAAGAAGAACCCGAAGTACGTGGGAGCCGTCGCCACCGAGTGCGGCTCGCACACGCACACGATGGTGCCCACGGACGACAAGCTGCTCGTCTACGTCTCCTCCCCCGGGCCCGAGCCCTCCTCCGACACCTGCCCGCCGCCTCACCAGCTGCTGCAGATCGTGGAGATCCCGATGGACGACCCGGCCTCCGCGAAGGTGCTGGCGACCCCGGAGATCCCGATCGAGAACCAGGGTGAGGGCACCGGCTGCCACGACATCACCGCCTACCCGGAGAAGAACCTGGCCGCGGCCGCCTGCTTCGGCGACGGCTTCCTGCTCGACATCACCGACCCGGTGAGCCCCAAGCTGATCCAGCAGGTCACCGACCAGGAGAACTTCCAGATCTGGCACTCGGCCACCTTCAACAACGACGCGACCAAGGTGCTGTTCACCGACGAGCTGGGCGGCGGCTCGTCCCCGACCTGCACCTCGGAGATCCCCGCCACCAAGGGCGCGAACGCGGTGTACGACATCGTCGGCGGCAAGCTGGAGAAGCGCGGCTACTTCAAGATCCCGCGTGAGCAGCAGGAGACCGAGAACTGCGTCGCCCACAACGGCTCGCTGCTGCCGATCCCGGGCAAGGACATCATGGTCCAGGCCTGGTATCAGGGTGGCGTGTCCTTCCTCGACTTCACCGACTCCAACGCCATCAAGGAGATCGGCTTCTTCGAGCGCGGCCCGTACCCGGAGGAGGGCATCGCCGGGTCGTGGTCGGCGTACTACTACAACGGGTACGTGTACTCGGCCGACATCCAGATGGGCCTGGACGTCCTGAAGATCGACGACCCGCTGACGGATCCGGCCAAGGACGTCAAGATGGACGACTTCAACGTCCAGACCCAGAAGAGCTACTGACCTGAGCGGGCCGCCCCGGCGGGGCGGCCCGGCGCGGGGCTCAGGGGTCGAGGTCGGCGGCGGCGCGCTCGGCGAACACCCGCATGGCCTTGGCGGTGATCGGGCCGGGGGCGACGGGCAGCACGGTGTCGTCGACGCGGGCGATCGGCTGGACGTCGCGGGTGGTGGAGGTGAGGAACGCCTCCTCCGCGGAGTAGAGGGCGGACAGCGGCACGTCGGCCTCCTCGGCCCCGGACCACTCGACGACCAGCGCGCGGGTGACGCCCGCCAGGCAGCCCGCCTCCAGCGTCGGGGTGAGCAGCCGCCCGTCGCGGACGATGAAGATGTTGGAGCCGGTGCCCTCGCACAGGTTGCCGGCCAGGTTGCCGAAGATCGCCTCGCCGCCGCCGCGGGCCTTGGCGTAGGCCAGGGCCTTGGCGTTGTCGCCGTAGGAGGTGCTCTTGACGCCGGACAGGGCGCCGCGCTCGTTGCGCGGCCAGGGCACGACGGTGACGTCCGCGGCGGCGGGGAACGGCTTCTGCTCGTCGACGATCACCACCGAGGTGGCGCCCTGGTTGCCGCGGTCGGAGCCGAGCGGGCCGGGGCCGCTGGTGTAGGTGACGCGGATGCGGCCGAGCGGCCAGGCGGGGGCGGCGGCCAGGCACTGCTCGATGCCGCCGGCGATGGCATCCAGGTCGGGCTCGGGCAGGTCCATGCGCCGGGCCGAGAGCCTGAGCCGGTCGAGGTGGCGGGTGAGGGCGAAGGACCTGCCGTTGACGATCTTGATCGTCTCGAACACGCCGTCGCCGACCATGAGGCCGTGGTCGAAGACCGAGACGGTGGCCCGCGCGGGGTCGTGCAGTTCGCCGTTGACCCAGACCGGGACGTTCATCGCTTTCCTCCTGAGGATGCCAGTGTGATCAGCCTGGACGCCTTGAGCTCGGTTTCGAGCCACTCCCGCCCGGGGTCGCTGCCCCAGGTGATGCCCGCTCCGGTGCCGAAGCGGATCTGGCCGGCGCGGATCCAGAACGTGCGGATGCCGACGGCCAGCGCCGCGGTGCGCCGGTCGGCGTCGACCCAGCCCACGGCCCCACAGTAGGTCCCGCGCGGCTCGGGTTCGAGTTGATTGATGATGCGCAGGGCCGAGGATTTGGGCGCGCCGGTGACCGAGCCGGGCGGGAACGTGGCGGCGAACAGCTCGGCCCAGCCCACTCCCGGCTCCAGCCGGGCGCGGACGGTGGAGACGAGGTGGACGAGGCCCGGGTGCTCCTCGACGGCGCACAGCTCGGGCACCTCGACGCTGCCGGGGACGGCGACCCGGCCGAGGTCGTTGCGGACCAGGTCGACGATCATGACGTTCTCGGCGTGGTCCTTCTCCAGCAGGTCGCCGGCGGTGACGCCGGTGCCCTTGATGGGGCGGGACTCGACCACGTCGCCGTCGCGCGACAGGTAGAGCTCGGGCGAGGCGGAGACCACGTCGAGGCCGGGCAGGTGGATGACGGCGGCGTGCGGGGCGGGGTTGCCGGCGGCGAGCCGGGCGGCCAGCGCCAGCGGGTCGGACCCGGCGGGCAGCGGGGCGGTGAGGACGCGGCAGAGGTTGGCCTGGTAGACCTCGCCCTGCTCGATGTGGTCGCGGATGGCGCGCACGCCGGCCTCGTAGGCGGCCCGGTCGAGGGAGCTGTGCCACTCGCCGGGGCGCGGGCCGTGCCAGGGGCCGCGCGGCGGGGGCAGCGGGGCCCGGCGCACCCGGTCGAAGCGGGCGCAGGTGACCTTGCCCTCGTAGTCGACCACGACGGCCCACCAGCCCTCGCCGTCGAGCGCGGCGAGGTCGGTCGTCACGTCGCGCAGCCCGGAGGCGAACCGATCTCCTAAGTGCGCGTATCCGTCGTACACGCCTTCCATTCTCCCAGCATTCCGGCGAGCTCCGTCGCCGCCGGGAGCGCCGGGTCGGGCAGGGCCGCGTACACGGTCCGCGCGGGCAGTTGCCCGCGCAGGCGGCGCAGGACGAGCGAGGCCGGCACGGCGCGGGCGGCCAGCTCCGGCACGAGCGTGACGCCGAGCCCCGCGGCGACGAAGCCGAACTTGCCCGACCACTCGGCGACCCGCAGCCCGCCGCGCGGGGTGAAGCCGGCGGCGGCGCAGGCGGCCAGGAGCAGGGTGGGCTGGCCGCGCGGGGCGGCCTCGATCCACGACTCCCCGGCCAGGTCGCGCAGGTCGACGTCGTCCTGACCGGCCAGCGGGTGGTCGCGGGGCAGCGCGACCAGCAGGCGGTCCTCCAGCAGCGGGACCAGGCGGAGCCCGCCGGGCGGCGTGACCAGATAGTCGCTGATCACGGCCACGTCGAGCGCCCCTGCGTGCAGGCGCTCGATCAGGCGAGGGCTGAGCGCTTCGGCGAGCCGCAGGTCGACGGCCGGCCGGCGGTCGGCGAACCGTTTGAGGGTGGCGGGCACCAGGTCGGCGTTCGCGGTGGCGAACGAGCCGACGCGCAGCGTGCCGCCGCTGCCGCGGTGCAGCGCGGCCAGCTCCTCCCCCGCTCGTTCGAGCCGGTCGAGGACCCCGGCGGCGTGGCGGTGCAGCAGGTGGCCGGCGGGGGTCAGCCGGACGCCTCTGGGCAGGCGTTCGAAGAGTGGCCCGCCGGCGGCACGTTCGAGCGCGGCGACGCGGCGGGAGACGGCGGACTGGGTGTAGCCGAGCAGCTCGGCGGCGGCGGTGAACGATCCGCTCCTGGCGACCTCGTCGAACAGGCGGAGCGTGGCGGTGTCGAAGGCATTCGTATCAGGCATGGCTGCCATGCAATCTAGTCGCTGGTGGAATACCACGCGTTCGGCTTCACTGTGGGACGTGATCGCATTTCTCGGACAGGGACGCATGGGCGTCCCCATGGCCCGGCGGCTGGAGCGCGCCGGGCACAAGGTGACCACGTGGCGGCGCGGGACCGGGGTGACGGCCGCCTCGGCCGTCGAGGGCGCCGGCCTCGTCATCACGATGCTGCGGGACCCGGCCGCGGTGCGTGAGGTGCTGGCGGCGGCGCTGCCGGGGCTGCGGCCCGGGGCGACGGTGGTGGAGATGTCCACGATCGGCCCGGAGGAGGTGCGCGGGCTGCGCTCGCTGCTGCCGCCGGAGGTGCGCCTGGTGGACGCGCCGGTGCTGGGGAGCGTCGGCCCGGCCGCCGAGGGCGCGCTGACGGTGCTGGCCGGCGGTGACGTGTCCGGCTGCCGCGAGGTGCTGGAGGTGTTCGGCACGGTGCGCGAGTGCGGCCCGCTCGGCGCGGGCGCGGCCATGAAGCTCGCCGTCATGAGCGCTCTCGTGCCCGCCCAGGTGCTGGTCGCGGAGACGCTCGCGTACGGGACCGCGCACGGGGTGGATCGTGCGGCGCTGCTGGAGGTGCTGGCGGGCACCCCGCTCGGACCGGTGGCGGAGCGGCTGCGCGAGCCCGCGCGGGAGACCCGCTACGCGCTCGGGCTGGCGGCCAAGGACCTGGGCCTGGCCGCGTGGCCGGGGGCGACGCTGGCGACCGCGGCCCACCGGCGGCTGCGGGAGGCCGAGGCGGCGGGCCTGGGCGAGCGGGACCTGACCGCCGTCGCCGGGCACGTCGAGGGCGGGCGTGACCCGGTCGGGGGAGAACGGCGGGCGGTGCCGCTCAACCCCGCGACGGTGCCGGCCACGAACGGGATGTACTCGCACGCGGTGCGCGTGGGCGACATGCTCTACGTGTCCGGCCAGGCGGCCTTCGACGAGCGGGGCCGGCTGGTCGGCGAGGGGTCGATGACCGAGCAGGCCGAGCACGTCTTCAGGTGCCTGGGCGAGATCCTCGCCGACCAGGGCGCGGGGTTCGGCGACATCGCGTTCCTGCGCACGTACCTGACCGACATGGACGACCGTGTCGAGTACGGGCAGGTGCGCAGGAAGTACATCACCGGCACTCCCCCGGCCAGCACGACCGTGGAGGTGTCGAAGCTGTTCATGCCGGGGCTGCTGCTGGAGGTGGACGCGATCGTCGCGCTGCCGTCCTAACCCAGCGGGCCGGTGACGGACTCGGCCGCCGAGACCACGCCGCCCTCGGCCACCAGCCGCACCGCCGCGTCGATCTCCGGGGCGAGGAACCGGTCGGGACCCGGCCCCGGCACGGTCTCGCGCAGCGCCCCGACCACGGCGGCGGTCGCCGGGGCGGGCGTGAGCGGGCGGCGCAGGTCGAGCGCGCGGGCGGCGGTGAGCACCTCGACGGCCAGCACCCGGGTGAGGCCGTCGACGGAGCGGCGCAGTTTGCGGGCGGCCGACCAGCCCATCGAGACGTGGTCCTCCTGCATGGCGCTGCTGGGGATGGAGTCGACGCTGGCGGGCACGGCCAGCCGCTTCAGCTCCGAGACGATGGCGGCCTGCGTGTACTGGGCGATCATGTGGCCGGAGTCGACCCCGGGGTCGTCGGCCAGGAACGCGGGCAGGCCGTGGTTACGCGCCACGTCCAGGAAGCGGTCGGTGCGCCGCTCGGACATCGAGGCCAGGTCGGCGGCCACGATGGCGAGGAAGTCCAGCACGTACGCGAGCGGCGCGCCGTGGAAGTTGCCGTTGGACTCGACCCGGCCGTCGTCGAGCACGGCCGGGTTGTCGACGGCGCTGGCCAGCTCGCGCGCGGCGACGGTGGCGGCGTGCGCGATCGTGTCGCGGGCGGCGCCGGCGACCTGCGGGGCGCAGCGCAGCGAGTAGGCGTCCTGGACGCGGGTGCACGCCTCGGGGTCGCGGTGGCTGGCCATGATGCCGGAGCCGGCCAGGATCCTGACCATGTTGGCGGCGGCCGCGGCCTGGCCGGGGTGCGGGCGCAGGGCCTGGAGCTCGGGGGCGAACACGCGGTCGGTGCCGAGCAGCGCCTCGACGCTCATCGCGGCGCTGACGTCGGCGGTCCTGGCCAGGCGGGTCAGGTCGTCGATGGCGAGGATGAGCATGCCGAGCATGCCGTCGGTGCCGTTGATGAGGGCCAGGCCCTCCTTGGCGGCGAGCTCGACCGGCTCGATGCCGGCCTGCTTGAGCGCCTCGGCCGCCGGGGTGACATTTCCGGTTTTGTCGCGTACGACGCCCTCGCCCATGAGCGTGAGGGCGACGTGCGCGAGCGGCGCGAGGTCGCCCGAGCAGCCGAGACTGCCGTACTCGTGCACCACCGGCGTGATGCCCGCGCTGAGCAGCGCGGCGAGGGTCTTGGCCGTGGTCGGGCGGATGCCGGTGTGGCCGGTGGCGAGCGTGTGCAGGCGCAGCAGCATGAGCGCGCGCACCACCTCGGTCTCCACCTCGGGGCCGTTGCCGGCGGCGTGCGAGCGCACCAGCGAGCGCTGCAGCTGCGCGCGGAGCGCGGGGTCGATGTGGCGGGTGGCCAGCGCGCCGAACCCGGTCGAGATCCCGTACGCGGGGACGGGGGCCTCGGCCAGGTCGTCCACCCGCTGACGGGCGGCGGCGACCGCGGCGACCGCGTCGTCGGTGAGCCGGACGGGGGCGCCGTGTCTGGCCACCCGGATGACGTCGTCGAAGGTGAGCGGATCGGGACCGACGTTCACGACCTCGTTGTCGCGCATGATGTGCTTCTCCCGCTTAGGTAACCGGCGAATGCGATGTTAGCTCCTTACCGGAGAACAACGCGGCCAGCCCCTCCCGTCCCTCCCCGGTGAGCACGACCGCGCGCGGCAGGCTGCCCCTGCGGTACCAGCCGCGCTCCAGCAGCACCGCGGTGACGGCCGCGCCGAGCGCGCCGCCGAGGTGGGCGCGGCGCTCGGTCCAGTCGAGGCACTCGGGCGCGAACCTGCGCTTGGCCCGGCGCGCCCGCGCGACGTCCACGCCCAGCTCCGCCAGCAGCCGCTCCCCCTCCGGGGTGACCCGCTCGCCGTCCAGGCAACCCTGCCCGCGCAGCGCGTCCAGCAGCGCCACGCCGGCCCGCCCGGCCAGGTGGTCGTAGCAGGTGCGCGCCTCCTCCAGCAGCCGGGCCTGCCGCGACTGCCGCAGCGACCGCACGGGCGGCCGCGCGCTCACCCTGGCCAGCACCTCCAGCACCTCCGCGACCTCGTGCCCGGCCAGCCGGTAGTAGCGGTGACGGCCCTGCCGCACCACGCCGACCAGCCCGCCGTCGAGCAGCCGGGCCAGGTGGGCGCTGGCGGTGGCCGCGCTCACCCCGGCCACCCGGGCCAGCTCGCCGGCCGCCAGCGCGCGCCCGCCGAGCAGCGCCGTAAGGATCGCGGCCCTGGTCGGGTCGGCGATGAGCGCCGCGACCGGCGCGATGTCCGCATCGGATGGGTTACCCATACCGTGACCGTAGCCCAGGTACCCTTCGACACTGGTCGAAGCGTCACCGGTGCCGGGTCCCTAGGGTGCGGCGGCCGAGCAGCCCGCCGAGCACGATCATGCCGACGCCCAGCACGAAGTGCAGCCAGTCGTCCGCGGTGTTCAGCGGCACGAAGTTGGCCGCGCTCTCCTTGTCGACGAGCAGCCCGTAGACCCACAGCAGCAGGTAGATGACCCCGCCGCCGATGAGGAACGCCTTGGCCGCGGCCGCCGTGCGCGCCATGAGCAGACCGGCGACCCCGAACACCAGGTGCACGATGTTGTGCAGGACCGACACCTGGAACAGGCCGAGCAACCGCGCGTCGGAGTGGTGCCCGGCGAACTGCATGGTGTCGTAGTTCGTGGTGACGCCCGGCACGAACCCGAGCAGGCCGACGATCAGGAACGCCACCCCCACGAGCAGCGCCGCCTTCTGTACGGGCGAGCGCGTGGTACCGGCGTGAGACTTCGGGGTGACCATGAGACCCTTCCCCCTCGTACGGGTTTCCGGCTCCCACACCGCTACCCCGCGATGCGCGCCGCATGCGCCTCGATAGGGTGGCGGACGTGCATGAGCAGGGAAGAGTCGCGCTGGTCACCGGCGCATCGCGCGGCCTGGGCGCCGCGATCGCGCGCCGGCTGGGCGCCGACGGGTGGGCCGTCGCGGTCAACTACCGTTCCGACACGGCGGGGGCCGAGGTGGTGGCCGGTGAGATCAGGGCGGCCGGCGGGCACGCGGAGGCGTTCCAGGCGGACGTGACGGACGAGGCCGCCGTCACCGGCCTGGTGGCCCGGGTCGCGCGGGCGCTCGGGCCGGTCGAGGCGCTGGTGCTCAACGCCACCGGCCCGCAGCCTGAGGTCGGCGTCGAGGAGCTCACCTGGCAGGCGCAGCTCGACCAGCTCACGTTCTTCGTCAAGAGCCCCACGCTGCTCGTCCAGGCCTGCCTGCCCGCGATGCGGGAGCGCGCCCGGGGCCGGGTGATCCAGATCGGCTCCGACATCGTGGACCGGTCGCTGCCGCGTACCTCCGCCTACACCGCCGCCAAGGCGGCGCAGCACGCGATGACCCGCTGCTGGGCGCGCGAGCTCGGCCCGTACGGGATCACCGTGAACGTGGTCGCGCCCGGCTGGATCCCGGTCGAGCGGCACGCAGGTCTGGAGGCCGGCGACTACGTCGCGGAGGTGCCGGTGGGGCGGATCGGCACGCCGAGGGACGTCGCGGCGGCGGTGGCGTTCGTGGCCTCCGACGAGGCCGCGTACCTGACCGGGCAGCGCGTCACCGTCAACGGCGGGCACACGTCGATCCCCGTCTGACGGACAATCCGGTTTGGGGAGTCGGCGAGTATTCGCTATGGTTCTCTCGTCACCCGGAGTTCATCCGGGCGGGCGCGGAAGTGGCTCAGTGGTAGAGCATCACCTTGCCAAGGTGAGGGTCGCGGGTTCGAATCCCGTCTTCCGCTCGGTTTCCCCACGCGGACGATTAGCTCAGCGGGAGAGCGCTTCCCTGACACGGAAGAGGTCACTGGTTCAATCCCAGTATCGTCCACCACCAGCCCTCGGCCCTCCGCCGAGGGCTTTTCTCGTGCGGATGCGTCGCCGGGTCAGCGGCGCGGATCGCGGCCGGGAGCTCGTCTTCTACCTGACCGCCGGGCCACAAGTCCTTCTTTTTGCCTACGGCGAAGCCCGACGCCTGGTCGACATCCTGGGGGCCGCTCGGGCGCACTAGTCGATCACAACCAGTCCTCAAGTGCCGCCGTCCACGATCTGATCATGGGGAAGAGGACGCGGGAGCGCCGTAACAGGCGGCAACGGTGGGAGGCGGCCCGAGCTTACGCCGGAGCGCGGGAGCGGCGGAAGGCCGCCGGTGCGCGGGCGCGGGAGCAGCGGCTCACCGCGGACGGTTCCACTCCGGCGGGCGAGACCAGCGCGAAAGTGTTCGCCGGGTTCGGGGTGCTCATGCTGGTCTTCGCACTGGTGGGGATTCCGTTCCTCATCCTCGACTCGAACGTGCCCGAGGTGCAGACGGCGCTCGGGATAAGAGGGACGCCCGGGACCGCGACCGTCCTGTCCTGCAGGGCGTACCGGGTCAGACGCAGCACCCGCTACGACTGCGAGGCCCGGTTCGTGTTCGAGGACCCGGCCAGAGCGCCGATCGTCATCAAAACCGTGGCGGACGTGGAGGTGGGCGAGACGTTCCCGGCCGCGATCGGCCCGCAGGGAGACCAGGCACTCCCCACCGGGGCCCGAGGCGTGTGGAGGGCCGTCCCGGTGATGAGCGTCGTCCTGCTCACACCGGCCATACTGCTGTTCTGCCTCGGCCTCCTGATGAGGTCCAGGGCGATGAAGACAGGAGCGGGGGTGCTGGTCGCGATCATGGCCGCGGCCGTGATCACTGGATTGACACTCGGCCGGTGAGGGGTCGGCGGGGTGTCGCCGGGGGTAGCCTGCCGGTTTTCAGATGGCGCACACCGGAGGTCCGGCGGATGCTGGTGTGCATGAATGGCGAGGAACCCAGCGATCTCATCCGTAGCGTGTCCCGCGCGCTGCGCGTGCTGGAGGAGGTCTCCCAGTCCGACCGGCCGCTCACGGTCAAGGTGATCGCGCGCCGGTGCGGGCTGAATCTGTCGACGTCCTACCATCTGGTGCGCACGCTCTGTTACGAGGGTTACCTGCATCGGCGGCCCACCGGGGACTACCTGCTCGGGCCTCAGGTGGCCGAGCGCTTCCACGACATGCTGGACGCCTTCCGCCGGCCTCCGGAGGCGTGGGCGGTGCTCACCCACCTGGCGGCGACCACCGGGCACACCGCCTATCTTGCGCGGCTGGCCGACAGCCGGCTGGTGGTCGCGGGGGTGGCGGAAGGGCCGGCGTCGCCGTACCTGGAGGATCTGCAGACGGGGCTGGAGGCGGCGCCGCACGCGACCGCGCTCGGCAAGGCGCTGATGCTGACGCTCCCCCGGGAGGCGCGGCGGGCGCTGCTCGCCGAGACCGGGATGCGGCGGTTCACGCCCGCGACGCCCGTCCGGCCGGAGGAGCTGGAGGCGGAGCTGGGCGGGATGCGCGAGGACCAGGTGGTGGAGGAGCACGGGCAGTTCCGCGAGGAGGTGGCGTGCGCCGGCGTCGCGGTGCCGGGGGCGGCCGCGGACCCGCGCTGGGCCCTCGCGATCTCGACGCGAGGGCTGGACATCCCGCCGTGGGTCCGCCGCAGGCTGCGCGAGGCGGCCGCCGACCTGGGGGGTTAGGCTGCGGTCATGAGGGTCGTCATGTTCGGCGCCACCGGCATGCTCGGGCAGGGCGTGCTGCGCGAGTGCCTGGCCGACGACCGGGTGGAGGCGGTGCTGACCGTCGGCCGCTCCCCTACCGGCCTTGCGCATCCCAAGCTCCGCGAGATCCGCCACGCCGACCTGCTGGACCTGGCGCCCGTCGCGGGTGAGCTGGCCGGGTACGACGCCTGCTTCTACTGCCTGGGGGTGTCCTCGGCGGGGATGGGCGAGCGGGAGTACCGGCGCGTCACGTACGACTTCACGCTGTCGGCGGCGGGCACGCTGGCCGGCCTCAGCCCGGGCTCGACGTTCGTGTACGTGTCGGGGATCGGCGCCGACGCCCGGAGCCGCACGATGTGGGCCAGGGTGAAGGGCGAGACGGAGAACGCGCTGCTGGCGCTGCCGCTGGAGGCCTTCGTGTTCCGCCCCGGATACATCCAGCCGCTGCACGGGGCCACGTCCAGGACCCGGCTCTACCGGCTGGCGTACGTGGTGGCGGCGCCGTTCTATCCGATCCTGCGGCGGGTGTTCCCGTCGTCGGTGACCACGACGGAGCAGATCGGGCGGGCTATGATCGCGGTGGCCGCGCACGGTGCGCCCGTCCGGGTTCTCGACGCGGCCGCGATCAACGCTCTGTGACACCCTGGAATAACGCGGTATGCCCGGACGCTTACATAGCTGTTGAAACTTCAACAGTACAGGTGGGTGACTAAAATGCAGTTTGGGATCTTCAGCGTCGGCGACGTGACCACGGATCCGACCACGGGGCGTACCCCCACCGAGGGCGAGCGCATCAAGGCGATCATGCGGATCGCGCTCAAGGCCGAGGAGGTGGGCCTGGACGTGTTCGCCACCGGGGAGCACCACAACCCACCGTTCGTGCCGTCCTCGCCGACGACCATGCTCGGCTACATCGCCGCCAGGACCGAGCGGCTGGTGCTGTCCACCGCCACCACCCTGATCACCACGAACGACCCGGTCAAGATCGCGGAAGACTACGCGATGCTGCAGCACCTGGCCGACGGCCGGGTGGACCTGATGATGGGGCGCGGCAACACCGGGCCGGTCTACCCGTGGTTCGGGCAGGACATCAGGCAGGGCATCCCGCTGGCGGTCGAGAACTACGCGCTGCTGCACAAGCTGTGGCGCGAGGACGTGGTCGACTGGGAGGGCCGCTTCCGGACCCCGCTGCAGGGCTTCACCTCGACGCCGCGCCCGCTGGACGGGGTGCCGCCGTTCGTGTGGCACGGCTCCATCCGCACTCCGGAGATCGCCGAGCAGGCCGCCTACTACGGCGACGGGTTCTTCGCCAACAACATCTTCTGGCCGAAGGAGCACTTCATCCGGCTGATCAGCCTCTACCGGCAGCGGTACGCCCACTACGGGCACGGCACGCCGGAGCAGGCCATCGTCGGGCTCGGCGGGCAGGTGTTCATGCGCAAGAACTCCCAGGACGCGATCCGCGAGTTCCGCCCGTACTTCGACAACGCCCCGGTGTACGGCCACGGGCCGTCGCTGGAGGACTTCATGGCCGAGACGCCGCTGACGGTCGGCAGCCCGCAGCAGGTCATCGACCGTACGCTGCGGTTCCGCGAGTACTTCGGCGACTACCAGCGGCAGCTGTTCCTCATGGACCACGCCGGGCTGCCGCTGAAGACGGTGCTGGAGCAGCTCGACATCCTCGGCGAGGAGGTCGTGCCGGTGCTGCGCCGGGAGTTCGCGATCGGCCGGCCGGCCGGCGTCCCCGACGCCCCCACCCACGCCTCTCTGGTCGCCGCCCGGGAAGCCGAGAACGTCAAGGAGGTCAACGCATGAAGCTCGTCGTCGTGACGGCCGGGCTGACCCAGCCGTCCTCCACCCGCCTGCTCGCCGACCGCCTCGCGCGGGCCGCCGGCGAGCGGCTCGGCGGCGCGGCCGAGACGACCGTCGTCGAGCTGCGCGACCTGGCGGTGGACATCGCCAACAACTTCGTCACCGGCTTCCCGAACGCCCGCCTGCGGCAGGCGATCGACGCCGTCACCGGGGCCGACGGCCTGATCGCGGTGACCCCGGTGTTCACCGCCTCCTACAGCGGGCTGTTCAAGTCGTTCTTCGACGTGCTCGACCCGCAGGCGCTGGCGGGCAAGCCGGTCCTGATCGGCGCCACCGGCGGCACGCCCCGGCACTCGCTGGTGCTGGAGCACGCCATGCGTCCGCTCTTCGCGTACCTGCGCGCCGTGGTGACGCCGACCGCCGTGTACGCGGCCTCCGAGGACTGGGGCGGCGGCGACGACGCCTTCACCGACGGGCTGTCCGACCGGATCGCCCGCGCGGCGTCGGAGCTGGCCGACCTCATGGGCCGCCGGGTTCCGCACGCCGCGCCGCCGGTGAACGGGAACGGGAAGCGGGCCGGCGGCGCGGAGGCCGAGGAAGTCGTCCCGTTCGAGGAGTATCTGGCCTCGATCCGGCCCCCGTCCTGACGGTCAGCGCCTGGCCTTGACGGACACCACGTCGTAGGCGGTGTCGGGGGCCGGCGGGGTGGTGAAGCGGGCGTTCGGCAGGTAGAGGCGCCCGCCGAAGGCCGCCACCGTGGTCGGCACGTCGAACCGGTCGTCGGTCAGCCGGTCGACGACCCGTCCCGACGAGCCGTCGGCGCTCATGCGGACCACGGCCACCGTGTTCAGCCGGTTCTGCACCACGTACAGGGTGCGGCCGCGCAGCAGCAGGCCGTCGCCGTTGGCGAGCGACTCGCCGCCCAGGTCGACCTCGGTGGTGACGCCGCTGCGCGGGTCGGCCTTGAACAGCTTGCCGGTGTTGGACTGCACGACGAGCAGGTTCCTGTGGTCGGGCGTGGGGGCGATGCCGTTGGCGTTGGTGCCGGTGGCGAACTGGATCGCGCCGGTGAGCGGGATGGTCACCGCCTCCCGCGGGAGCCCGCCGTGGCGGCCGAGCGGGAGCTTGTAGAGCACCGGGTTGGCCGAGTCCGTGATCCAGGCGGCATCGCGGAAGAGCAGCACGTCGTTGACGAACGCGGTGCCGGTGGCGAGCTGGTACGACCTGATCACCGCGCCGGTGCGCAGGTCGATGACGCGTGCGTCGCCGGCGTTGCCCCCGGCGACGAACAGCCGCCCGCGGTCGTCGGACTTGAGGCCGAGCGACTGGGTGCCCGGGCCCTTGCTGATGATCTTCCCCTGGCCGGTGCGCAGGTCGGCGCGGTAGATGTCGCCGGTCGCCCGCGATCCGAAGTAGGCGTGCGGGCCGGGGCCGATCTCGATGCCCTCCGGCTGGAACCCCGCCGGCAGCGGGAAGGTGGCGGGCGGGGCGGCCGCCTGGGCGGGCGGCGCCAGGAGCGCGCCCGCGAGCGCCGCGCAGAGTGCGGTCTTGAGGATCGCTGATCTCATGCGGCCCACGATCCCCCTGCCGCGGGCCGCCGCAAAGGCCCAGGAGCGGGCTTCACAGCGACCTCTGAGGATTGTTCACTCCCCGTTGCGCAGATCGGTCAGCCGTTTGGACGCGTACCGGATGTCCTCGAAGCGGACCGTGGCGCCCTGTCCGGTGGGGCTCTGGGCGAGGAAGCCGGCCTCGGGGTCGCCGTCGAGCGCGAAGTATCTGATGAGGCTCCAGGCGCCGGCCCCTTCGGCGACGTGGAAGGCGAAGGCGGCGCCGACGCGGGAGACGCGGAGCCTGATGTCCTCGCCGGTCATGGGCACGGAGTTGCAGTCGTCGGAGACGCCCCGGGTGACCACCGAGACGACGGTGGGCGTGCCCTGCGGGGAGAGTTCGAGGCAGAGCTTGGCCCACCGGTCGCCGTCGGCGTACAGCAGCAGGACGCCCGCGTCGAAGGTGGAGCGGAGGTCGAGCCTGACCCGGGCGCTGAGGGTGAAGTCGCCGTCGAGCCGTCCCACCAGGGCGGGTGCGTTGGCGTAGCGGTTCGGCTCGCCGGGGTCGGAGAACAGGTCGGTGCCCGCCGCCGCGGTGATGACGAGCGTGTCGTCGCCGTCGGCGCGCCACCCTTCGGGCTCGTTCAGCCAGCGCAGCGGGGCGGGGAACGCGGGCAGGGATACGGCAGCCATCAGGCGTCTTCCTCCAGAGTCGTCACGCGACCGGTCCGCCCTCACTCTAGCCCTGATTGGGAGCGCTCCCAAGAGATCTGGCGCTCTCGTCCGTGATCCCGGTGTCGGCGGCCAGCAGGAACGCCTTGGCGAGGATGAGCGCGAGCGTGCCGTCCTCCTCGAAGGGCAGGAAGATCCGCCCGCCGGGCTTGCGTGCGCCGGCGATGGACAGGGGGACGTCGCCGGGCTCCATGAGGACGCCCGCGCCGCCCAGGTGGATCTTGTAGGTGCGCAGGTCGCCGCGGACGACCAGGTGGCGGTCGGTGAGCGTGCACCGGCCGGCGATGGCGGTGCCGGGCAGGATGCGCTCCAGCGCGTCGCGGCGCACCCGCGCCGACGCCGGCAGCTCGTACGCCTCGGCGGAGCGCGCGTGGCGGTCGCCGTCCAGGGCGGGGCCGGCGACGAACAGGTCGACGTCGCGCATGGCCTCGCTGAAGACCAACGGCGGCACCCCGGCCAGGGGCGTCTCCCGCCACTGGCGGCCGTCGCGCCGGTCGAAGCGGACCTGGCCGGTGCTCGCGTACGCGGCGTCGCCGGTCAGCTCGTAGCCGAACCGGACCCGCCACGCGCCCTCGGCCAGCTCCTTCCATGCCTCGCCCGGCTCGCCGTGGTGGCGCAGCCAGGCGGGCTGCCAGCCGCGCTGCTTGGCGAGCGCGTAGAGGCGGTCGTGGCCGACGAGGCGGGCGGCGAACCTGCCGGAGGAGGCGGCGTGCTCCTCGGCCGGGGTGAGCGCGTAGACCTCGCGGTAGGCCTGCTTGAACGGCTGGCGCAGCCGCCGCTCGGTGATGGTCTCGCGCCAGGCGCGGATCTCCTCCATCGGGGCGCGGGCGGGGTGCCAGAGGGTGACCTCGTCTCCGGGCTCGCGGTCGCCGGGCAGGAACGGGGCGCCGTCGTGCCAGATGAGGGCGCGGGCGACGGCGCCGGTGACGGGGTGGTCGCGGTAGAGGCGGGCCCACTCCCCCGGCGGCCAGGACCGTTCGACGCCGAACAGGGCCTCCAGCCGGTCGCGCTCGGCCGACAGGGTGTGCCGCACCTCCTTGACCAGGGCCTTGATCTCGCCGGCGGCGGCGAGGCCGGAGGGCAGGCCGCGCCTGGTGCGCCCGCCGGCGTCGCGGGCGGTGACGCGCACCGTCCTGGCGTCCTCGACGGTGACGGTGACGGTCCACGCGCCGTCGGCCCAGTCGCGGCTGCCGTCGGCGGACAGCCCGTGGCCGGGGACGCCGCGCTCGACGAGCTGGGCGGCGGTGACGCCGTGACGGGCGGCGGCCGTGGCCAGGGCGGCGCCGATCTGCTTGAGCAGGGATCTGCTCCTGACGTCCTGCTGGAGGCGGCGCAGCGCGTCGACGGCGCCCTCGCACTCGGCCAGGGCGTGGACGACGCCGCTCGCCAGTTTGAGGTCGGGCTCCGTGCCGCTGCCGTGGCCGCCCGCCGCGAGGACCAGCCGGGTGAGGGCGGGCGCCGCCCCGCCGGCCCGGGCCAGGGCCGCGGCCCAGGCGAAGCCGCGGGCGACGTCGGTGTTGACGTCGGTCATGAGCAGGCGGGCCGGGCCCCCGTGACGGCCGCCCTCGTAGCGGGCGCCGTCGAAGGCGCGCAGACCGGCCGCGACCAGCTCGCCGGCGCCCTCGCCCGCCAGCAGCTCCAGGCAGCGGGCGCGCCACGCCTTGGCCGGGCGCGGGCCGCCGGCCACGCTCAGGTGGTCGACGAGGGCGACGAGGTGCGGGGCGGGCGGCTCGCCCAGATGGTCGCGTACGGCCGCGCCCCAGCCGTCTCTGCCCAGAGGAAGAGCGAGCGGGCTGGGATTGACCCGGGCGAGCGCGCGCTGCATGCCCTTGCGCTCGTCGGGGCTGAGCGGGCACTCCTCGATCGCGTCGAACAGCGGCTCGACCGCCTTCCACGGCTCGTGCCGCGCCTCCGCGGGGAGCGCGGCGCTCTCGCCGGCCAGATGGCTGATCCAGCCGACGTCGCCGTGGTCGAGCCGGCGCTTCCTGGCGGCGGCGAACAGCTCGGTCATCTCGGCCGGGGTCCACGCCCCGCCGCGGTGGACCGCCAGCGACAGCTCGCGGCCGTATGCGTCGGCCCGCAGCCGGGCGAGGCGGACGGCGGCCTCGCGGCAGGTGGCCCGGTCCGCCTTCGCCAGGTGGCGGTGGACCACCTCCAGCACGGTGTGCGCCTTCGCGCGGATCCGCTCCCGCTCGTCGTGGGCGGTGATGTGGAGGTCGTCCATGGCGCGGTCGAGCGTCTCGAGCTTGTCAAGCCATTCCAGCATGGCGCCGATCATGCCCGACGGCACCGACAAAGACGCCGCCCCCGGCTGTCCTGCCGGGGGCGGGTTCCGGTACGGATCAGCGCAGGAACGCGGCGGCCACCCCGGCGTCGACGGGGACGTGCAGGCCGGTGGTGTGCGACAGGTCGCCGCCGGTGAGCGCGAACACGGCCGCGGCCACGTGCTCCGGCAGCACCTCCTTCTTCAGCAGCGTCCGCTGGGCGTAGAACTCGCCGAGCTTCTCCTCCTCGACCCCGTACACGGCCGCCCGGTTGGCGCCCCAGCCGGAGGCGAAGATGCCGGAGCCGCGGACCACGCCGTCGGGGTTGACGCCGTTCACCCGGATGCCGTGGGCGCCCAGTTCGGCGGCGAGGAGCCGTACCTGGTGGGCCTGGTCGGCCTTGGCGGCGCCGTAGGCGACGTTGTTCGGCCCGGCGAAGACGCTGTTCTTGGAGGAGATGTAGACGATGTCGCCGCCCAGGTCCTGGTCGATCAGCACGCGGGCGGTCTCACGGGAGACGAGGAACGAGCCGCGCGCCATCACGTCGTGCTGGAGGTCCCAGTCGTCGAGCGTGGTCTCCAGCAGCGACCGCGACAGCGACAGCCCGGCGTTGTTGACGACGAGGTCGACGCCGCCGAAGGCGAGCACGGCCTGCCGGATCGCCTCCTGGACCTGATCTTCGGAGGTCACGTCCACGCCGGCCGCGATCGCCACGTCCCGCCGCAGGTGGGCGGCGGCCCCCAGCTCGGCGGCGACCTTCTCGGCGGCGGCCAGGTCGCGGTCGGCGACCACCACGCAGGCGCCCTCTGCGGCCAGCCGGCGGGCGGTGGCGGCGCCGATGCCGGACCCGCCGCCGGTCACCAGGGCGACCCGCCCGGCCAGCGGCCTGGGCTTCGGCATCCGCCGGAGCTTGGCCTCCTCCAGCTCCCAGTACTCAATGCGGAACTTCTCCGCCTCGTCGATGGGCCGGTAGCTGGACAGCGCCTCCGCGCCGCGCATCACGTTGATCGCGTTGACGTAGAACTCGCCGGCCACCCGCGCGGTCTGCTTGTCCTTGCCGAAACTGAACATGCCGACGCCGGGCACGAGCACGATGGCCGGGTCGGCGCCGCGCATCGGCGGCGAGTCCGGGGTGGCGTGCCGCCGGTAGTAGGCGGCGTAGTCGTCGCGGTAGCGGGCGTGCAGCTCGCGCAGCCGGGTCACCGCGTCGGCCAAGGGGGCGTCCGGCGGCAGGTCCAGCACGAGCGGGGCGACCTTGGTGCGCAGGAAGTGGTCCGGGCAGGAGGTGCCGAGCGCCGCCAGCCGGGGGTGCTCGGCGCGCGACAGGAAGTCGAGCACCTCGGGGGTGGCGGTGTAGTGGCCGACCTGCCGGGCGTCCGTGCCGGCCAGGCCCCGGACGACGGGGAACAGCTCGGCGGCGCGGCGGCGCCTGGCCTCCTCCGGCAGCGGCTCGTGGACCACCGGCCCGAACGGGTCGGGACGGCCGTGCGCGGCGATGTGGGCCTCGGCGGTGCGGATGATGTCGAGCGAGTTGCGCTCGCACTCCTCGCTGGTGGCGCCCCAGGCGGTGATGCCGTGGCCGCCGAGCACGCAGCCGATGGCTCGGGGGTGGTCCTTCTTGATGGCGGCGATGTCCAGGCCGAGCTGGAAGCCGGGCCGCCGCCACGGCACCCACACCACGCGGTCGCCGAAGATCCGCTCGGTCAGCTCGGGGCCGTCGGCGGCGGTGGCGATCGCGATGCCGGAGTCGGGGTGCAGGTGGTCCACGTGGGCGGCGTCGACCAGGGCGTGCATGGCGGTGTCGATCGACGGGGCCGCGCCGCCCCTGCCGTGCAGGCAGTAGTCGAACGCGGCGACCATCTCGTCCTCGCGCTCGACGCCCGGGTAGACGTCCACCAGGGCGCGGACCCGGTCCAGCCGGAGCACGGCGAGGCCGGCGGCCTTGAGCGTGCCGAGGTCGCCGCCGGAGCCCTTGACCCACATGAGCTCGACGTCGCCGCCGGTGACCGGGTCGGTCGCGGAGCCCTTGGCGGAGGTGTTGCCGCCGGCGTAGTTGGTGTTGCGGGGGTCGGCGCCGAGCCGGTGGGAGCGGGCCAGGAGTTCGTCGGGCGTGGTCATCAGGCACCCCACCCGGCCTGGGCGCCGCCCACCCGGTCGGCGGCGATTTTCTCGAAATATCCGGACTTGGCGTACGCGGCCATCGGGTCCGGCGCCAGCCCCGACTCCTCCCGCAGCTCCGCCAGCAGCGGCCGCACGTCGGTGTTGTAGGCGTCCATCAGCACGGCGTTCGCGCCGAGCACGTCACCGGCCCGCTGGGCCGCGGCCAGCGCCTCCCGGTCCACGAGCAGCGCCTTGGCGGTGGCCTCCTGCACGTTCATCACCGACCGGATCTGCCCGGCGATCTTCGGCTCGATGTTGTGGCACTGGTCGAGCATGAAGGCGGTCCGCTCGGTGAACCCGCCGCCGCCGATCACCTCGTACATGATCCGGAAGAGCTGGAACGGGTCGGCGGCGCCCACCATGAGGTCGTCGTCGGCGTAGAAGCGGGAGTTGAAGTCGAAGCCGCCGAGCTTCCCCTCGCGCAGCAGGAACGCCACGATGAACTCGATGTTGGTGCCCGGCGCGTGGTGGCCGGTGTCGACCACGACCTGCGCCTTCGGGCCGAGCTTGACGCAGTGCGCGTACGCGGTGCCCCAGTCGGGCAGGTCGGTCATGTAGAAGGCGGGCTCGAACAGCTTGTACTCCAGCAGGAACCGCTGGTCGTCGCCGAGCCGCTCGTAGACGGCGGCCAGCGCCTCGGCCAGCCGGTCCTGCCTGGCCCTGATGTCGTCCTGCCCCGGGTAGTTGGTGCCGTCGGAGAACCACAGCTTGAGCGTGTCCGACCCGGTGGCGTCCATGATGTCGACGCATTCGAGCAGGTGCGCCAGCGCCTTGGCCCGCACCTTCGGGTCCGGGTGGGTGACGCTGCCCAGCTTGTAGTCGTCGTCCTGGAACACGTTGGAGTTGATCGCGCCGATGCCCACCCCCAGCCCGGCGGCGTGACTTGCCAGGTCGGCGTAGTCGTCGACCTTGTCCCACGGGATGTGCAGCGCCACCGTCGGCGCCACCCCGGTGAACGCGTGCACCTGGGCGGCGTCGGCGATCTTCTCGTACGGGTCGCGCGGCACCCCCCGCTGGGCGAACACCTTGAAGCGCGTGCCGGAGTTGCCGTACGCCCACGACGGCGTCTCGATCCGCTGGGCGCGGAGCGATTCCTTGATCATTCTCATATCCCCGATTCAATCCAGATGGAAGACTTCTCCGAGCAGGACCCGGCCCTGGTCGGCCCGGCCCGACTCGAAGAACGGCGCCATGTCGGTCTCCCACCGGGTGCTCACCCCGGTGGCCGCCATCGCCCGCTGCGCCGCCTCGAAGTCGTCGGTCTCCAGGTAGCCGACGAGCAGGCCGTCGTCGCTCAGGAAGAGCGAGTAGTTGCGCCATCCGGCCCCGCGCAGCGCGTCGAGCATCTCCGGCCACACGTGCCGGTGCCGCTCGCGGTACTCGTCGAGCCGGTCCGGCCGGACCTTCAGCAGGAAGCACACCCGCTCCACAGATCTCTCCTTCCCGCGCACGCGCGCCCCGGGCCGGTCCCGGGACGCGCGCACTGTGTGTCGATTCGTGAGGGTCAGAAGTCGAAGTCGTCGATGTTGGACGCCTCGAAGGTGAACGGCGGGCCGAGGATGACCTCGCCCTTCGCGCCGATGGTCCGCTCGCCGAGCTTGCCCGCCTTGAACGTCTCGCCCTCGGCGCCGGTGATCTGGCCGGACACCAGCGCGGCTGCCGCGTAGGAGGCCAGGTAGCCGAGGTCCTTCGGGTTCCACAGGGCGAACTTCTCGACGGTGCCGTCCTTGACGAACTGGCGCATCTGGTTCGGCGTGCCGAGGCCGGTGAGCACGACCTCGCCCTTGTACTTGGAGCCGGAGATGTAGCGGGCCGCCGCCGCGACGCCGACGGTGGTGGGCGAGATGATGCCCTTCAGGTCGGGGTAGGCCTGCAGCAGGCCCTGCGTCTCGGTGAACGACTTCTGGTCGTCGTCGTCCCCGTAGGCGACCTTGACCAGCTCCATGTCCTTGTACTCGGCCTTGGTCAGCTCGTCCTTCATGAACTCGATCCAGGTGTTCTGGTTCGTGGCGTTGGCCGTGGCCGACAGGATCGCGATCTCGCCCTTGTGGCCGATCATCCCGGCGAGCAGCTGGACCTGGCTGCGGCCGACCTCCTCGGAGCTGGCCTGGTTGATGAACAGGTCACGGCACTCGGGCGCGGCGTCCGAGTCGTACGAGACGATCTTGATGCCCTTGTCCCTCGCCTGCTGGAGCGGGCCGCACACGGCGTTGGGGTCGTTGGCCGAGATGAGGATGGCGTCGTGGCCCTGCTGCGTGAGCGTGTTGATGTAGGAGATCTGCGAGGACGCGGACGCGTCGGACGGGCCGACCTCCTTGGCCTCGCCCTGGAACTCCCCGGCGGCCTCGGCCCCCGCCTCGGCGACGATCGTCATGTAGGGGTTGTTGATCTGCTTGGGCAGGAAGGCCAGCTTCAGGCCCTGCTTGATCGGCGCGTCCGGGTCGGCGGCGGCCGCCGCGGACGAGGCGGGCGGCTGCGCGGGCGCGGACGTGACGCTCGACTTGGTGGTGCCGCCGCAGGCCGCGACGCCGAGGGCGAGCACTGCCGTGAGTGCGGCGAGGCGCATCGGTCTCATGGGGTTCCTTTCAGTGCCGACGTGCCGGATCTGACCGGTCTGAGCAGGGAGATGAGACGGGGGGTGAGCACCGAGACGATGAGCAGGAGACCGGTGACGATCGACTGGATCTCGGTCGAGACGTCGTTGAGCATGAGCAGGTTGCGCAGCAGCCCGATGAGCAGCACGCCGGCGATGACGCCGCCGAGCGTGCCCTTGCCGCCGTCGAAGTCGACGCCGCCCAGCAGCACGGCCGCGATCACCGCCAGCTCGATGCCGAGCCCGTTGTCGGCGCGCGCGGACCCGTACCGCAGGGTGAAGACGACCCCGGCGAAGGCGGCGACCGTGCCGGAGAACACGAACAGCAGCAGCTTGATCCGCTTGACCCGGATGCCGCTGAAGAACGCGGCCTGCTCCTGCGCGCCGATCGCGAACAGCGCCCGGCCGAAGCCGGTGGCGTGCAGCACCACCGCGACGACCACGGCCAGCAGGACGAACAGCGCGACCGGGTACGGGACGAACGTGCCGGGCACGTCGTCGACGGCCAGCGCCGTGTACTGGGGCGGGAACTGGGCCACCGCCTTGTCGCCGAGCACCACGTACGCCAGCCCCCGGTAGAGGGCGAGGGTGCCGATCGTGACGGCCAGCGACGGCAGCCCGAGCCGGGTGACGAGCAGCCCGTTGACCAGCCCGCAGAGCGCGCCGGTGAGCACCACGAGCGGGATGATGGTCTCGATCGCCATGCCGCCGTCCCACAGCGCGCCGACCAGCGCGCTCGACAGGCCCAGCACGGACGCGACCGACAGGTCGACCTCGGCGGCCACCACGAGCATGGTCATGGCGAGCGCGATGAGCGCGATCTCGCCGAGGTCGCCGAGCGCGAACGACAGGTTGCCCGCGGTGGCGAACGAGGGCGAGCCGAGGGCGCCGCCCGCGAACACCGCGACCAGCAGCAGCCCGATGATCACGTCCCAGCGGAGCACTCTAGCCATGGCGGCTCCTCCTTCTGAGCAGCCGGGCGACCCGCAGGGCCAGCACCCGGTCGACGCTGATGGCGATCAGGAGCAGCGCGCCGGTGATGGCCTGCTGCCAGAACGGGTTGACCCGGAGCACGACCAGGGCGCCGCCGATCACGGTGAGCAGCAGCGCGCCGAGCGCCGCCCCGTACACGCTCCCCACGCCGCCGGTGATGGCCACGCCGCCGACCACGACCGCGCTGATCACCAGCAGTTCCCAGCCGTTGGCGGAGTCGGCGACGACGGTGCCGAAGCGGGCCAGCCAGAGCACCCCGGCGAGCCCGGCCAGGCAGCCGCTGACCAGGTAGGCGGCCAGGACGCGGCGGCGGACCGGGACGCCGGCCAGCCGGGCGGCCTCCGGGCTGGACCCGATCGCGTAGAACTCCCGCCCGCTCGGGTAGGCCCGCAGGTAGTAGCCGATCGCGAACATGATCACCACGGTGATGAGCGGCAGGTACGGCACGCCGAGCACGGCCCCGTTGCCCAGCGACAGCAGCGCGGGCGGCAGGTTGACCGCGTTGATCTGGCGACCGGCCGCGACGTAGTGGCACACGCCCTGGAAGACGTAGAGCGTGCCGAGCGTCACGACCAGGGCCGGCACCCGGCAGAAGCTGACCAGCAGCCCGTTGAGCAGGCCGCAGGCGGCGCCGATGGCGATGCCGAGCACGACGCCCGGCACGACCCCCCAGCCGCTCGCGAGCGCGTCGCCCACCACGAACGCGACCAGCCCGACCACGGAGCCGACGGACAGGTCGAGGTTGCGGGTGATGACCACCATCGACTGGCCGACGGCCAGCAGCGCCAGGATCGCGGTGTTGAGCAGGATGTCCTCGACGCCCTGCCCGGACAGGAAGTTCGGGTTGACGGCGGCGGTGCCGCCGACGAGCGCGGCCAGCGCGAGGACCAGGCTCAGCTCGCGGGCCCTGAACACCAGGTCGACCAGGTTGCGGGCGCTGCGGTCGCGGGCCGCGGGTTCGGGCCGGGTGGTGGTGGCGGTCACGCGGCCCTCCCGGTGGCGGCGGACATGACGCTCTCCTCGGTGGCCTCGGCGCGCGGGATCTCGGCGGTGATCCGGCCCTCGTGCATGACCAGCACCCGGTCGGCCATGCCGAGCACCTCCGGCAGGTCGGAGGAGATCATCAGCACCGCGATGCCCTGCCCGGCCAGCTCCGACAGCAGCCGGTGCACCTCGGCCTTGGTGCCGACGTCGATGCCGCGGGTGGGCTCGTCGACGATGAGCACCGACGGGCCGGTGGCCAGCCACTTGGCGAGCACGACCTTCTGCTGGTTGCCGCCGGACAGCACGCCGACGCCGTCGCCGAGACCGGCGAACTTCAGCCGGAGCCGGACCGCCCAGTCCCTGGCCCGGTCGCGTTCGGCGGCGCGGGAGATGGTGAGGCCGCGGCGCAGCGAGCGCAGCCCGGTCAGGCCGATGTTGCGCTCGATGGACAGCTCCATGACCAGGCCCTGCTGCCGCCGGTCCTCCGGCACCAGGGCGAGCCCGGCGGCCATGGCGGCGGTCGGGCTGGCGGCGGGCAGCGGCCGGCCGTCCACGTGCACGGCTCCGGCATCCCACCGGTCGATGCCGAAGACCGCCCTGGCCACCTCGCTGCGGCCGGCCCCGACCAGGCCGGCGAGCGCGACGATCTCGCCGCGCCGCACCTCGAACGAGACGTCGGTGAAGACGCCCTCCCTGGTCAGCCGCTCGACCCGGAGCGCCACCGCACCCGCCTCGGTGTCCTGCTTGGGGTAGAGGGCGCCGAGCTCGCGGCCGACCATCCGGCGGATGAGGTCGTCGTGGGTGAGCCCGCCGACGGGCTCGCTGGCGATCCAGGCGCCGTCGCGCAGGGTCGTGACCCGCTGGCAGAGGGAGAAGATCTCGTCCAGCCGGTGCGAGATGAACAGGACGGCGCACCCCTGCCCGCGCAGCGCCTCCACGACCGAGAACAGCCGGGCGACCTCGTTGCCCGACAGCGCGGCCGTCGGCTCGTCCATGATCAGGACCCGGGCGTCCCTGGAGATGGCCTTGGCGATCTCGACGAGCTGCTGGTCGGCGATGGACAGGCCGCGGGCCGGCTGTTCGGGGTCGACGGTGACGCCGAGCCGGGCGAACAGCTCAGCGGACCGGGCCCGCATGGCGCGGCGGTCGATGCGGCGCAGCGAGGTGCGGGGCTGGCGGCCCATGAAGATGTTCTCGGCCACGGACAGGTCGGGGAAGAGCGTCGGCTCCTGGTAGATGACGGCCACACCGGCCCGCTGGGCGTCGGCCGGGTTGTGGAAGACGACGGGCTCGCCGTTCAGCAGCACCTGGCCGCTGTCCGGGCGGTGGACCCCGGCGAGCGTCTTGACGAGGGTGGACTTGCCGGCGCCGTTCTCCCCCGCGAGCGCGTGCGCCTCCCCTGCGAACAGTTCCAGCGACACCTCGCGCAGGGCCCGCACGGCGCCGAACGACTTGCTGACGTTGGCGAGCGCGAGGGCGGGGGGACCACTCATGCGTCCTCCGGACGACAAACGTTTTAACTGGATGTTTCCGGAATCTAGGTGCTGCACCCGTGGCCGTCAATGCCTTCAGCCGATGTCTGGCGCAGATGGAGTTGCTACGTTTTAATCAAGGTCGTGCGATTCACAGCTGTTGATCTGGGCGCCTCCAGCGGGCGGGTGATGAGCGCCGGCGTGTCCGGCGGACGGATCGAGCTGGAGGAGGTGCACCGGTTCCCCAACCGGCCCGTACGGGTGGGGGGAACCCTGCACTGGGACATCCTCTCCCTCTACCAGGGGGTGCTCGACGGGCTGCGCGAGGCCGGCCCCGCCGAGTCCGTCGGGGTCGACTCGTGGGCGGTGGACTACGGGCTGCTCGACGGCGACGGCAGGCTGATCGGCAACCCGGTGCACTACCGCGACGCGCGCACCGCCCGCTTCACCGAGCGGGTGGACCCGTACGAGGTGACGGGGATGCAGTTCCTGCCCTTCAACACCGTCAACCAGCTGCTCTGCGAGCCGCTCGACCGGGCCGAGACCATGCTGCTGATCCCGGACCTGCTCGGCTACTGGCTGACCGGGACCATCGGGGCCGAGCGGACCAACGCCTCCACCACCGCCCTGTACGACGTGAGCGGGCGGGAGTGGGCCTGGGAGCTGATCGACAAGCTGGGGCTGCCCAGGCGGATTTTCCCGGACTTCCTGGAAAGCGCTTCCCCACTGCGGGAGGACGTGGCGGAAGAGGTCGGCTACCGCACGGACGTGGTCAAGGTCGCCTCCCACGACACCGCCTCGGCCGTGGTGGCCGTGCCCGCCGGGACCGACCGCTTCGCCTACGTCTCCTGCGGCACCTGGTCGCTGGTCGGCGTCGAGCTGCCCGCGCCCGTGCTCACCGAGGAGAGCCGCCTGGCCAATTTCACCAACGAGGCCGGGATCGACGGCACCACCCGCTACCTGCGCAACGTCATGGGCCTGTGGATCCTCCAGGAGTGCCTGCGCGCCTGGGGCGGCCCGCCCCTGGAGCCGCTGCTGGCCGAGGCGGAGACCGCGCGCACGGACACGGTCGTCGACCCGGACGATCCGTCGTTCCTGCCGCCGGGCGACATGCCGGCCAGGATCGCCGCCTACTGCGCCCGCACGGGGCAGCCGGCGCCGGAGGGGCGCGCGCAGGTCGTACGATGCATCCTGCAGAGCCTCGCCCTCGCCTACCAGCGGGCGATCGCCGACGCCGTCCGGCTCAGCGGCCGGCCGGTCGAGGTCGTCCACCTGGTGGGCGGCGGGTCGCTGAACACGCTGCTGTGCCGGCTCACCGCCGACGCGACCGGGCTGCCGGTCGTGGCCGGTCCCGTCGAGGCGGCCGCGCTCGGCAACGCGCTGGTGCAGGCTCGCGCGCGCGGCCTGGTCGGCGGCCTGGCCGAGATGCGGGAGCTGGTCCGGCGCAGCGCGGGCGTGCGCACCTACGAACCACGGGAACGCGGATGAGTATCGACGGTTGGGACGAGGCGCCGGCCGGGGCAACCCGGCCGAGCCCGTCCATCAAGGATGTCGCGGCCCTGGCGGGGGTGTCGCCCGGCACCGTCTCCAACGTGCTCAACCGGCCCGAGAAGGTCGCCGGGGCCACCCGCGACCGGGTGGAGAGCGCGATCAGGGAGCTGGGCTTCGTCCGCCACGGCTCGGCGTCCACGCTGCGCGCCGGCCACAGCCGCACCATCGGCCTGTCCGTGATCGACATCGGCAACCCGTTCTTCACCGACGTGGCCGCCGGGGTCGAGGACCTGGCCAGCGAGCGCGGCTACGCCGTCATCCTGGGCAACTCCTCGGGCAGCCGGGTCAAGGAGGAGCGCAACCTGCTCGTCTTCGCCGAGCAGCGGGTGCGCGGGGTGCTCATCACCCCTTCCGACCAGGACCCGATCCGGCTCGACCGGCTGCGCGAGCGCGGCATCAGCGTGGTGCTCGTCGACCACCCGGCCGAGCGGCCCGACCAGTGCGCGGTCGCGGTCAACGACGTGACGGGCGGGGCGATGGCCGTTGAGCACCTGCTGGCGGGCGGCGCCGACCGGGTCGCCTACGTCACCGGGCCGGCCGCCATGCGCCAGTGCCAGGACCGGCGGCGCGGCGCCGAGCGGGCGCTGGCCGCCGCCGGGCGCGACCCGCGCGACCTGCGCGAGGTGGCCATGCCGGCGATGACCGCCGCCGCCGGGCAGCAGGCCGCCGAAAAGCTGCTGGCCCAGGACGTGCTGCCGGACGCGCTGTTCTGCGCCAACGACCTGCTGGCGCTGGGCGTGCTGCGCGGGCTGCTGCAGGCGGGGGTGCGGGTGCCGGAGGAGGTGTCGCTCATCGGGTACGACGACATCGACTTCGCCTCGGCCTCCACCGTGTCGCTCAGCTCGATCAGGCAGCCGACCTACCAGCTCGGGCGGGCGGCCACCGAGCTGCTGCTCGACGAGTGCGACAACCCCGACACGCACGCCCACCAGAAGATCATGTTCCAGCCCGACCTCGTCGTGCGGGAATCGACGCGGTAGCTTGGGGGGCCAACCGAACAACGGGGAATGTCATGACCAACGGTGTTCGTCACGTGCTCGGGTTCGTCGCCGGCCTGTTCCTCCTGTCGTTGATTCTGGTCGGCCTGCTGTACGGCACGGGCGAGATCACCCTCTCCGCCCAGCGGTTCTTCGCCGTCTCCTGGGCGGCGATCGGGGTGCTGGTGGTCACCGCGATCGGGCTGGCGTTCCTGGTGGGGTCGCGGCTGTCCCCCGTCGCGTCGCTGCTGGGCGGGCTGCAGTACACGGTGCTGGGCCTGCTGCCGATCCTGGAGCTGGGCGGTACGCGCCTGCTGCCGACGAACTGGCTGCCGCTGCCCCTGGCCAGGGGCTACATGAACGCCGGCTACCTGGGGTTCCTGCTGCTTCTCGGCGTGCTGCTGCTGGCGGCGTCGGCGTTCCCGTCGCGGTGGCGCGGCCGGCCCAGGACGGACGGCCAGCCCGCGCCCTACTACGCCCCCGGTCCGCATGCCTACTCCGGTCCCGCCGGTCCTTCCGGCCCGCCGCCCGCCGCCGAGCGCGACCCGTACGCCGGTGAGCCGTGGCGCGGGGACGACGCCACCCGCCCGATGCGCCGCGACTGACCGGCCGGGGGCACAGGGCTGGCAGAATGCCTGGCATGCGTGACACCACCATCGCCGCCTTCCTGTCCGAGCTCGCCGGCAAGGTGCCCGCGCCGGGCGGGGGCGCCACCGCGGCCCTGCACGCGGCGCAGGCCGCGGCGCTGCTGGGCATGGTGGCCCGCTACTCCACCGGCGAGAAGTACGCCGAGCACGCGGCGGTCGTCTACGCCGTGATCGGCGAGACCGACGAGCTGCGGGCGCGGGCGCTGGACCTGGCGGAGGCCGACGCGGCGGCGTTCACCGCGGTGACCGACGCCTACCGGCTGCCCAAGGGCGAGGAGCGCAGCCTCTCCATCGCCCGCGCGCTGGCCGGCGCGGCCGAGCCGCCCGCGCGGGTGGCCGAGACGGCGTACCGGCTGGTGGAGCTCTGCGAGGCGCTGCTGCCGATCGGCAACCGCAACCTGCTCACCGACGTCGCGGCGGCGGCCGAGGCGGCGCGTGCCGCGCTGACCACGGCCCGGGTGAACGTCGAGGTCAACCTGGGCGGCATCACCGACGAGGGCACCCGCGGCGCGCTGCTGTCGCGCCTGGCCGAGGTCGACTCCGCCGCCGCCCGCGCCGAGCGGGTGACGGCCGAGGTACGCACCGGTCTGAAGACGTGAGCGACCCCTTCGCGCCGTAGGACTGGCGCAGGGAAACGGACGGGAGTTGAGGACACTGGCGGGCGAGAGGGCGGGCGCGTGAGGAAGCTGACCGGCAAGGAGCTGGCGCAGGCGATCAGGGCGCAGACGGCCGCCGAGGTGGCGGCCGGGCCGCAGCCGCGGCTGGCCGTGGTGGTGGCGACCGACGACGAGGCGAGCCTGTGGTACGTGCGCTCGATCGCCAAGGCGGCGGCCGGGGTGGGCATCGCGGCCGACATCGTGGACCTCGGCCCCGCCGCGAGCCCCGGGCAGATCCGCGAGAGCCTCGTCAGGCTCAGCGGGGACGGCGGCGTGCACGGCCTGATGCTGCAGACGCCGCTGCCGCCGGGCGCCTCGGCGCAGGAGCTGGCCGGGGCCATCGACCCGCGCAAGGACGTCGACGGCGCCAACCCGCTCTCGCTGGGCAGGCTGGCCGCCGGGCTGCCCGCGTTCGCGCCCGCCACGGCGGCGGCGGTGATGGCGCTGCTCGACCATTACGGCGTCGAGCTGAAGGGCAGGCGCGCGGTGGTGGTGGGCCGCTCCACGGTGGTCGGCAAGCCGCTGGCCCACCTGCTGCTCGACCGGCACGCCACGGTGACGGTGTGCCATTCGCGCACCCGCGACCTGGCCTCCGTCACCGCCACCGCCGACGTGCTGGTCGCGGCCGTGGGCCGGGCGGGGCTGATCGGCGCCGATCACGTGGCCCCTGGCGCGGTCGTCATCGACGTCGGCACCAACCCCACCGACGACGGCGGCCTGGCCGGCGACGTCGACTTCGAGCCGGTGTCGGCCAGGGCCGGGGCCCTCACCCCGGTGCCGGGCGGCGTGGGGCCGGTGACCACGGCGCTGCTGCTGCGCCACACCGCGAGGGCGGCGAACCTTCCGTGAGCCGTCATTCCGGCGGCTTCGGGCTCGGCCGGGCCGGGGACGTGGACGAACTGATGCTCGGCTCGATGGCGGAGGCCCGCGATGCGTGACGTCCTGGTGGTGCAGAACAGCCGGAGCGGCGGCCCGGGCCGGTGGGGCGGCTGGCTGGAGGAGGCGGGGCTGCGGCTGGACGTGGTGCACGCCTACGACGACGAGCCGGTGCCCGACCGGCTGCGGCACGACGCCATGATCATGCTGGGCGGCGGCTACCTGCCGGGCGACGACGACCGGGCGCCGTGGCTGGCGCCGACCCGCAAGCTGGTGGCCGAGGCGCTGGCGGCGGAGGTGCCGCTGTTCGGCATCTGCCTGGGCGGGCAGATGATCGCCGAGGTGGCGGGCGGCGAGGTGACCGCCGACGCGGGCGCCCCCGAGAACGGCAGCCTGCCGGTCACCATCCGGCCGGAGGCCGCCGATGACCCGCTCTTCCACGACCTGCCCGGCGTGGTGCCGGCCATCGAGCACCACGTCGACGCCATCACCGCGCTGCCGCCCGGCGCGGTGTGGCTGGCGGAGACCGCGCGCTGCCCGTACCAGGCGTTCCGGGTGGGCGGCCGGGCGTGGGGGGTGCAGTTCCACCCGGAGGTGCCGCCGGCCCGGATCAGGGAGTGGCGGGCCGACGGGTTCGACCCGGACGAGGTGTACGCGCGGGCGGTGGCGGACGAGCCGGTCTCCGCGCCGATCTGGCGGGAGGTGGCCCACCGCTTCGCCGGGCTCGTCTGAACGGCGGTCAGCTCGTGTACGCGTCGTAGCCGAGCTTCACCGCGACCGCCAGGCCGCAGGCGGCGGCGAGGTAGCGGAGGCTCTGGCCGGGGAGGCGCCGGGCGATCTTGGGGCCGAACCAGCCGCCGAGCAGGAACCCCAGGGCCAGCGGGACCGCCGCGCCCCAGTCGACCGGCCCGAACACCGCGAAGCCGGTGGCGGCGACCGCGTTGGCCATCCCGGACAGCACGTTCTTCAGCGCGTTCAGCTTGGCCGGGCTGCCCTCCAGCATCGACGACAGGACCGCCAGCATGAGGATGCCGCCCGCCGCCCCGAAGTAGCCGACGTAGATCGCGACGGCGAACAGCGCGCAGCGCATGAGCGGCCCGTGCTCGCTGTCGAGCTCTCCCCGGGGCGGGCGGATCAGCAGCAGCGAGGCCAGGCCGATCAGCCAGGGGGCGATCTGCTCGAACGTCTCGGACGGGGTGACCAGCAGCAGGAAGGCGCCCGTCGCGCCGCCGAGCATGGTCAGCCAGCCCAGCCTGAGCACCCGCGGCCCCTGCCCGGCCAGCTCGGGCCGCGAGCCGAAGGCCGCGCCGAGGCCGGTGAACAGCAGCGCGACCGTGTTGGTGACGTTGGCGGTGAGCGGCGGCAGCCCGAACGCGAGCAGCGCCGGATAGGACACGATCGAGGCGAGGCTCACCACGGTGCTGACCACGCCGGCGAACGCGCCGACGGCGAGCAGGCCGAGCACCTCTCCCACGATCACCCGGACATGCTAGGCGGCGTCCGTCCCCTCGCGGTGGCCGGGGCTGTCAGGATCGCCTCATCTGCGGCGCGCCGTACGGGTGAGTCCGGCCGCCAGGAGGGCGGCGGCCAGTCCGGTGGCGGCGGCCCAGCGGCGCTGGCGGGTGACGCGCCGCTCCACCTCGGAGTACGGGGTGGTGGAGAACGACACCAGCTCGTAGCGGGACGCGTACCGGCCGGGCAGCGCCCGCTCCAGCGCGTGCTCCAGCCGCTTGCCGGCCAGGAACAGGCGGGACCCGACCTTGTCGCGCATCTCCACGAAGTTGTCCAGCGCCAGCCTGGCGATCACGTCGGTGTCGGCCTTGCGCCGCTCGAACAGCTCCAGCGCCGCGGCGAAGTCGTCGCCTGTCTCGTCGAGGCACCGGTCGAGCTCGACGCAGTCCTCGAAGCCGCAGTTGGCGCCCTGGCCGTAGAAGGGGACGATGGCGTGCGCGGCGTCGCCGATCAGCCCCGCCGTCACCTCGCCGGTGGTCACGTGCCAGGGGCTGCAGCGCATGGTGACGAGGTGGCCGACGGGGTTGGCCTGGTAGTGCTCGACCAGGCCGGGCATCAGCTCGAACGCGTCCGGATACTCAGCGGCGAAGCGCGCCCTGATCCGTTGCGGGGTGTCGAGGGCGGCCAGGTCGTCGTGCGGCCAGAACAGGGTGCAGGTGAACGACCGGTCGGGGTTCGGCAGGGCGATCATCATGGCGCGGCCGCGCGGCCAGATGTGCAGCGCCCCCGGCTCCATGGCGTACGCGCCGTCCCTGGGCGGGATGGTCAGCTCCTTATAGCCGTAGTCGAGGTACTCCTGCCTGAAGTCGACGCCCGGCAGGGCCTGCAACCGGGCCCGGACCGCGCTGTGGGCGCCGTCGGCGCCGATCACCACCCGCGCGCGGGCGGTGGCGCCCGAGCCGAACTCCAGCCTGCCGGTCCGCTCGTCCAGCCCGGTCAGCCGGTGCTCGAACAGCACTTTGACCCCCGGCATGGCGGTGGCCGCGTCCAGCAGGATCCTGTTGAGCTCGGCGCGGCCGATGGAGTTGATCGCGTGCCCGCGGTCGGCGCTGTAGGGCTGGAAGGTGAGCTCGCCGTCGAGGGCGTGCATCATCCGGCCCGGCATCGGGATCGCGGCTCCGAGCACCTCCCGGTCCAGGCCCAGCCGGCGCAGCGCGTCGACGCCCCGCTCGGAGATCGCCAGGTTGATGGACCTGCCGCCGCCGGCCCCGGCCCTTCTCGGATCCGGGCGTCGCTCGTACAGGGTGACCTCGTGTCCGCGGCGGGCGAGGAAGCAGGCGAGCAGGCACCCGACGAGCCCCGCGCCGACGATCGTGACCTCCATCACTCCTTCGTACGGGCGAGGCCGCGTGATGTCCAGAGCTAGTGGAGCGCTTCGGCGATGGCGTGGGCGGTGGCTTCCCAGATGGGGGTGCGGGGGTCGATTACGGCGAAGTGGTCACCCACCATTTCCAGATAGGTCACCTCGTCTCCGGCGTTCGCCGCGGCGCGCGCGTACCGCCGGCCGAAGTCCACCAGGTCCAGGTCGTCGCCGGAGCCCTGCACGATCAGCTGCCGCACCTTGATCGGCACCCGTACCAGCGGCGACGCGCCGCCGTAGACGCGTTCGGCGGTGGAGCGTTCCCGCTCGGGGAGGTCGTCCCAGGTGGTGACGCCGAGCGCGGCGGCCACCGCGCCCGTGCCGACCCAGCGCCGGTCGCCCTCGACCAGGTCGAGCACCCCGGCCAGGGACACGGCCAGCGCCACCCCGGCGCCGTCGGCGGCGGCCCGCAGCGCGAGCTGGCCCCCGGCCGAGTGTCCCGCGACCGCCAGCCGTCCCAGGTCGAGCGGCGCGTCCAGGCGGGTGAGCGCCTCCATCCCGGCGGCCACGTCGGCGGTGGTGGCGTCCCAGCCGTGCAGGTCGGGGCGGCGGTACTCGAGGTTCCAGACGGCGAACCCGCGGGCGGTCAGATCGGCGCAGAGCGCCTCCATGAGGTCGGCCGCCCAGACGGACCGCCAGTATCCGCCGTGCACCAGCACCACCACCGGCGACGGACCCCCGGCCACCTCCCCGGCACGAACCCCCGGCGCCGCGGCACGCCTGCGGGGCAGCAGGGGGACCCCATGCTCCCCCGAAGCGGCATCACCTTCCGCGACCGGGATCGCGGACCCCACGTCGCCGGCCGGCGAGGGATCCCCCGAAGGGACATCACCCTCCGGAACCGCGCGCGTGGACCCCGCACCCACCCCCGAAAGGGCGCCGTGCTCCGCAGCCGCGCTCGCGGGCCCGTCCTTGGGTGCGGCCCCCGAAGGGGCGCCGCCCTCCGGAACCGCACGCGCGGGCCCCGCGTCGCCCGCTGACGGGAGGTAGAGGTGGCCCCACTGGTCTCGATGAGGGCCGTACGGGATGCGGACGTGGGGGTGTCTGATGCGGTGGACCGCGTGGCGGACGGCCCACCGGAGGCCGGCGAGGCCGCGGCCGTGGAGGTGGGTGGCGTCCTCGGCCACCTCCACGCCGTCCGCCCGCCAGATGTCCAGCCAGGTGACGGGCCCTAGCGGCTCGGCCATCAGGGTCCGGAGCTCGCCGGGTCCCGGCAGGATGACGACCGCGTGGCCGGCCGAGTTGTGCCGCTCCCCCTGCCCGCCGCCCCAGCCCGGATGGCGGCGGCGGGTGCGGGCCCGGACGTCGTCGGGGTCGCGGACGCGGGTGATGACCCCGCGCACGCCCAGGGAAACGAACTCGCGTTCGGCGATCTCGCCCAGGAGGGCCTCGTCCGCGGCCAGTCCAGGGCCGATCAGCACCAGGACATCGCTCATGACTTCCGACACTACAGAAGTTTCACCATCTGGGCCTTTGCTTAATCTTGTATCGGTATAGAAGTGGCCCGGCGTAGGTTGACGGGGTGCGTGTCGATCTTCTTCATCCCTGGCCGGAGAGCGTCGCCGAGGCGGAGGCCGTCCAGGAGCTGCTCCGCCCGCGCGTCGAGCTGACCGGCCCGGACCGGTTCGCCACGGTCGCGGGCCTGGACGTGCACTACCACGGCGACGACGACCTGTCCGCCGCCGTGGTGGTGCTGGACGCGGCCACGCTGTCCGTGGTGGAGCAGGTGGTGGTGCACGGCAAGGCGGCCTTCCCTTACGTGCCCGGCCTGTTCGCCTTCCGCGAGCTGCCCGCGCTGGTGGAGGCGCTGGAGCGGCTCACCGTCACGCCGGACCTGCTGGTGTGCGACGGGTACGGGCTGGCGCATCCGCGCGGCTTCGGCCTGGCCTGCCATGTGGGCGTGCTGACGGGCCTGCCGGCGCTGGGCGTCGGCAAGACCCCCTTCGTGGGCGCGCACGAGCCGCCGCCCCCGGAGCGTGGCGCGTGGTCGCCCATCGAGCTGGACGGCGTCGTGGTCGGACGCGCCCTGCGCACCCGTGACGGCGTCAAGCCGGTGTACGTGTCGCAGGGGCACCGCATCTCGCTGGAGACGGCGACCGGCCAGGTGCTGGCCCTGACGCCGCGCTACCGGCTGCCCGAGCCGATCCGCAGGGCCGACCACCTGGCCAGGCATCGGGACCCGGCCGCTAGGGCCGCCACGACCAGGTCACGAGCCACACGCTGACCCCGAACAGCGCCGCCCCGAGCGGGACGTGGACCAGCACCTGGCCGGAACCGCCCAGCATCGTCTGCACGAACCCCAGCAGCAGCGCCACCAGGCTGACCAGAGCCGGCCAGCCCGCGCCGCGCCCCGGCCGCCACAACAGGACGGCCGTGACCAGCAGGACCAGGCCGAGCACGTGGACGGCCCCCGAGCCCGCCCCGTGCATGCCCGGCCCCGCGCCGCCGAGCATCTGGCCGGCCGTGACGGCCTGGAAGAGCACCGCCGCCGCGTTGAGCAGCGCCGCCGCCCGGAACGCCGTCAGATATCCGCTGCGCTGCACGACCTGGGTGACCACTGGTTTCTCCTTCGACCTCGTACGAGATCACCAGGATCGCGGCCCCCGCCCTCGCGGGCATCCGCCGGCGGTCGTCATCGCATGTACACCAGGAGTCGTACCCGGTGCCCGTCAGGCGGGCGGGTGGGCGCCGGAGTGTTCCAGGGGCGGCAGCACCGCCTGGGCGTCGGCGCCACCGGACCAGAGGCCGATCATGAACGCGGCCGTCGCCTCCAGCAGCTCGGCCCGGCCGAGCCCGCCGCCGTCGACCGGTGCGCACCCCAGGTCCGCGGCCAGCCCGCGGGCGAGCGCGAGCGCGTCCGGGTCGTCGCCGCAGAGCGGCACGGCGAGCGGGCGCCCGCCGAAGACGGGCGGCGTCATCCGCCACACGTCCACGTGACACAGGTTGAAGGCCTTGACCACGTGCCCGCCGCTCAGCCGGGCGATCTCGCGGGCGACGGGCCGGAAACCGTGCGGTCCCACGTCGTTGGTGACGTCGATCACCGGCTTCCCCCGCGCCGCGTCCCCGGCCTCGGCCAGCACCGCGGGCACCGCCTCGGCCAGGACCGCCACCGCGGCGACGTCCCCGAACCCGGCCGCCTCCCGGAACGTGCCCGCCCGGGCGCCTGTCGTCGCGGCCAGGGCCGCCGCCCTGGCCGGGTCGCGCCCGCTGACCATGATCTCGTGCCCGGCCCTCGTCCACTGGGCGCCGAGGGCGCCGGCCATGTTCCCCGCTCCCAGGATCCCGATCCGCATGTCACTCCTCCACGTGCTGGTACATGTAGGAGAGACCCTAGAAAGCCCGATACGCACCATCTGGTGCCTTACGGAGGCCGCGTTGTTCCTCGCCGACTGCCAGGCCAGACTCGCGTTCGACCTGCTGGCCAACACCTGGAACGCGGTCGTCCTGTGGTCGCTGCGCCACGGCCCCCGCCGCCCGGCCGACCTGCGCGTCCAGATCGGCGGCATCAGCCAGAAAGTGCTCACCGAGACGCTGCGCCGCCTGGAGTTCAACGGCCTGGTCCACCGCCGGGCCTACGCCGAGGCGCCGCCCCGCGTCGAGTACGAGCTGACGGACCTGGGCCGGAGCCTCGTCGAGCCGATCGGCGCGCTCGGCGCCTGGGCGTTCGAGCACGCCGAGGAGGTGATGGCGGCGCAGGACAGGGCGGGCGCATGACGTGGTCAGCCTTTCAGTCCGGTGTGCGCCAGTCCTTCGATGAACTGGCGCTGCGCCAGCACGAACACCACCAGGACGGGCAGCGCCGTCATGCTGGCCGCGGCGAGCTGCACGTTCCACATGGGCCCGCCGTAGGCGTCGACGAACTGGGTGAGCGCCTGCGGGAGCGTGAAGTTGGCGGGCGTGGACAGGTAGACGATGGGTTCGAGGTAGAGGTTCCACGAGTGCAGGAAGGTGAAGATGGCGACGGCGCCGAGCGCGGGCCGGGCCAGCGGCAGCGCGACCCTGGCGAAGGTGCCGAACCGGCCGAGCCCGTCGACGCGGGCCGCCTCCTCCAGCTCGCCCGGCAGCGCGATGAAGAACTGCCGCATGATGAACGTGGCCAGCACGCTCGGCGCGCCCAGGATGGGCACCAGGATCAGCGGCCAGTGCGTGTCGGTCAGACCGGCGGTGTGGAACATCTGGAACAACGGGACGATCGTCACCTCGCTCGGGATCAGCAGCCCGACGAGCACGACCACGAACAACGCGTTCTGCCCGGGGAAGCGGATGCGGGCGAAGGCGTAGCCGGCCATGGCGGCGACCGCCATCGTGCCCACGGTGACGACGGCCGCGATGTAGAGGCTGTTCCAGTACTGCTGGGCGAACGGCTGCAGCTCGAACACCCGCCCGTACGAGGAGAAGTCCCACCGGCCGGGCAGCAGCGACGGCGGGAAGGAGAAGATGTCGCTGATCGGCTTGACCGACGAGGTGACCATCCACCAGGTCGGGAAGACGAACGGCACGCACAGCGCGCACAGCGCCCCGTACAACGCGAGCTTGACCCTACGACTCATGGAAGACCCACTTCCGGCGCATCCGCCACTGCACCAGCGTCAGCACGGCGACGATCAGGAACAGCAGGACCGACAGCGTCGCCCCGTACCCGAAGTGCCGGAACTGGAAGGCCTGCTGGTAGAGGTAGTAGACGAGGACCGTGGTCGACATGCCGGGCCCGCCCTGGGTGAGCACCGCGATCTGGGCGAACACCTGCAGCGACCCGACCACGGTGATGATCGAGGTGAGCAGGATGGTGGGGCTGATCAGCGGCACCGTGACGCGGCGGAAGCGGGTCCACGCGCCGGCCCCGTCGAGGTGCGCGGCCTCGTAGAGCTGCCGGGGCACGCCCTGCAGCGCGGCCAGGAAGAGCACCATGTTGAGGCCGACGTTCTTGATCACCTGGACGACGACGACCGACAGCAGCGCGGTGCCCTCGCCGCGCAGCCAGTTGGGCCCGTCGACGCCGGCGACGGCGAGCAGCCCGTTGACGCCGCCCTCGCCCTGGAGCAGGAACTGCCAGACGATGGTCCAGGCGACCAGCGACACCAGCACCGGCGAGAAGAACAGGGTGCGGAAGAACGTGGTGCCGGCGAGCTTCTGGTTGAGCAGGATGGCCAGGGTGAGCGCGAGGGCGAGGTTGAGCACGACCAGGCCTACTGAGAACAGCGCGGTGCTGGTCAGGACCGCGCCCATGTTGGGGTCGGCGAGCAGCTTCTCGTAGTTCCGGCCGCCGACGAACTCGAACGTGCCGGCCAGTACGTTCCACTCCTGGAGGCTGTACCAGACGACGAGGCCGAGCGGCAGCAGCACGAACAGGACACTGCCGGCGAGCTGCGGCGAGACGAGCAGGTAGCCGACGAGGGCGTCGCGGCGCGGGATGGTCCAGAAGGGGCGGCGCCGGGCGGCGGCGCGACCCGCCACCCGGTCGCCGATGTCCGTCGCGGTCATGTCACGCGCCGAGCATGGGCTGGATCTTCGCGCACACGCCGTCCAGCACGGTCTTGACGTCGGCGTCGGCCACCCACAGCGCGTCGAGCGAGGCCCGGACGGTCTGCGCCAGCTCGGCCTGGCCGGTGTGGCTCGGCTTGACGACGCCGGTCTCGATGCCGTCGATCACGACCTCCTGGAGCTGCTCGGGCTTGAGCAGCGGGCTGGTCTTGGCCATGGTCTCGGCGGTGAGCAGGGAGTCGCGGGCGGGCGGGAAGTAGGCGGCGAGCTTGGCGGAGTTCGCCTCGTCGGTGAAGAAGGCGAGGAAGTCGGCGGCCGCTTCGGCGTTGGGCGACTTCTTCAGCACGCCGATCCCGGCCTGCCCGATGACCGCGTACTCACCCTTGGGCCCCGCGGGCAGCGGCACCAGGTCCCAGCCGAACTCGCCGTCCTCCAGCATGGCGGCGCGCGAGATCTGCGCGACGACCATGGCGGCGTCGCCGGCGAAGAAGTCGGCGACGGTGCCGGGGGCGGGCATGGCCTTGTCCTTGAAGATCATCGTGTGCAGGAATGTCATCGCCTCGACCATCTCGGGGCTGTTGAACCGGCAGGCGGTGCCGTCCTCGCTGTAGGCGGTGGCGCCCCAGCCGCGCCAGATGGTGGCCAGGTTGTCCCAGCCCTTGTAGTCGAAGTCCCAGATGGTCAGGCCGTGCTTGCCCTTGGCGGCCACCGCCTTGTTGATCTCGTTGGCGTGCTCCCAGTCCCACTGGCCCGCCTTGATCAGCTCCTGGGGCGTCTTCTGGCCCGCGGCCTTGACCAGGTCGGTGTTGACGAACACGCCGAACGGCGAGGTGGAGAACGGGTAGGCGAACAGCTCGCCGTCCTTCTCCCACAGCTTGGTCGCGGCGGGGACCAGCTCGCCCGGATTCTGGATCTTGCTCTTGAGCGGGACGAGCGCGCCGGAGCCGACGAAGTCGGGGGCCGAGTTCTCCAGGATCCAGGCCAGGTCGGGCGGGTTGCCGCCGGCGATCTGGGTGGTGAGCGTGGTCGTGTAGTTCTCGAACGGCAGCGGGTCGAAGGTGATCTCGCCGGTCTCCGGGCGGGTCTTGCGGTAGTCGTCGGCGATCTCCTTGAACAGCTTGAGGTGGGCCTCGTTCGAGGTCCAGATCGTCATCCGGAGCGGCTGCGGGCCCTGCGCGGCCGGCGCGTCGCCGCCTCCGCCGCCGCAGGCGGTGACCGTGAGCAGGGCGCTCAGCGTGAGGGCGGCCAGCTTCGTCTTCATGGGGGGTTCTCCTTCGTCAGTATCCGGTGACGTCGGGCCAGCGCAGCTCCACCCCGTCGCGGGTGAGGCGGTGCTGGTAGTCGGCCAGGAGCCGCTCGTCCTCCCGCACGGCGTGCGGGGTGGTGGCGTGGTCCAGGCAGAACGCGGCGAGCGCGCCGGCGGCCTCGCCGACGTTCCACTCCACCGGGTGCAGGCGGTAGGCGCCGTTGGTGATGTGCGTGGTGCCGATGTTCTTGCAGGCGGGCAGCAGGTTGACCGTCCGCCGCGGGATGAGCGCGCCGAGGGGGATCTCGAACGGGGAGCAGGCGACGTCGATGTAGTTGTCGCCGCCGGTCGAGGGGTGCAGGTCGATGCGGTACATGCCGACGCCCACCGAGTCGGGGTAGGAGACGGCGCCCTTGTCGCCGCGCACCGCCGCGGACAGGTCCTGCTCGGTGACGGTGGTGAGGGCCCGGATGCGCCGGGACTCGCGGATGTAGGGGGCCATGGCCAGGCCGTCGGCGCCGCCGGTGACGTCGCCGCGCGGGCGCAGGCCGGGGTAGCCGGTGCCGCCGTCGTGGCGGGGCGCCTCGGTCTGCAGCCAGTAGAGCACCGACAGGGACAGCTCGCGGGCCGCCGCCAGGTGCCGGCCGGCGTCCGGCACGTCGATGACGGGGCCTTCGAGATAGTCGATCATCGGCCAGTTGACCAGCGTGATGTCGCTCTCGTACGCGCCGGGCAGGAAGTTGTCGCGGGCGGCGATCCTGCGGAAGGTCCACAGGTTGGCGTCGCCGGGGTTGACCCGCTGGTCGGCCTCCACCAGCCGGGGGTCGTCGCCGGGGTTGGGGGTGAAGGAACGCTCCACGATCTCCAGCGTGCGCGGGCTGGGGCAGCGCCACGACAGCAGCTTGTCGCCCCAGAACGACGGCTGGTAGGACCGCCAGAAGTCGTACGAGGCCGGCCGGTCGACGGTGTGGTCGCCGTCCACGTGGTCCATCGCGAAGCACACGGACACGGCCTGCATGTTGAGCGGCTGGGCCTCCTGCGGCGCGCTCGGCTCGCCCGTCTCGGCCTGCGACTCGAACCCGGTGACGTACTCGACCCCGGCCAGCGGCAGCAGCTCGCCGGTCTCGGTGGCGTCCAGCACGTACGCGGCGGTCGCGGTGATCTCGCCGCCGCCGTCGCGGTGCGCGAGCCGCACCGCCGTCACGCGGTCGCCGTCGGTCTCGGCCGCCACCGGGCGGTACGGCTGCAGCACGCGCAGCCTGCCCGACCCGCGGTACGGGGCGAGCATGGCCTCGATGACCGCGACCGCGACCCTGGGCTCGTGGCAGAGCCTGCTGACGTGGCCGGCGCCGGGGTTCAGCTCGCCCCACGCCCGCGCCCGCTCGGTCAGCGGGTAGTGGTCGCGGTAGTAGCGGCGGATGCCGTCGCGCAGCGCCCGGTAGCTGGCGGTGACGCCGAACCGCTCCACCCAGGTGTGCTCGTCCGGCGGCACCGCCTGGCTGGTGAGCTGGCCGCCCAGCCAGTCGTACTCCTCGGTGAGCACCACCGAGCGGCCCGCCCGCAGCAGGGCGAGGGCGGCGGCCACGCCGCCCAGCCCGCCGCCCACGACGAGCGCGTCTGCCGATATCTCAACCACGTGGGGGATCACCTTTCGTCGGGGACGGGCGCCAGCGTCGATCCGTCGACGAGCTCGCACGCCAGCAGTTCCTGCGGGTTGCCGCCGCGTTCCAGCACCCGGGTGAGCAGTTCGACGGCCCTGCGGCCCATCTCGCGCCGGGGGATGCGGAACCCGGTGAAGTCGATGTCGGTGGAGACCGGCCTGGTGGGCGCGCCGAGCGCGACGATCGACAGGTCGCGCGGCACGTCCAGGCCCCGGGCCAGGGCCGCTTCGGCGATGGCCGCGCCGTCGGCCAGTTCCTCGGCGAACACCACGGTCGCGCCGGACTCGAACAGCCCGGCGGTGGTGGTCAGGTGCAGACCCTCGGCGCCGGTCTCCGCGACGCCCGCGGTGAAGCCGCGCAGCCGGTCGGCGTACGACTCCGCGCCGCGGCCCACGCCGACGTAGGCCATCCGCCGGTGCCCGAGCGCGGCGGCGCGCGCGACCAGCGCGCGCACCGCCGGCGGATAGTCGGCGCCCACGTACGGCACGGGCCCGCCCGCGTCGTCGCGGCGGCCGACCGAGACGAACGGGATGCGCTCGGCCAGCAGCCTGGCCAGGTCGTCGCGGTCGACGGTGCGGCCGAGCAGCACGCAGCCGTCGGCCAGCCGGATCCGGCTCTCCGCGCTGAAGATCCGCCGCCGCTCCCCCTGCGCCGCCTTGGCGCTGGTGAACAGCAGCAGGTCGCAGCCCGCCTCCTCGGCGCACTCCTCGATGCCGACCAGGAACGGGTGGTAGAAGTCGGCGCTCTCGGCGGGGAAGACCGCCTCGTAGGTGAACACGCCGTAGATGCGGTTGCGCCGCTCGGCCAGCCGGCGCGCCGCCGGGTCGGCCACGTAGCCGGTGTCGCGGATCACCTGGAGCACCCGGTCGCGGGTCTCGGGCGAGATCCGCACCTCGCTCTCGGCCTTTCCGTTGAGCACCAGGGACACGGTGGTCTGGCTCACCCCGGCCATCCGCGCGATGTCCTGCTGCGTCAGACGCCGCCCCGAACTCGTCACAGTCCGTCACCCGTTCCGTTGCTAATGCGCATTAGTGCGACATTGTGCGACCGCGCATACTGCGCGGTCAAGGACTAATTCGTATTAGCAAGAGTGCGGTGCCGACCTACAGCCGCATCTGCGCCGGCATCAGGGTCTCGGCGTCGGACAGCTCCACGCCCAATAGTTCGCCGCCGCCGCCGAAGTCGAGCACCACGCCGTCGGCGACCACCTGCCGCGCCGCCTCGCCCGCCACGATCTCATGCTTCATCGATATATAGGCGATGTTGTGGTAGCGGTCCCAGCTGGTGTAGACGGTGCAGGGACGTCTGCCGCCCGGCTCCTCCTCCGAGGCGAGCAGGCCCTCCCTGGATTCGTGCGAGCCCGCCAGCGCCGCCCGCACCATCGCCATCGCCAGCTCCACTGCCTGCAGGGATTCGGCTCCGGTAGCCTTCCGCTCGTGCTCCCAGCCGGCCAGCCCGTCGATCCGGTACGGGCAGGACCAGTCTCCCCCGGCCTCCGCGTACGGCATGCCGATGGCGGCGACCACCTCCCGAGGGGGCTCAGTGCGCAACGTCAGCGTGCGGCGAGCGATCTCGTACATGTTCGTCGCTTTACCCGGAGCGCCCGCTCGGGAAGACTGCCCATGCGACTTCACGAAGGGGGCGTGTGATGACCGAGTCGTTCGGAACACGGTTACGAGCCAGGATCGACAAGTACGGACCGCTCTGCGTGGGGCTGGACCCCAGTCCCGAGCTGCTGCACGCGTGGGGGCTGGACGACTCCCCCGCCGGTCTTGAGCACTTCAGCCGGGGTGTGGTCGACGCGGTGAGCGACCTGGCCGCCGTGGTCAAGCCGCAGTCGGCCTTCTACGAGCGCTGGGGCAGCCGGGGCGTCGCGGTGCTGGAGCGCACCGTCGCCGACCTGCGCGACGCCGGCCCGCTGGTGCTGCTCGACGTCAAGCGCGGCGACGTCGGCGCCACCATGGCCGCCTACGCGGAGGCCTACCTCGACCGGGGCAGCCCGCTGGCGGCCGACGCGGTCACGCTCAGCCCCTATCTGGGGTTCGGCAGCCTGGCGGGCGCGATCACCTCGGCGCTGGCCGCCGACGCGGGCGTGTTCGTCCTCGCCCGCACCTCCAACCCCGAGGGCGCGCGCCTGCAGGAGGCGGTGGCCGGGGAGATCTACGAGGGGGTACGGGCCGCGAACGCCGGTCGCGACCCGCTCGGCTCGGTGGGCGTGGTGGTGGGCGCGACGGTCACCGACCCCGGCTACCCGCTCGACCGCCTCAACGGCCCGATCCTGGCGCCGGGGCTGGGCGCCCAGGGAGCGACTCCGGCCGACGTCGGACGCTTGTTCGCCTCCGTACGGCACGCGGTGCTGCCGTCGGCCTCCCGGTCCCTGCTGGCGGACCAGACCGGCCTACGAGCCCGTACGGAACGCTACCGCGACGAGTGCGCCCACCACCTGAGCCCCTGACACCACCCGTCGCTTTCCCACACGCCCGCCCCTTGCCCCCGTCAGCCCACCCGTCCACAAAGGCCCTCGCTGACGCTCGGACGTCCTGCTGTGCCGGGCTCCGCCCGGCGGCTGTCCCCTGGTGAGACGATCCCCGATCATTCCTGGACCCGGTCCCGTCCGGGCTGACCCGGCGTCCGGGGCTGCTACCACACGTCCCTGCCGCTGCTCCACAGCTCCGAGGCGTGAAAGGCGAACCGATCGAACAGGCCGTCGTCCTGATGACGCCTCAGGTGCAGCATGGGCGAGTCGTGTCCGACCAGCTTGGCCAGGTGAGGCGTCACAAGCATCTCGGAGTCGAACCGGAACACGCTCATGGCGATGTGCTCGTCGCCGTACCTGGCCTCGATCCCAGGGACGTCGCGTAGCCGCTCGATCTCCGACAGGGTGATCCGGATGCGTGTGGACACGGTCAAGGGGACGTTCTCCGCTTCCTCACGGCTCCGTGTGACGTCACTCTCCGGGTCGCCGACGAGGAACCGGATCTTGCAGCCCTGTTGAGCCTTCCGCTTGAGCGCCTTCGCCAGGTTGGGATGTTCCAGCCACAGGAAGTAATTCGTGTAACCGGCGAACACGATCTCGTTGCGCGCCGCGTTGATGAGATTGCGCCAAATCGATTTCGGGCATGCAGAGCGATACGGATAAACTGACAAGACTTCTTTGTCCGGCCCCGTTTTCACCGTGTTGCGGATTGCGTCTGGCCATAGCACGGCTGCCTCAACTCCTAGTGCCTCTGCGGCGGCCCACCGGTGCCGCAGGTGCGGGATACGAGCTTCGTCCTGCAACCAGCGTTCGACCGTCTTGACGTCAACTCCACCGGTCGGCCAAGCTCTGGTTCGCGACCTGGGCGTTCAGCATGGCGGCGCGTAGAGAGACGTTGGTCACGATACACCTCGGACTGGAGGACGCCAGGGACGTTCTGAGCGTAACGCCATCACATCCCGGACGTCTGAATAACGTGGTGGATTCGTCACTCTTGAGTAAGCAGTCTTACCGCATGTCCACACCGGTAATTCTCGAAGACCTCCAGGTGACTTTTCCTGATTGGTGCATGTGGCGCAGTTCCGCAGGACGCCTGTGGGCGACCCGGAACGGCCGACGCCTGTCGCAGCACGAGATCCGACACGGTCTCTGCCAGACGATCGACGCTGACGACGTCGCCCAGCTCGCCGAGCTGTTGCGGCAGCAGGAGGCGGCGGAGCGGGCATTGTGAGCACGCCCGGCGCGTTCCCGCCCCGGCTGCGCGTGACCGGCTGTCCCGCGTACGTCTCTCCGAAGGGCTGCCGCACGGACTGTGCCCCCCTGACAGGGACGGCGTCGCGACTGCCCGGTGGCTGTTACAGCTTGCCGAGGGCCTTGGCCAGGGCGGTCGCGGCGGAGGCGATCACCTTGTCGTCGTGCGGAGTGTCGTCGTCGTTGCGGTTGGTGAAGACCGAAAGGATGATCGGCGCGCTCGATCCGGGGGTCCAGACGATCGCGACGTCGTTGGCCGTGCCGTGGTTGCTCGCGCCGCCGGTGCCGGTCTTGTCGCCGACCGTCCAGTCCTTGGGAAGTCCCGCCTTGATCCGGTTGGCCCCGGTGAGACTGGCCTTCAGCCAGCCGACCAGCCGCGCCCGGTCCTGCGCGTGGAGGGTCTTGCCGGTGGTCAGCTCGGCGAAGGTCCGGGCGGCCGCCGCGGGGGTGGTGGTGTCGCGCTTCTCGCCGGGCGCCCAGTGGGTGAGCGTGGGCTCCGTACGGTCCAGGCGGCTGGTCTGGTCACCGGTGGCGCGGAAGAACCGGGTGAGGCCGGGCGGCCCGCCGATCTGCTTCAGCAGGGTGTTGCCCGCGAAGCCGTCCGATTTGGTGATGCCGGCGCGGCACAGCTGGGCGGGTGTCATCCCGGTGTCGGTGTATTCGGTGGTCTCCGGGGAGTTCCCGGTCAGCTCGGCCATGTCGGCGGGCTTCCAGCGGATCACCTTGTCCATCAGCCCGGGGGCGCTGGTGCGCGCCTTGTGCAGCACGGCCGCGCACGCGAACACCTTGAAGCTGGAGTTGAACGGGAAGCGCTCGCCGGCCCGGTAGCCGACTGTCCTGCCGGTCGCCAGGTCGATGCCGACCGCGCCGATACGCCCGTCGTAGGTCTTCTCCAGTTCCCGCAGCGTCTTGTCCAGTTCGGAGCCGGTGGCGGCGCCCGCCCCGGGCGCGAGACCGCCCAGCAGCACGGCGATGGCCGATGCCAGAACCCCTAGTCGCAGTCGTGTCATGCCGAGAAGAAGATCAGAAACCGGCCGGGTCCGTCCAATAGTGATATTCGACCGGCTTTCATAACGGTGTGGATATCGTCGCCTGTACAGGGCGGGCTGCCGAGCGAAATCAGACCGTTCGCGACACATGAGACGTGGACGGAGGCTGCCCTCTGTCACCGTTCCCCCATGACACGCATCGAGCTGGTGGAGCGGATGCGCGGCTCCGGGGTGCTGTGGCGGGGCTCTCTGGACGGGGTACGGCGGCTGGTGCCGCTCGCGGTGCCCGGCGCGCTCGTGCATGCGCCTCTGTCCGGGTTCGTCCTGCTGGTGATGGTGGTGTGGGCGGGCGGGTCGGCGGCGGTGGTCGACGGGCGGCTGGACCTGATCGGGGCGTCCGGCGGGGAACTGCTGGCCTGGACGGTGACACTGGCCGCGCTGGTGGTGCTCGCGCAGGCGGTGGTGTTCCCGGCGACGGTGGTGCTCGCGGCCGGGTGGCTGGTGGGCCGCCGGGTTCCGCCGGTGGTGGCGCTGCGGATGGCCGCGCGGCGGTTCCCCGCCATGCTCCTCCTGGTCGTGCTGGCCTCGGTGGCGTACGCGGCGATCACGGCCGCCGGGTTCGGCGTGCTGGTGGTGACCGGCCGGGAATGGCCGGCCACCGTGGTCATGGCGGTGCTGGGGCTGGTGGCGATGCCCGGTCTGCTGGCCGTGCCGTCGGTCATGCTGCACGGGTGCACGGCGACGGGCGCGGTCGTCCGCGCCTACCGGTTGGTCCGCTACCGGGAACTGCCGACGGCCTGCACGCTGGCTCTCGGGATGGTCGTGGTGCCCGTGGCGGTGGCGCGGGCGGCGGAACATGCCCTGGCGCCGCTGCCGGGGCCGCTGTCCACGGCGGGGTGGGCGGTGGCCGGGACGGTCCTGGCGCTGGCCGTGACGCCGGTCCAGGCGGCCGTGGTGGCGCGGCAGTTCCTGCACTGCGTGGCCTGGCGTACCGAGACGCATGACGAGGATCTGGAGCACGGCGTGCCGGCCGGGACGGCGCGGCCGGTCAGGGCGGCGCTGTGGCCGGTGGTGCTGGCGCCGGGGCTGCTGTTCGGCGGGATCGTGCTGGTCAACCCGTTCGGGTGGACGGAGGTCACCGAGACGGTGGTGTCCGGAGGCGAGGATTCCGTGGCCCTGGGATCGGGGGCCGGGGCGCTCTCCCGCCTGCCGTCGTTCCGGCCGTGGGAGCTGCGGAGCGCGCACGCCGGCCACGACGGCGAGCTGAAGGTGGTGGTGGACGGCTTGTACACCGCCGCGGGTGTGCTGACGTGCGGCGATCCCTCCTGCGAACGGGCCGGCCTCGCCTGGGCGGACGACGTGGCGGCTCTCTCCGACAAGGCGAGGAACGGGTACGCCGCCGCGCGGCTGCCGGACGGCAGGATGGCGGTGACCACCTGGTCGGGGCCGCGGCTCAGGGTGTCACACTGCGGGACCTTCGCCTGCGCGGCGGCCCCGGGCGGGGCGGTCGTCGCTGAGGCGCGCGACCGGCCGTTCCACGCGGGGGTGGCGATGGCGGTACGACGGGACGGCGGGCTGGTCGTGGCCTTCGCCGACAGGGAGCGGGCGGACGACGGCGACGACCTCGTCACCCTCGTTTCCTGTGCGGACGCGGCCTGTTCCCGGCCGGAGCCGAGCGAGGCCGCGCGGCTGGCCCCGGCCGCGTATCTGCACGGCCCGCCCGTCCTGGCGGTCGCGGCGGGGCCCGGGGACCGGCCGGTGGCCGCCCGGTTCGACGTCGTCACCGGCCAGATCCACGTCATCTCGTGCGCGGACGCGGGCTGCCGGCGACCGCGCGTGACCAGGCCGGTGCCGCCGTATCCGGCGCGGGACGACGCCGGGCTGCGCCAGGAGACCGGGCTCACGCTGGCGGTGCGGGCGGACGGCCGTCCGGTGATCGCGTACCGGGACGTACGCGACCGTGCGGCCAAGCTGCTGGACTGCCGCACCCCTGACTGCGCGCGGGCGGACGTCGTCACCCTGGACGCCGGCGACACGGACCTGGCCACCCCGGCGCTGGTCCTGGACCGGGCGGGCCGGATCCTGGTCGCCTTCCAGAACGGCGGGGGGACCAGGATCATGCTGGCGACGTGCACCGGGGGCCGTTGCACGAGCACTCCCGTGGCCAGGATCCGTGGCGGCGCGGGCGAAACCCTCGCGATGACCCTGGACGACAGGGGCAGGCCGATGATCGTGTGGCTGGACTACGACGCCGCCCCGGAACCCGGCTGGGAGCTGGTCATCACCACACCACTCAACCTCACCGACTGACGAGGCCGACGTAGGTGCGCTCGTCTCCCCCGGACATCGCCTTGCGCTCAGCCGATGAGGCCGATGTCGAGGGCGCCCGCATGACCTTGCTTTCAGCCGGTGGGGCCGATGTCGGGGCGTTCCTCCTCGCCCTCGGCATGGTCTCGTTCCTCGGGGCGGTCCTCGTCGGGCCGCTCCGGCTCGTCGCGGGCCTCGGGAGGGTCCGCGGGGATGGGGCGGCGGGACTTCTCGGTGCTGGCGCCGGAGCGCTCCGCGACCACGTCGCTCTCCGCGCCGAGGCCGTCCGCCGCAGGGGGCGTGTCGCCGGGGTTCTCGCTCATACCTTCCCCGTGCCCTCACCTCATGGTTCGATGCGGGCGGGCCCGGATCCGATGGGGCCGGCGTCAGCCGGGCGCGGCGGCGAGCTCGGCGTCGATCTCGGCGCGGAGCGGCATCGAGGTGGACGCCCCCTCGCGCCGCACGGAAAGCGCCGCCGCCGCCGCGGCGAAGCGGAGAGCCTCCGCCGCAGGACGCCCCTCGGCGCGGGCCACCGCGAGCGCCCCGGCGAACGTGTCGCCCGCCGCCGTGGTGTCGACCGCCTTGACCGGTACGGCGGGCACGTGGAGCCGCTCCCCCGCGCGCGATCCGTACAGCGCGCCCTGGGAGCCGAGCGTGATGACCGCCTCTTCGACCCGTTCGAGCAGCTTGTCCAGGGCGGCGCCGGGGTCGGCGGCGCCGGTGATGCCGGCGGCCTCGTGCTCGTTGGGCAGCAGCAGGGTGACAGCGTCCAGCAGGGCCTCGGGCAGCGGCTGCGCGGGGGCGGGGGTGAGGATGACGGGCACGCCGGCCTCGCGGGCGGCGCGGGCGGCGGCGGTGACGGCCGGCATCGGCAGCTCCAGCTGGAGCAGCAGGGCCCGCGAGGCGGCGATGACGGCGCGCTCGGCCGCGGTGGGGCCGGTGACGGTGCCGTTCGCGCCCGGGACGACGATGATCGAGTTGCCGCCCTCGTCGTCGACCACGATGTGCGCGATGCCGCTCACGCCGGGCGCCCGGCGCAGCAGCCCGACGTCGACGCCCGCCCCGGCGAGGGTGTCACGCATCTCGGCGCCGAAGGCGTCCTCGCCGACCGCGCCCAGGAACGTCACCGGGGCGCCCGCGCGGGCGGCGGCGATGGCCTGGTTGGCACCCTTGCCGCCGGGCACGGTGCGGAAGTCGCGCCCGGTCACGGTCTCGCCCAGTTTGGGCGCGCGGCCGACGTAGGCGACCAGGTCCATGTTGGCGCTGCCGAAGACGGTGATCACGGGTGCATCAACTCCTGGGTGCGGCGGGCCAGCTGTTCCAGGCCGATGCCGTCGAAGCCGGTCAGGCTGCTGGCCAGGCTGTCGCGCAGCGCCCACTCGCTGGGGACGCCGCCGTTCAGCGCGCCGGCGATGGAGCCCGCGGTGGCGCCGGCGGAGTCGGTGTCCCAGCCGCCGGCGACGGCTCCGGCGACGGTGGCGGTGAAGTCGCCGCGGCCGTGCACGAGGGCGGCGGCGATGAGGGCGGCGTTGTGGATCGTGTGCACCCAGTGCAGGTCGCCGTGCCGCTCGTGCAGCAGGTCGACGACGCGCTCGAAGTCGTCCTCGCGGGCGGCGTCCTCGGCCGCCTGCCGGACCGCCCGGTGCAGCCGGGATCGGGGCGGCACCACCGACAGCCCCGCCTCGACGACCTCCTCGGCGGAGCCGGCGACCATCGAGGAGGCACACATGGCGGCCGCGAACATGGCGCCGTAGAGTCCGTTGGCGGTGTGGGTGAGCCGGGCGTCCCGCCAGGCGTACTCGGCGGCGGTGCCGGGATCGCCCGGGTTGACCCACCCGTACACGTCCGCCCTGATCAGCGCGCCGATCCACTCCCTGAACGGGTTGCGGCGGGTGGCGGTCCGCGGGGGCTCGACGCCGTCGAGGAGGTTGCGGTACGCGACGCGCTCGGCGGTGAACGTGCGCCCGGCGGGCAGCTCGTCGAGCCAGAGCCTGGCCACGTCGTCGGTGGAGAACCCGCGGCCGTGCCGTTCGAGCACGGACAGGGCGAGCAACGGGTAGTTGAGGTCGTCGTCCTCGGGGATGCCGTCGATGTTCTCGGCCAGGGAGTTGACGGCGCTGCGCCGGTTCCACGGCCACCGCGCGGCCACCTCGTCCGGCAGGCCCTCGGCGGTGAACCAGCCGCGGATCGGCCAGTTCCCGGTGGCCTCGGCGATCTCCCTGATGCCCGTACGCGGGATCTTCTCGACCGGCTTGCCGAGCACGCACCCGGCGGCGCGGCCCTGCCAGGCGCCCAGCACCCGGTCGTGGGCCGCTACGACGCCGCGCGCGGGCCGCGGCCAGCCGGGGCAGGCGGCGATGATCGCGAGCAGGTCGCCGGGCTCGTCGAGCGGCGACGGGAGGGCGGCCAGCTCGTCCAGGAGCTCCTCGGCGAGCGGGCGCAGCGCCCGCGCGCCGGGCTCGGACGCGCCGGCGCGGGGCGGGGCGTCGTGCCCGCCGGCGGCGTGCCAGCGCTTCGCGACCAGCGTGGCGTCCCTGCCGTCCTCGGCGGCCTGCCTCAGCTCGTGGCCGACCAGGTCCTCGGGCTGGACCCAGGTGAGCCGGATCATCGATCCTCCAGGAGCGCGGCGAACGCGGCCTCGTGGGCGCGGCGCCGGGCCACGTCGCCGGCGTGCACGCGGCGGGCGACGGCGGCGAGGGCGCGGCCGGGCGCCACCAGGTCGGTGCGGCTGGCGATGCCCACCCGCTCGATCCACTCCTGCGGGACCGCGCCGAGGCCGCCGAGCGCGCCGGCGATGGCGCCGCCCATGGAGGCGATCGAGTCGGCGTCGCGGCCGTAGTTGACGCCGCCCAGCACCGTCTCCCGGTAGTCGCCCTTGGCGATCACCAGGAAGGCCAGGGCCAGCGGCAGCTCTTCGATGCTGTGCACGCGGCTCGGCCTGCGGGCGCCGAGGCCCTGGTCGCGGTAGGTGTCGGCGACCGTGTCGTAGGGCCGCACGGCGGTGCGGAGCGCCTCGAACGAACCGTCCCAGTGGCCGAGCCCGCGAGCCGTCTCGCACACGGCCTCGATGGCGGCGCGGGTGCCGTCCTTGGCCAGCCGGATACAGGCGGCGACGACCGAGTCGGCGGTGGCGCCCGGCCGCATCGCCTCGGCCACCGCCGCCGCCATCACCCCGGCTGCCTCGCGGCCGTAGCTGGACTGGTGCGCGCCGGTCAGGTCGACGGCCTCGGCGTAGGCGGCGTCGGGGTCGCCCGCGTTGACGACGCCGACGGGGGCCACGTACATGGCGGCGCCGCAGTTGACGATGTTGCCCGTGCCGGCCTCGCGCGGGTCGGCGTGGCCGTAGTGGAGGCGGGCGACGATCCACTTCTCGGCCAGGAAGATCCGCTGCAGCGGCAGCGCCTCGGCCTCCAGCTCGGGGATCCACTGACGCTCGGCCATCAGCTCGGGCACCATGTGCTCGGCCATCGCGTACGCGTCGAGGTGGCCGCGCGCCTTCTCGTACACGCGGATGAGCGCGTGCGTCATGAGCGTGTCGTCGGTGATGTGGCCGTCGCCCTTGTGGTACGGGGCGATGGGGCGGGCGTTGCGCCAGTCGTCGTTGAACGGCGGCACGATGCCCTCGACCCGGCCGCCGTAGCGTTCCACGATCTGCTCGGGGGTCCAGCCCTCGGTCGCGCCGCCCAGCGCGTCACCGACCGCCGCCCCCGCCACGCAGCCAGTCGCCCTGTCTTCAAGCGGCGTCATGAGAGTCCTTTCAGAAGTTCGATGAGATCTTTGCCCGCCAGCTCCGGCAGGCAACAACCGGCGAGCGTGCGGGCCGGTGTGATCCACCCCTCCGGGATCGCACCGTACCCCCCGCAGGCCCCCGTGAGCGCGCCCGTGAGCGCGGGGGCCGAGTCGGCCAGCGCCGCCAGGCACGCGGCGGCGGGCACGGCCCGGCCGAGCTCGCCGTCCGACGCCTCGGTCAGGGCGAGCGCGGCGGGCACGGTCAGCGCGGCGCCCACCCCGTAGCTGTAAACGTGGTCGAGCAGGGCAGCGTCCAGCGCGGGCACCGCGCCGAACGGGTCGCCCGCCGCGCGGGCGGCGGCCAGCGCCAGGCGGGCGTTGTGCCCGATGGCGGTGTCCTCCGGCAGTACGGCGAGCGCGGCGCCGACGGCCTCGGCCGCCGAGCCGGTGGCGACGGCCTCGGCCACGGCGGCGGCGACGGCGCGGGCCCCGAGCAGGCCGTCGCCGGCGTTGGTGACCTGGGCGTCCTCGTCCGGTGCCGCGCCGCGCAGGCCGTAGGCGACGGCTCTCACGGCGGCGGCGTCGTCGAAGTGGTGCGGGTTGTCGTGGCCGCTGGCGGGCGGCTCGACGCCTCTGGCCAGGTTGTCCAGTGCGGTGGCGACCGAGACGCGGGCCCTGATGTCGTCGCGGCCGACGAGCGCCCGGAACGCGTCGGCGCGTGGCGTGCCCATGGTGAGCAGCGTCCAGGCGAGCCATTCCGCGTCGTCGGACGGGCCGACGGCCAGCGGCGCGGTCGGCTGGTTCAGCGCGAACGGCACCGGCAGCGTGGTGAGCCGGTGCTCCTCGGCGAAGGCGTCCAGCTCCCGGTGCAGCCTGCGGCTCCACGGCGCGTGCAGCGCGGCCCGATGCCTGGCCGCGGGCCAGCCCGCGGCGTCTCCCACGGCGAGCCCGACGACGGCTCCCGCGATCCTGTCCCCCGACATGCGTCCTACAGCCCTTCCATCCGCTCGTCGCCGGCATCCGGCCCCGCCGTTCCGCCTCCGGCCGCATCCGCGGATCCGCCCGGCCCCGCCGGAGGCCGTCCAGCCGCACCGGCAGATCCCGCCGGGCGGGGAAGTGCCGCCGATCCCGGCGTACCCGCGGATTCCGTCGTGGTTCCCCCGGGAGGCCCCGATCCCGCCGGGTTCTCGCTGGCGCGGCCGGGTCGCGTCGCCCGGGTGCTCGCGGTTGCGTGAGCGGTGGCGAGGTCGTCAGCGACGTCCCGTATGTCCCGGCCCGCGACGACCGGCAGGCACTTTCCGGTGGCGGGGCCGATCCTGGCCGCCCAGCGCGCGGGCACGCCGCGCTCGCCCCGCGACGCGCCCGCGACGGCGCCCGCGATGGCGCCGATGGTGTCGGCGTCCCTGCCCAGGCTCACCCCGAAGGTGACGGACTCCTCCACGTCGCCCGCGCCGTACAGGTAGGCGGCCAGAGCCAGCGCCACCGCCTCGGGCGCGAGGTCCGTCCACGGGTAGTGCCTGACCACGACGGCCTCATGCAGCGCGACGGCCGGGTCGGGGGCGGCGAGCGCGGCGCGCGCCCGGACGATGTTCCTCGCCGTCCACGAGTCGGCGGGCACCGCCGACAGCGCCGCCTCCACCGCGTCGGACGGATCGGCCCCGGCCATCGCGGCGGCGACGGCCGCGGCGACCGCGCGGCCGCCGAGTATGCCTTCGCCCGACTGGCTGACCCGCCCGTCCTCGGTCACGAGCCGGGCCGCCTCCGCCGGGTCCCCCGGGCAGAACACCCCGTACGGGGCGGCCCGCATGGCGAGCCCGTCGGACCACCCGTGCTGGTGGACCAGCCCGGTCAGCGGCGGCTCCAGCCCGCGCCGCAGCGCCTGGACGGTTCCCAGCTCGGAGAACCCGGCCCCGCGCATCGGCCCGGTCACGGCCGGGATCACCCGCTCCCGGTACGCGGCCGCGACCAGCGCGGACGTCAGCCCGTGCCCGTGCTCGGCCAGCAGCCCGGCGGCGAAGATCGCGTACTCGGTGTCGTCGGTGCCGCCGCCCTCGATCTCGGTGAGCCGCCCCCAGCGGCGGCGGATCTCCTCCGGCGTGAGATTCTCGGCGGGCGCCCCGAGGGCGTCGCCGGCCGCCAGGCCGAGCAGACACCCCCGGGCCCTGTCGCGATACGTCACCGCTGATACCGCTCCAGCACCTCGTTGCCCTCCTCGACGAGCCGCTTGGCCGCCTCGTCCAGGGTGACCTTGTTGGCGAAGAACTCCTGCAGCACCGGCGTCGCCACCTTGCTCTTCCACTCGTCGTAGCCGTTCACCTTGAGGAACGGCGCCACCACGAGGTCCTTGGCGGAGGCGGTGGCGACGTCCCAGCCGTCCTCCTGGCCGGTGATCGACGGGTCGGAGGCGGCCTCCTGCGAGGTCGGCAGCAGCCAGTCGCCCTTGGCGAGGCGGGCCTGGTTCTTGCCGTTCAGGAAGAACGACATGAACTGGATGGCCTGCTCCTGGTGCTGGCTGTCGGCCGACACCGACAGGGTCTGCGACACCGCGCCCTGGTTCGAGGTGGTGCCCTTGAGCGGCGGCAGCGTCACCCACTCGAAGCCGTCGGGGGCCTGCTCGGCCACCTGCTGGCGCAGATAGACGCCGACCGGGAGCATCGCGTACTTGTCGGCGAAGAAGCCGGGCAGCGGGTCGGCGGTGCCCATGCCGAGCGCCGCCGGGTCGGCCGTCTTGTCCTTGTAGAGCTGGTCGTGGATGCGCTGCAGGACCGCCTTCTCCTCGGGGCCGACCTTGACGGTGGTCTTGCCGCCGGCGGTCTGGAAGAAGGTGCCGTCGAAGTTCAGCGCCAGGTTGAGCACCTTGTTGACCGGCGACTTCATCGGCCAGGCGACGCCGTACGTGTCGCCCTTGGTGAGCTTCTTGCTCGCGTCGGCGAACTCGTTCCACGTCCACGGCTCCGCGGGCGTGGGCATGCGCACCCCGGCCTCGGTGAGCAGCTTCTTGTTGGCGATGATGACCTGCGACTCCTGGAGGAACGGCACGCCGAACACGCCCTGGTTGCCGCTGCCGTCGTCGAAGGTGACGGTGTCCCAGGCGGCCTGCGGGATGTCGTTCTGCAGGGAGGCGGGCAGCTTGTCCTTCAGGTCGAGCAGGTAGCCCTTGGACGCGAAGCCGGCCAGCGCGGGCGAGTCGTCGTGGAAGACGTCCGGCGCGTCCCCGCCCTCGAACGAGGTGACGAGCTGGTCGTTGACGTTGTCCCAGCTGCCCTGGACGTAGGTGACCTGGATCTCCGGGTTGGCCTTGTTCCACTCCTCGACGATCGCCTTGTTGGCCTCCACCGACTCCTTCTGCCAGGCGAGGCTGAGGAAGTCCAGCTTGACCGGTTCGCCCGACCCGCCCGAGGAGTCGCCGGTGTCCCCGCCGCCGCTGCCGCACGCGGCGGCCAGCGCGACGACCGCCACCGCCGCCAACGCGGATTTGATACGCATCTGAGCCTCCTAGCCCTTCACAGCGCCGGCCATCAGGCCGGACCTGAGCCGTCGCTGGATGATTGCGAAAAAGATCAAGCTCGGGATCGTCGCCATCAGCGACGCCGCGGCCAGCGGGCCGAGCCTTGCCACTCCCTCGGGGCCGGTGAACCGCACCAGCGTCAGCGGGAGCGTCATCACGTCCGGGTCCTTCAGAACCACGAGCGCGAACAGGAACTCGTTCCACGACGAGATGAACGAGAACAGCAGCGTCGCCACCACGCCCGGCGCCAGCAGCGGGGCGACCACCTTGACGATCGCCCGCATCCGGCCCGCGCCGTCCACCGCCGCGGCCTCCTCCAGCTCGCGCGGCACGGAGCGCACGTACCCCTGGAGCATCCACAGCGCGAACGGCAGCGTGAACGTCACATGCACCGCCACCAGCCCGGCCAGCGTGTTGACCAGGTCGAGCTCCCGCATGACCATGAACAGCGGGATGATGATCAGGATGAACGGGAACACCTGGCTGACCAGCACCCACCCGAGCGCGATCCGCTTCAGCACGCCCTGGTAGCGGGCGAGCGCGTACGCGGCGGGCAGCGCGACCGCCACCGTCAGGAACGCGCTGGCCAGCGCCACGACGAGGCTGCGCAGCCCGGCCCCGACCAGGTCCTGCTCGCCGAACGCGGCGGCGAAGTTGGCCAGCGTCGGCTCCCGGGGTATCCAGGCGGGGTCCAGGCTGGCCATCTCCTGCGGCGTCTTCAGCGCCGTCGACAGCAGCCAGACCAGCGGGAAGCCCAGGAAGACCAGGTAGACCAGCAGCGCCGCGTACTGGGGGATCCTTCTCATGACGCCTCCCTCAGCTGCCGCCACAGGTAGACGCCGAGCAGGGCGAGCACGACGACCACGATGGCGACGCCGAGCGCGGCCGCATAGCCGAAGAAGCCGTAGCGGAACGCCTCCTCGTACGCGAACAGCATCGGCAGCCTCGTCCGCCCGCCGGGCCCGCCCTGGGTGAGCACGTAGACCAGGCTGAACTGGTTGAAGTTCCACACGAAGTCGAGCGAGGTGATGGCCACGATGACCGGGCGGAGCTGGGGCAGCGTGATGTTCCAGAACCGGCGCCAGGTGCCCGCCCCGTCCATCGCGCCCGCCTCGTACAGCTCCCTCGGGACGGTCTGCAGGCCCGCCAGCAGCACCACCGTGGTCTGCGGCATACCGCTCCAGACGCCCATGACGATGACGGCGGGCAGCGCCCAGGTGAAGTCGGCCAGCCAGTTGATGTCGGTGCCGAGCGTGCTGTTCACGATGCCGGCGTCCGGGTGGTAGACCAGCCGCCACATCAGGCCGATCACCACGGGCGGCATCGCCCACGGCACCATGGCCAGCACCCGGGCCACGCCGCGCAGCGCCAGCCGCTCGTTGAGCAGCAGGGCCAGCCCCAGCGAGGCGAGGAACTGCAGCGCGGTCACCGAGACCGCCCAGATCATCCCGACCTGCATGGACTGCCAGAAGTCGTCGTCGCCGAGCAGCGCGGCGAAGTTGTCCAGGCCGGCGAAGCTGGTGACGTGGTTCCTGCCGGACTCGGCGTCGGTGAACGCCAGCGAGATCCCGTACAGCAGCGGCCCGACGCTGAAGATCAGCACCGGCACCAGCGCGGGCAGCAGGAGCACCCACATCTCGCGGTTCTGGCGCGGCCCGCGCCCGCTCCGCCGGCGACCGGCGGGCGGGGCGGGCCGCGTCGCCGTGGCCGTCACGGCGTCCCCCTCTCCGCGCCGGGTGCCTGGTACGGTGCGGGCTCCTCCCCCGTCGTCGAAGCCCGTACCGCGAGGCGCGGCGGCACGGTCACCCTGCGGGGCTCCCTGTCGCCGTTCTTCAGCCGGTCGACCAGCAGCTCGGCGGCGGCCTTGCCACGTTCGGCCGACCCCAGCGAGACGCTGGTGAGCGACGGCCATGAGGCCGCCGCCAGGTCGGTGTCGTCCATGCCGGCCACCGCCACGTCGTCCGGCACCCGCCGCCCGGCCGCGCGCAGCACGTCCAGCGCGCCGAGCGCGATCAGGTCGTTGGCGCACATCAGCGCGTCGACGTCGGGCCGCCGCTCCAGCAGCGCCGCGACGGCCCTGCCGCCCTCGGCGCGGTAGAAGTCGCCGATCTCGACCAGCTCCTCGTCGTACGGCAGCCCGAGGTCCTCCAGCGCCTCCCGGTACGCGGCCCCGCGCGCGGCGCCGGGCACCGTGTCGGTCGGGCCGTTGACCATGCCGATCGTGCGGCGGCCGAGCCGGTAGAGGTGGTCGATGGCCAGCTTCACGCCGGTGCGCGAGTCGGCCCTGACGTTGTCCACGGGCGTGCCCTCCGGCACCGACCCGATGATCACCACCGGGGCGCGGGCCGCGGCCAGCATGTCCAGGTGCTGCTCGGTGACGCGCAGCGGGCTCATGATCAGCCCGTCCACGTACCGCTCCCCCAGGCTGTGCAGCACGTCGATCTCGTCGGCCACCACCGCGTCCGTGGAGTGCAGGACGAGGCGGTAGCCGGCGGACTTGAGCACCGGCTGGATCTGGCGCAACATGGCGAGGTAGGCCGGGTTGCCGACGTCGGCCATGGCGAAGGCGACCTGGTGGGTGCGGCGGGACTTCAGGGAGCGGGCGACGGCGTTGCGCACATATCCGAGCTCCTCGGCGGCGGCCATCACCTTCCGCACGGTCTCCTGCCGGGTGGGCAGGCCGTTGAGCACCCGCGACACCGAGGCGATGGAGACACCGGCGCGCTCGGCGATCGTGGTGATCGTGGGTCCGTCGGCCAAGGCTGTCCCTTCCATGTACGTAAACGATTTCAGCAAAGAGACTGTAAACGTTTACTGCGTGTGCGCCATGTAACCCGCCCGCCACGTCCCCGGTCAAGTCACGATCCCATCACGCGCGACACGCCCGGAAAACAGAAGTGTGATGAAAACCACGCTTCAGGGGCAAAACCGGGCCTCGGGGGCATGACGCACCGGGTGCGCGGGCCGAGCGGGACGATCATCGGAGAGCGGGCGTCCCGGACCGGCGGGCGGCACCCGCGCGAGCCTCCGCCGGGAGTCCGAATCCGAGGGCGTCATGCCTGGTCAAAGGCCCTTTCGGCACCATCTGACGCCGCATCCCGGCACATCGGGGCTACGGTGAGACGTAAAGCGTGGCCGGCGGCGCGGTCGTCCGCGGCGGCGCGCCCGGGTGGGAGACGCCGTGCGGCGGAGCGGCCGCCACGGCCCCGCGGACACGTTGAGCGGCGCTTTCCGCTACACGAACCGCTGGTATCCGCCATGATTAGCCACTGCACTACGGGTAACAGAATCCCCGATCGTTAACTCCCCGAGGAGAACTACTGATGGCACTTCCTACTCTCACCCCCGAGCAGCGCAAGGCGGCGCTGGAGAAGGCCGCGGAGGCCCGTGCCGCCCGCACCGCCCTGCTGGCGAAGGTCAAGGCGGGCGAGCTGTCGTTCTCGCAGCTGCTCGAGCGCGACGACGACATCGCCAAGAAGATCAAGGTGTCGCAGGCCCTGCGCGCCGTGAAGGGCGTCGGCCCGGCCAAGGCCACCGCTCTGATGGAGGAGGCCGGCGTCGACGAGAAGCGCCGCCTCGGCGGCCTGGGCGCCCAGCAGCGCAAGAAGCTGGTCGAAGCGCTCGGCTGACCACCGGGCGGCCAGGTCCGCGCGATGCCCGCGCGGACCGGCCGGCGACACCGGGATCGGCCGGCGCCGAGGGATGCCGGCCGTCGCACGAAGGGGATGACCGGGCCGAGTGGGGGCTGACGGGCGGATGTCACCGCCCCGAGGCGGGCCCGGTTCCGGCTGGCGCGACCAACGGGCACGCCAGCTGCTCCGGCCCTCGCCGGGGCAGGCCCGGCGGTCGGCACGGCCGCCCGCCGCACCGGCACGACCACCGCCCAGGGCGGCCCCGGGTCGCGCCGCGGGGATGACACGCGCTCAGGAGCCGCGCGGCAGAGCGACGCGCTCAGGCGCGCGTCATCATCACAGCGCGCTCAGGACCGCAGATAGGCCAGGACGGCCAGGACCCGGCGATGCTGGTCGCTGTCGTCGGCGTAGAGGCCGAGCTTGCTGAAGATGCTCCTGATGTGCTTCTCCACGGCCCCGTCGCTGATGACGAGCTGCCTGCCGATGGCGGGGTTGGACTTCCCCTCCGCCATCAGGCCCAGCACCTCGCGCTCGCGCGGGGTGAGCGAGGCGAGCGGGTCGTCCCTGCGCCTGCGCACCATCAACTGCGACACCACCTGCGGGTCGAACACGGTCCCGCCCGCGGCGACCCGCCGCAGGCCCTCCAGGAACTCCTCCACGTCGACGACCCGGTCCTTCAGCAGGTAACCCACCGCGCCCCTGGCGTCGGCGAGCAGGTCGTCGGCGTACGACACCTCGACGTACTGCGACAGGATGAGCACCGGCGCCCCCGGCACCAGCTCCCTGGCCCGCACGGCGGCGCGCAGCCCCTCGTCGGTGAAGCTCGGCGGCATCCGCACGTCCACCACCGACACGTCCGGCCGGTGGGCGGCGACGGCCTCGACGAGGGCGTCACCGTCGCCGACGGTCGCAACCACCTCGCAGCCGAACTCCTCGAGCAGCCTGACCAGGCCCTCCCTGATCAGCACGGCGTCATCGGCCACGACTACACGCACGGCACCTCCGCTACGATCACCGTCGGCCCGCCTTCCGGCGAGCTCACCGCGAGCTCCCCGTCGACGGCGCGGAGCCGGTCGGCCAGCCCGGCGAGACCGTGTCCCTTGGCGACGTGCGCGCCGCCGACCCCATCATCCCCGATGCTCAGCACCAGGCGATCACCGGTGTGCACCAGCCGGATGGTGCAATGGGATGCCCGGCTGTGCTTGGCCACGTTGGTGAGCGACTCGGCGACGACGAAGTAGACCGCGTTCTCGACCGCGGCGTCGTACCGGCCGGTGGCCCGCACGTCCAGGTCGACGGGGACGGTGCAGCGGCCGGCGAGGGCGGCCAGGGCGGGCGCGAGCCCGCGGTCGGACAGGACGGGCGGGGCGATGCCGCGCGACAGGGCGCGCAGCTCGTCGAGCGTCTCGCGGGTCGAGGTGATCGCGGACCTGATCGTCGCCTGGGCGGCCTCGGGGTCCTTGTCGAGCTGCCGCTGCGCCCGCGACAGCTCCATGGCCAGCGACACCAGCCGCTGCTGGGGGCCGTCGTGGATGTCGCGCTCCAGCTTGCGCAACGCGTTGGCCTCGGCGGAGACCGCGGCGGCACGCCCCTCGGCCAGGTCGTCGATGCGCTCCTGCAGCTCGGCCACGCCGGTGAGCAGCACGCGGCCGAGACCGGCGCGCAGCAGCGAGGAGCCGCGCACCACGAACGGCATGATCAGCAGGAACAGGAACCCCAGCGTCACGTAGAAGACCAGGTTGACCAGGTAGCCGTCGCCCAGGCCGAGCAGCTCGGGCAGCTCGACGTTGCCCGGGATGCGCGAGGTGACCAGGCCGTAGATCGGATAGGTCAGGCCGGCCAGGGGCACCGCCCAGAAGACCGTGGTGAGCACGAACGACACCAGCGCGAGCGGGAAGTTCACGATGGCGTGCAGCAGGTCGAGCCAGGACTGGCCGCTGGTGAGCGGGTTGATGATCCGGCGGAAGCGGCCGGCGCCCGGCGGCGGCGCCTTGTAGCGGGGGCGTACGGGCGGGCGCTTGAGCACGTCGGAGAGCCAGCCGCGCTCCGCGTCGGCGAACAGGCGGGCGGCCAGCATCGTCCCGGCCAGCACCGGCACGCCGATCCACACGACCATGCCGCCGAGGCCCGCGGCCAGCCCGGCGATCGAGATCACGAAGGCGAGCGCCGTCGCGGGGAACCCCACGAGCGTGTAGCGGGTGTCCAGCAGAACCCGCCTTGTCAGGGAGCGCATGCCCCAAACGCTAAGGCCCCCGCGTGCCCTTTTCGACCCGGTCTGCCAGTGTCAGGGGGTGGGGACAGCCCTACCCCCGGCGGTCCTGCCGGCCTGCCCGGAAGACGGTGGCGCGCGTCAGTGTGCCCGGGAGCCGTGCACGGAAGCCTTGAACCCATCGTTCCCCCGATGAATCGAGGCATCCCCGATGACCGTCCTGCTGGAGCGGCCGCGCACCGCGCAGCCCGCCGCACGCGATCCGTTCATCGACGTCCTGCGGGTGCTCGGCATGGCGCTGGTGGTGCTGCAGCACTGGACCATCCCGGTGCTCGGCTACGACGGCGCCCGGCTGACCACCGGCAACGCGCTGGCCACGCCGGGCGTGTGGGTGGTGACGTGGATCAGCCAGGTGATGCCGCTGGTGTTCTTCGCGGGCGGGGCGGCGAACGCGATCAGCTTCCGCCGCTCCGCCGCCGGCGGGCCGCGCTGGCTGACGGGCCGGCTGCGGCGGCTGGCCTGGCCGCTGCTGCCGCTCGCCGCGGTCTGGATCCCGCTGCCGCACCTGCTGCTCGCGCTGGGCGTGCCCGAGCAGCCGCTGGAGGTGGGGGCGCGGCTGACGGGCCAGTTGCTGTGGTTCCTCGCCGTCTACCTGATCGCCGTGGTCGCGACCCCGTACCTGCTGGGCCTGCACGAGCGGTACGGTGCGCGCGTGCCGATGGCGCTGGCCGCCGGGGCGGTGCTGACGGACGTGGCCCGGTTCGCGTCCGGGATCGACGCGGCCGGCTACCTGAACGTGGTCTTCGTGTGGCTGGCGGTGCACCAGCTCGGATTCCTGTACGCGGACGGGCGGCTGGCGCGGCCGGGCCTGATGGCGGCCTGCGGGTACGGGGCGGCGGCGCTGCTGGTCGCGTTCGGCCCGTACCCGGGCAGCATGATCGGGCTGCCCGGCGCCGAGACCTCGAACATGGCGCCGCCCACGCTGGCGATCATGGCCGTCGGGTTCGGGCAGGTGGGGCTGGCCGTCCTGCTGCGGGAGCGGATCCTGCGGCTGCCTCTGCGCCGCCTGCTCGCCTGGGCGGGGCCGCGGATGATGACCGCGTACCTGTGGCACATGCCGGCGCTGTTCGCGGTGACGGGCGTGGTCGTGGTGGGGCTGGGCGTGCCCACGCCCGAACCCGGCGGCGGGGACTGGTTCGCGGGGTGGCCGCTCTGGTTCGGGCTGCTGTGCCTGGTGCTGTGGCCGCTGATGCGGTGGTTCGCCCGGTACGAGGAGCCGCCCGCGTTCGCGTACGGGATCGCCGGCTGGGGCATCGCGCTGGCGGCGGCCGCGCTGATAGGCGGCGGGCTGCTGACGCTGACCGTCGCGGGGTTCGCGCCTGGGGCGGCGCCGGTGGCGGCGGTCGCGGCGATCGCGGGCGGGCTGTGGCTGACGAGGGTGAGCGCGCCGAAACGCGCCCGTCATCTCGCCGGGGCAGAATGACACGCCATGACGACCATCCGCCCGCCGGTCGAGTCCGATCTGCCCGCCGTCGCCGCGGTCTACGCCCACTACGTCACCGAGACCGTCGCCACCTTCGACGAGACGCCGCCGACCGTGGACGAGTGGCGGGCGAAGGCGGCGGCGATCACCGGGGCGGGGCTGCCGTTCCTGGTGGCCGAGGAGGACGGCGAGGTGCTCGGGTTCGCCTACGCCGCCCGCTACCGGCCCAAGCCCGCCTACCGGCACACGCTGGAGGACACCGTCTACCTCGCGCCCGGGGCGACCGGGCGCGGGCTCGGCGGGATGCTGCTGGCCGAGCTGATCGCCGCCGCCCGGCAGGCCGGCGCCCACCAGCTCGTCGCGGTCGTCGCGGGCAGCGGCGAGGAGACGGCGTCGCTCAACCTGCACGCCGCCTTCGGGTTCGTGGAGGCGGGACGGCTGCGCCGGGTGGGGTTCAAACACGGCCGCTGGATCGACACCACGCTGCTCCAACTCGGCCTGGGGTCCTAGCATCCCGCAGACTTCGGCAGGATAGAGGTGTGAGCCTTCTCATCGACCGCCTGCCCGACGAGATCGACGCCGATCCCGACACCATCTACGAAGCGTTCGCCTCCTGGAACGCCGAGAGGGGGCTCACGCTCTATCCCGCCCAGGAGGAGGCGCTGATCGAGGTGGTCTCGGGCAGCAACCTGATCCTGGCCACCCCCACCGGCTCCGGCAAGAGCCTGGTCGCCGCCGGCGCCCACTTCACCGCCCTGACCCGCGACCAGCGGACCTTCTACACCGCGCCGATCAAGGCGCTGGTGTCGGAGAAGTTCTTCGACCTGTGCGCCGTCTTCGGCACCGAGAACGTCGGCATGATGACCGGCGACGCCAGCGTCAACCCGGGCGCGCCGATCATCTGCTGCACCGCCGAGATCCTGGCCAACGTGGCGCTGCGCGACGGCGCCAGGGCCGACATCGGCCAGGTGGTGATGGACGAGTTCCACTTCTACGCCGAGCCCGACCGCGGCTGGGCCTGGCAGGTGCCGCTGCTGGAGCTGCCGCACGTGCAGTTCGTCCTGATGTCGGCGACGCTCGGCGACGTGTCCATGTTCGAGCGCGACCTGACCCGGCGCACCGGCCGCCCGACGGCCGTGGTCAAGAACGCCGAGCGGCCCGTCCCGCTGGTCTACTCCTACCGGATGACGCCGCTGCACGAGACGCTCGAGGAGATGCTGTCCACCTCCCAGGCCCCCGTCTACGTGGTCCACTTCACGCAGGCGGCCGCCATGGAGCGCGCCCAGTCGCTGATGAGCATCAACATGTGCACCAAGGCCGAGAAGGAAGCGATCGCCACCATGATCGGCGGCTTCCGGTTCACCACGCGCTTCGGCCGCGCCCTGTCGAGGCTGGTCCGCCACGGCATCGGCGTCCACCACGCGGGCATGCTGCCCAAGTACCGGCGGCTGGTCGAGCGGCTGGCCCAGGCCGGGCTGCTCAAGGTCATCTGCGGCACCGACACGCTCGGCGTGGGCGTCAACGTGCCGATCCGCACGGTGCTGTTCACCGCGCTGTCCAAGTACGACGGCAACAAGGTGCGGCGGCTGCGCGCCCGCGAGTTCCACCAGATCGCCGGCCGGGCGGGCCGCGCCGGGTTCGACACCATCGGTTACGTCGCCTGCCAGGCCCCCGAGCACGACATCGAGAACGCCCGCGCGCTGGCCAAGATCGGCGACGACCCGAAGCGGCGGCGCGGCTACGCCCGCAAGAAGCCGCCGGAGGGGTTCGTCGGCTGGAGCGAGGAGACGTTCCAGAAGCTCCAGCAGGCCGAGCCCGAGCCGCTCCAGTCCCGGTTCAAGGTGAGCAACGCGATGCTGCTGGCCGTCATCAACCGGCCCGGCGACTGCTTCCAGGCGATGAAGCACCTGCTCACCGACAACCACGAAGACCGCAAGTGGCAGCGGCGGCACATCAGCCAGACCATCGCGATCTACCGGTCGCTGCTGGCCGGCGGCGTCGTCGAGCAGCTCCGCGAGCCCGACGAGCAGGGCCGCCGCGCCCGGCTGACCATCGAGCTGCAGGAGGACTTCGCGCTCAACCAGGCGCTGTCGACGTTCGCGCTGGCCGCCTTCGAGCTGCTCGACCGCGAGTCGCCCGGCTACGCCCTCGACATGGTGTCGATCGTCGAGTCCATCCTGGACGACCCGCGCCAGATCCTGTCGGCCCAGCTGAAGAAGGCGCGCGGCGAGGCCGTCGCCGAGATGAAGGCCGACGGCGTCGAGTACGAGGAGCGCATGGAGGCGCTCGCCGAGATCATGTACCCGATGCCGCTGGAGGACCTGCTGCTCGGCGCGTACGAGACCTACCGGCGCGGCCACCCGTGGGTCGGCGACTACACCGTCAGCCCCAAGTCCGTGGTCCGCGACCTGTACGAGCGGGCGATGACGTTCAGCGAGTACATCCAGTTCTACGAGCTGGCCCGCTCCGAGGGCACCGTGCTGCGCTACCTGGCCGACGCCTACCGCACGCTCTCGCGTACCGTCCCCGAGCACCTGAAGACCGAGGAGTTCGTCGACCTGATCGAGTGGCTCGGCGAGCTGGTGCGCCAGGTCGACTCCAGCCTGATCGACGAGTGGGAGAAGCTCGCCAACCCCGGCGAGGCGCTGGAGCGGCGCGACCAGCTGGAGACCAAGGTGCGCCCGGTCACCGGCAACCCGCGGGCGTTCCGGGTGCTGGTGCGCAACGCCATGTTCAGGCTCGCCGAGCTGTGCGCGCTGGAGAAGGAGGCGGAGCTGGAGGAGCTGGCTCCCGACGTCGACTGGGGCGCCGCGCTCGACGCCTACTACGACGAGCACGAGGAGATCCTCACCGACGCCGACGCCCGCGGGCCGGCGCTGCTGCGCATCGAGGAGGAGCCCGGCGTGTGGAAGGTCCGCCAGACGGTGAAGGACCCCGCGGGCGACGGCGACTGGGGCATCGACGCCCAGGTCGACCTGACGGCGTCCGACGAGGAGGGCCACGCCGTCATCCACGTGCAGGGGCTCAACCGGCTCTAGGAAGTCAGCACCCTCGTCATGAACACGCTGTTGGGGTCGGGGCGGTAGTCCGCGAACGGCTCGCAGAAGGTGAAGCCGAATTTCTCGTACAGCCGCCGCGCCGGCAGGTAGAACTCGGCGGAGCCGGTTTCGAGGCTCAGCCGCCGGATCCCCATCCGCTCCGCCTCGGCGATGATGTGGGCGAGCAGGAAGGACGCCACGCCACCGCGCTTGCGGGCGGTGGCCGTGCGCATGGACTTGAGCTCGGCGTGTCCGGGGTCGAGCCGCTTGATCGCGCCGCAGCCGACCAGCGTGCCGTCGTCCCACACGGACCAGAACGTGATCTCGGGGCGGCGCAGGCCGTCGAGGTCGAGGGCGTGTTTGCTCTCGGGCGGCGTGGTGGACAGCATCTCTCTGACGTGCTCGTCCAGGAATTTGGCGATCTCGTCGCCGGTGAGGTCGTCGACCACGATCTCCATTTTTGCCGCCCCCTCCGCTCGCCGATTGACGGTACATCTCCCGCGTTAAGGGGATGTTTCGGCGTTTTCACGGAGGGAGACTCTCTCCCCGGGGTCCTGGGCTGGCCCCCGCGAAGAGCAGCCCCGGCTCCCGGCGGGGAAAGAAAAAGCCGTGTGCCGGAATGGACTGGCAAGGGCATTCCGGCACACGCCTGTTAATTCATAATCGCTTCACGATGTTCGGCGTCTCGTCATGACAATGTCCCAAGATCGTGACATTTCGCCTTCCGGGCCTCTCAGCAGGCGGCAATCCTGCAGATCTTGCCCAGCATCTTCTTGCTGTCCTTGATCTGCATCTTGAAGTCCGAGGTGGCGGGCTTGCTCCACTCCCCCGCGACTGTGTAGATCACCAGCGCGTTCGCCCGCCGCGTCACGATGCCGCGCTCGCCGCCGATGGCCACCCGCCTGCCGCTGTAGGCCTGGCCGGTGACGGCGATCGACTCGTCGCCGAGCTTCACCCGCTTGCCCGTGAACCGGTAGCTCTTGGTGCCGCAGGCGGAGACCGCGGAACGGATGTCCCGCATCGCCTTCTTGGCCCCGGCCTTCGAGGTGTAGAGGATCACCTGCTCGGACTTCGAGTAGTCGGGCACGGCCGTGTAGATGAGGGTCTTGGCGGCCTTCCGGCCGGACCGGGCGAGCGTCGCCCTGTCACACGGGTTGACGACGAGCCGCGCGGCGGTCCGACCGCTCACCGCCCAGCTGTGCTCGGGGTTGTCATCCTTCTTGGCGGCGGCCTTCTCGTACAGCATGAAACCGTCGGGAATGGCGACCGCTGCGGCTAACAGGAGTATGGAGATCATGGTCCCCGATGGTACGAGCCGCCGATGCAGGGATTCTTGCAGCCCGCTTGCTCAGCCGCCGGAGATGTCGGACTCGGCGTCCTCGGGGACGACGGTGTCCCAGGCGTCGTCGAGCCAGCCTTCAGGCAGGTGGACCTTGGTCCGCTCGCCGGACTTGCCGCGCGGCGTGTCGGTGTGCGGCGGCCACGGCTGATCCGGGTCCAGCTCGGCCAGCCCTGCGCGCAGCTCGTCGAGCGAGTCCGCCGTCGTCACCCGCCGCCGCGCCTCGGCGCCCACGGTGAAGCCCTTGAGATACCAGCCGATGTGCTTGCGGAAGTCGGCGATGGCGTAGCGCTCGGTGTCGAACGCCTCGACCATCATCGTGGCGTGCCTAGCCATCGTCCGCGCGACCTCGCCGAGCGACGGCCTGGCCCGCTCGGCGCTGCCGTCGAACGCACTCCGCAGATCCCTGAACAGCCACGGCCTGCCGAGGCAGCCGCGGCCCACGACCACGCCGTCGCATCCCGTACGGGCGACCATCCGCAGCGCGTCGTCGGCGGACCAGATGTCGCCGTTGCCCAGCACCGGGATGTCGGGCACCGCCTCCTTGAGCCGGGCGATGGCGTCCCAGTCGGCCGTCCCGCCGTAGTGCTGGAGCGCGGTGCGCGCGTGCAGCGCCACCGCCGCGACGCCCTCCTCGGCCGCGATGCGGCCGGCGTCGAGGTAGGTGAGGTGGTCGTCGTCGATGCCGGTCCGCATCTTCATGGTGACGGGCAGCGGGCCCGCGTTGGCCACCGCCGCACGCAGGATCCGCCGCAGCAGGTTGCGCTTGTACGGGAGCGCGGAGCCGCCGCCACGCCTGGTGACCTTGGGTACGGGGCAGCCGAAGTTGAGGTCGACGTGGTCGGCCAGGTCTTCCTCGGCGACCATCTTGACCGCCCGGCCCACCGTCACCGGGTCGACCCCGTACAGCTGGAGGCTCCTGGGCCGCTCCGGCTCGGCGAAGCGGATCATCTTCATGGTCTTGGCGTTCCGCTCCACCAGGGCGCGGGAGGTGATCATCTCGCACACGAACAACCCGCCGCCCTGCTCGCGGCAGAGCACCCGGAACGGCGCGTTCGTGATGCCCGCCATCGGCGCCAGCACCACCGGCGGCCACACCTCGATCGGCCCAATCTTCATCCTTGAAGTTGTAGCGCAGGTCCGGCGGGAAGCGGTATTCGCACGGGTGAGGCGGGGCGGCGGGAAATTCGCTAGAGTAGTCGGGCAACGCGGAAGTGGCTCAGTGGTAGAGCATCACCTTGCCAAGGTGAGGGTCGCGGGTTCGAATCCCGTCTTCCGCTCGGACAGGTTGCCCGGTGGAGTGGCCGAGAGGCGAGGCAGCGGCCTGCAAAGCCGTGCACGCGGGTTCAAATCCCGTCTCCACCTCGACGGACGATTAGCTCAGCGGGAGAGCGCTTCCCTGACACGGAAGAGGTCACTGGTTCAATCCCAGTATCGTCCACCATCTCCACGAAGTCGCGGGTTCGGCATGCGTCCAGCGCTTCGCCGTTCCAGGTGATCGCCTCGGCATACCGTAGACATACCGGGCGTTCCTAAGCTTGCGCGGGTGTCTCGCAACGATCGCTGGATCAGAGGTCTCGCCCTCCTGATCCTGGCTGCTCCCATGCTCGTGACAGGTCCGCAGGCCGGGGCGAAGGCCCTGTCGGACGTAGGCTTCTTCGGACGATGGCGGGATGGCGCCTGGGACATCGGATCGCGGTTGTCCTACAGCCATCCGGGCCTGACGGACATGCAGAACGCGGTCAAGGCGGGTGACTACGGCCTGGCAAAACAGCGGTTGCTCGACTATTTCCGGACACGTCCAGCGATATCGGCGGGCAGCTTCTCCCACCCGGACTGGCCGGGAGCCGTGGAGCTTACTCCGGACCACATCTGGACGCTTGACGGCGGCGAGGTCTACATCAGGACCCTGACGATCGGCACGGCGGAGACGACGGTGACGACCGACGTGACGAGCAGCGTCACCGGTGGCCGGAGCGGATTCTTCCTGATGAGCCGGTACAAGGACCCGGTCGTCGCGCACGTCCACAGCAGGAGCAAAGGCTCCGGCAAGCCCACCCTGCGCCTGACCTTCGCCGACGGCTCGACGAAGAGCCTCCACCCGACGGACGACACCCACATCTGGGCGGGCCATCCCGGCAACGTGTACGGCGACAAGTACCTGCTGCAGGTCAGCGACCAGGGCGCGGGCCCGTTCACGGCCGCCACCCGCAAGGCCTACCTGCAGTTCGACCTCGACGGCCTGCCCGAGGTGAAGAAGGCCGAGCTGACGCTGACCGCCAGGGCGGACGCCAGTAAGCAGGTCATGCTGTTCGGCAACGGCGAATCCTTCGACGAGGACACCCGCACCTGGTCCAACACCGTGCAGTACACGTACTCCTGGGAGGGTGACCCGGGCGGCTTCGACTGGAAGAAGCCGGCCGGCGCCGACGAGGAGTACCACGTCCAGCTCCCCCGCTTCTTCTTCGCCGGGCCGCTCGCCACCGCCTATCAGCGGACCGGTGACGAGAAGCACGCCCGCGCCCTCATCGGCCTGATGACCGACTTCATCGAGGACGCCGACACCTACGACTCCGACGAGGGCGCGGGCTCGTACCCGAACAGCCTCTCCGTGGCCCGCCGCGTCCAGAACTGGATTCCGGCGTACGAGATCCTGCGCAAGAGCCCGTCGCTGACGGCCGAGGCCAACGCCGAAATCCTCAAGGCGTTCAACCGGGCGGGCATGCACCTGCAAGAGAGCGTCCAGGGCGCGCCGAACTGGAAGCAGACGCAGAAGGTCACGTTGCTGCACGCCGCGGTGTACTTCCCGGAGTTCCGCGCGGCCACGGGGTGGCGCGGCAACGCGGTCGACTTCCTGGGGTCGCAACTCGACGACTCGACCTACCCCGACGGCGGCTACTGGGAGGCGACAGACGGCTACGCCCGCTCCTACGCCTCGCAGTACGTGGACATCGCCCTGTTCATGCGGCCGCACGGGATCGAGTTCAGCGACGCCACCAAGGCCAAGCTGCGCAAGCTGGGCCGTTTCCTGATGGATCAGACCTACCCGAACGGCTACGGGCCCGGGTACGGCGACGGCGAGAGCAGGGACATCCGCTCGACGCTGAGACGGCTGGGCGAACTGCTCGGCGACCAGGAGCTGATCTACGTCGGCACCTCCGGCGCCTCGGGGCGGAAGCCCGCGCACACCTCGTCGCTGTATCCCGACACCCGGGTGGCGGTGTCCAGGTCCGGCTGGAGCCGCGACGACTCCCACCTGCGGCTCAACATCGACCGGGGCAACCACAGCCACACGGACGAACTGGCGGTCACCGCCTACGCGTACGGCAGGGCTCTGCTGCCCGACATGGGGACATACACCTACAGTTCTGACCCGCGCGCGCAATGGCTGCGGTTCAGCACAGAGGCGCACAACACCATCGAGATCGACAACCAGGCACAGGATTCGAAGGCTCCGGGAGCGATCACTCACCTGGTCACCAACCCGGTCTTCGACCGGATCGGCGCCCACACCGAAGCCTCCGGCGGCGCGCGCCACGAGCGATCCGTCCTGGCCCTGCACTCGGGCCTCTGGCTCGTCTCCGACCGGCTGAAGCCCACCGACGGCGCGGCACACCGCTACGAGCAGAACTGGCACTTCGGCGCGGAGGCCGGCCCCGCTCTCCGATCCGGATCGAAGGCCGCGACCACGGCCTTCGACGGCACGGGTCCGAACATCAGCGTCGTACCCGCCGACCCGGGCCAGATCAGCGCCTCGCTGCGGGACGGCCACCACGCGCCGTACATGTACCGGGTGGAGAACGCCACGTACGCGTCGTACGTCAAGACGGCCAAGGGCGGGACGACCTTCGACACCCTCCTGCTGCCCTCCAGAGGAGCGGCGGACCCGGCGGCGGCGGTGGAGCGGCTCCCGGTCAGCGGCACCTCGCCGTACCGGGCGACCGCGCTGAGCCTGGACCTCGGCGCGCGCGGCGACGCGGTCTACTACAAGTCGTGGTCCAGCCAGCCCTCGCGCTCGTTCGGGCCCTACACCTACGACGGGAAGATGTTCTACGCGGAGAACGGCGCCACCGGCCGGACCATCGTCATGGTCCACGGCACATCCGTCGAACGTGACGGCCAGACCCTGGTCGAGTCCCCGGCCGAAGTGGCCGACCTCGCCGTGCGCATCAGCGCGGACGGAACCGTCCGCATCGACGGCACGGGCCTGACCGCGAGCACCGACCGGGCGCGAGCCATCGCGATCGACGCATCGCACGCCACCGAAGTGGTCCTCAACGGCACGCAGGTGCCCTTCACCCGCGACGGCGCACTCATCTACGCGGCGGCCGTCGCGTGACGACGGGTTCGGCCGGGCATGCCCTCATGGCGGGCGAGTGGGCCGCGGCCGCGCGGCTCACGCGGGCCGGTGACCCGGGCCGTCAGCGGACGCCGCGGGGGCGGAACTGGATGCTGATGCGCGGGCCCGCCGGGCGGGTGGTCTTGGGGACGGCGTGTTCCCACGTGCGCTGGCAGCTGCCGCCCATCACGATGAGGTCGCCGTGACCCAGGTCGTAGCGGAGTGACGAGCCGCCGCCGCGCGGGCGGAGCAGCAGGGGGCGCGCGTAGCCCACGGACAGGATCGCCACCATGGTGTCGTGGGCGGCGCCGCGGCCGATGGTGTCGCCGTGCCAGGCCACGCTGTCGCGGCCGTCGCGGTAGTAGCACAGGCCGGCCGTGGCGAACGGCTCGCCCAGCTCCTCGCGGTAGTGCTCGTCGAGGACGCGCCTGGCGTCGGCCAGCACGGGGTGCGGCAGCGTCTCGCCCTCGTCGTAGAACTTCAGCAGCCGCGGCACGTCGACGACGCGGTCGTACATCTTGCGCCGCTCGGCCCGCCACGGCACCGACTCGGCCAGCCGCTCGAACAGCTCGTCGGCTCCCGACAGCCAGCCCGGCCGCACGTCGACCCAGGCGCCCCGGTCGAGAGGGACGCGGCGGACCGTCGAGCCGAGCGGCCCCACGGCGAGTTCCTCGTTCAGGCTCAGCAGAGATGCTTGGTAAACAGCCGCCATACCACCGAGTGTAGGTGATCGTTCAAACATGTTTTCGACTGTGCCGGATCTCGCGGGCGGGGCATGAAGGACGAGAAGAATCGCGTGGCGTCGTCCCGGGCCGCAGCGGGGCCGCCACATCCGATCGAGGAGCACGTCATGCTCACCACTGAGTTCCTGCCGGGCAGCCCGTGCTGGGTCGATGTCGGCAGCCCCGACATCGAGGCGACCGCCGGCTTCTACAGCGACCTGTTCGGCTGGCGGTTCCAGCCGGCGATGGAGGGATACGGCTTCTGGCAGGCCGACGGCAAGACGGTCGCCGCGGCCGGGTCGGTGATGGAGGAAGGGGCCGCCGCGTCCTGGATGGTGTACTTCCAGACGCCTGACTGCGACGCCACCGCCAAGGCGGTCGAGCTGGCCGGTGGGCTGGTCCGCGCCCAGCCGTTCGACATCGAGGGGCAGGGGCGGATGGCGCAGTTCACCGACCCCGCGGGGGCGGAGTTCGCGGCCTGGCAGCCGGGTGGCACGCGCGGTCTCGACGTGGTGACCGATCCGGGGTCGTTCGCCTGGGCCGAGCTGTTCGTGCCCGACACCGACGGCATCCGCGGCTTCTACCGGTCGGTGTTCGGCTGGCGGTTCGACGACGTCGACATGGGAGATCTGACCTACCCGGTGGTCTCGCCGGCCGAGGGCGGCGCCGACTCGTCGATGGCGGGGCTGGTAGGGCTGCCGCCAGGTGACCGGGCCCACTGGGTGCCGTTCTTCGAGGTGCCCGACTGCGACGGGGTGGTGGCCAGGTGCCAGGAGCTCGGCGGCACGGTGCGCACGCCGGTGGACGACGTGCCGGGGGTGGGGCGGATCGCCTACCTGTCCGATCCGCACGGGGCGCGGTTCGCGGTGATCACCAGCACGGCCTGAGCGCGCCGGTGTAACGTCTCCTGGGTGTTGACACGTTACATGCTCGGCGCCCTCGCCTCCCGTACCGGCGACGAGATGTCCGGGCCCGCGCTGCTGGTCGCCGGGCTGGCCGTGACCGGGTCGCCCGTGCTGGCGTCGTCGCTGCTGGCGGGGCTGACCGTGTCGGCGGCGGCCGGGGGGCCGCTGCTGGGCGTGGTGCTCGACCGTACCCGCAGGCCGGGGCGGGTGCTCGGGTGGTGCCTGGTGGGTTACGGCGCGGGGCTGCTCGTGGTGCTGGCCGGGCTGGGGCGGCTGCCGGACGCGGCGCTGATCGGGGTGGCCGTGCTGACCGGGTTGCTGGGGCCCTCGCTGAACGGCGGGTGGACGGCGCAGCTGCCGTTAGTTGTCGGGGCCGGGCGGCTGCCGCGGGCGAACGCGCTGGACGCGATGAGCTACAACGTGGCCGCGCTGGCCGGGCCTGCGCTGGTGGGGGTGATCGCGGCCGCCGCCGGAGGAGAGGCGGCCGTCGCGGCCGGGGTGGTGCTGCTGGTGGCGGCCCTGCCCGCGGCCCGGGTGCTGCCGGCCCGGGAGGAGAGGCTCGGGAAGCCGGGGGCGGTCCGGGAGGAGCTCGCGGCCGGGTTCCGCGCCATCGCGGGGAACCGGGCGCTGCGGCGGGCGACCGTGACGTCCATGGTGTCGATGGCGGGTCTGGCCATGCTGATCGTGGCCGCGCCGCTGCTGGGGCTGCGGCTCGCGGGCGACGCCGGGTACGGGGCGCTCCTGCTGGCGGTGACGGCGGGAGCGGCCCTCGCGGCCAACGCCGTGATCGCGCGGGCGGGGGTGCGATGGCAATCTCTCCGCACGGGACGGCAAGCTGGTGTCGCGAGGGCGGGGGTGCGGTGGTGGCCTCTCCGGACGGGACGACAAGCCGGTGCCGTGGACGCGCGGGCGAGGTTACGGTGGCGGCCTCTCCGGGCGGGACGGCAAGGCAGTGCCGGGGTCGCGCGGGCGGGGATGGGGTGGGACACGGTGATGGTCGTGTCCACCCTGTTGATCGGGGTGGGGACGCTGGTGGCGGCGGTGGCGGGGTCGTTCGCGGTGGCGGTCTTGGCCGCTGTGGTGGTGGGCGTGGGTGAGGGGCCGCAGCTTACGGCGCTGTTCGCGGTGCGGCATCGGGAGGCGCCTGAACGGGTGCGCGGCCAGGTGTTCACGACCGGGGCCAGCTTGAAGATCACCTCGTTCGCGGCGGGTTCGGCGCTGGCGGGGCCGCTGGTGGCCTTGTCCCCGGGAGCCGCGCTGCTCGCGGGGGCGGGCGTCCAGCTTCTGGCCGTGGCGGCGTACGGTCTGCTCTCGCTCCCCCGGTCGGCCCTGGAAGGACCTACGCCGTACGGTCCTGACGAAGCCGCGGGCGAAGAGGCACAGGCGGGGTGATCAGGCCGGGCGACATGAGCGGATGCAGGCAAGGGGCGATAAGGCCGGGCGATCGGGCTGGGTGCAGGCAAGGTGATCAGGCTGGGCGGGTGGAGCGGTAGGCGGCTACGCGTTCGCGGGTGGCGCAGCGTGGTGTGCAGTAGCGGCGGGGGCTGCCGCCGCCCGCGTGCAGGAAGGGGCGGCGGCAGGTCGCCGACGCGCACAGGCCGCCGGGGACGCGCTGGTGGTCGGCCAGGAGGACGGCGAAGGCCATCGCCGAGGACGCCTGGAACCATTCGCCCCAGGGCGCGTCGTCGTGGCTGTCGACATGCACGTGCCAGCCGGTCGTGCCGTCGTGGCTGGTCAGGCGGGGCGGCCCGGCGGCGGTCGCCAGGAGGCCGTTGAGCAGGGCCGCCGCCGCGCCGGGGCCGGGCGCGGCTAGGACCTCGACGAGCCGCCCGGCCGCCTCCCGCATCGCCCGCACGTCGGCCCCGGTGAGGTCGAGCGGCCCCCGCTCCCCGTGGGCGCGCAGCACCCGGGCCACCGACTCCGCCGTCGCGTCCTCGTACAGCAGGACCGTGCACAGGTCGACGGCCCTGGCCGCGATCGCCTTGGTCGAGTGATCCTCCACGTTCCCGAGCGTAGAGGGTCAGCCGCCGCAGGCGGCGACCACGAGCGAGTCCTTCAGCACCGTGTAGCGGTCCCTGAGCCTGACCGCGCCGGTCTCGGTGTCGATCTGGACGACGTTCATCCGGCCGGCCTGGGTGGTGAGGTGGAGCGTGACCTGCCGGTCGCCGGTCCAGTCGATGGCGTTGAGGTCGCCCTTGGGCAGCTTGACCGGGACCCGGCCGAGCACCTGGTCGGTCTCGACGTCGTACAGCACGAGCTGGGACTTGCCGGCGACGAACGCGGCGGCGGTGCGCCCGTCGGCGGCCAGGGCGAGCGGCATGTTGGCGGAGACGAGCTGCGGCGGGGTGGCGCGGGAGACGAGCTCGCCGGTGTCGGCGCGGACCACGACGTCTGTCACGGACTCGTCGGCGTCGACGGTGGTGAGGACCTCGCCGCCGTCGCCGCTGAAGTCCACCAGGGTCTCGCCGCGCGGGAGCGTGCCGAGGCGGGCGCCGTCGGAGGTGTCGAAGATCCGCACCTGGCCGGTGCCGATCGTGACGGCGAGCCGGCCGCCGTCGTCGGACAGGACGAGCCCGACCTCGTACTGCGGCACCCGGGGCACCGCGCCGGCCGGCAGCAGGGTGACGCCGCCGCCGAGGGTGCGGACGGCGAGGCGGCGGGAGTTCTTCGCGAAGTACGCGACCTTCGTGCCGTCGCCGCTGACCGCGACGGGCGCGGGGAGGTACTTGTAGGGCTTGCCGTCGGCCTTGAGCGCGACGGTCTGCGCGTCGGCCAGGACGCGCTGCTCGCCGCTGTGCATGACCAGCCGCCACGGGCCGCAGGGCAGCCGGCCGTCGTCGCCCCTGTCGCAGCCCTTGATGGAGGCGTAGCGGACGGCGTCGTGGTGCGGCCCGGCCTGGGCGGGCGCGGTCAGGGACACGGCCAGCAAGGCGGCGGCCAGCAGGATGACCTTCATGTCACTCTCCCGCGACGGTGTAGAAGTAGGGGTCCTTGCCGGTCGTGTAGCGCTCGGTCTGCTTGACGGCGCCGGTCGCGGGGTCGGCGGTGAGCACCCGGACCACGGCCGTGCCGCCCTTCCCTCTCCCGGGCACGGCGACCGTGAGCTTGCCGCCTTCGCCCCACCGGGCGGTGAACGGGGTGTCGCCGGGGGCGAGCGCGAGGTCCACGCCCTCGGTCAGCTTGCCGGTCGCCAGGTCGTACAGGCGCAGCCTGGGCGGTTTGCCGCGTTCGGGGTGGCCGGAGACGACGACCGCGACGGTCCGCCCGTCGCGGGCCAGCGCCTTGACCGGCGCGTTGGCCACGACCTGCGGCGGCGTGCGCCTGACGGAGGTGCCGTCGGGCTCGTGCACGACGAGCGCGGTGGTGTTGTCGGCGGTGACGCGCTCGGTGAGCACCCGGTCGCCGCCGGGGCTGAAGCCGATCGGGGTGTCTCCCCCGCGCAGCTCGGCGGTCCGGCGGGTGGCGAGGGTGTAGAGCTTGGTGGGCACCCGCTCGGCCTGGTCGAGGTAGTCGACCAGCACCCGGTCGCCGGCGGGCGACAGGGTGAGCGAGACCAGGTCGGTGCCGGCGCCCTTGGGCAGCAGCGACCTGGGCAGCGCGGTGCGGCGGCCGCTGGGCAGGTGCCACACGACCAGGCGGTGGTCGCCGGACCGCTGGTGGGCGACGGACCGGCCGTCGGCGCTGACGGCGAGCGGGGCGGCCTCGCCGGTGCTCCTGCCGCGCCGGTCGACGCTGACCCCGGCGACGGCGGAGCTGGTGGTCACGCCGCCGCCGGGGGCGAGCAGCCGCCAGGTGGGACACGGGACCGTGATGCCGGATCTCTCCGTACAGGTGGAGATCCACGCCAGGCCCACCTGAGCGGGCCTGGCGTGCGCGGCGGGCGCCCAGGCGACCCCGCCGAGGACCGCGGACGCCAGGAGGGCGGCGGTCGCCGAGCAGATTCTCATGCTCACTTGGACAACCGGCGGGCCGTACCCGCGGATCACGGATGCGTCACGTTCGGGGCAACGGCCGGCGGCCGGGGAAACCGAGCTCCGAGCGGTGGTACCAGCCCAGCTCCGGCTCGCCCTCGATCCAGCACAGCCGTACGGACGCGCCGTCGAGCACGGCGGGGAAGTCGAGCAGCACGGGCGCGATGCCCTTCACCTCCAGGCCCAGGCCGGCCCAGCGGGACAGGATCTCCTGCATGCCCGCCTCGATGCCCTTGATCTCGGGCAGCCCGCCGAGCGGGGAGACGCCGCCGGTGTCGCGGTCGTAGGTGATCTCGGCGAGGTCGGCGCGGGCGGCGATGAGCTCGCGGGCCTCGGCGAGGATCCGCGGCATCAGCGAGCGCGCCTCGGCGACGGAGAAGAGCCTGTCCATAGCCGGGAACGTTAGCGGTTCGGCTCGTAGGCGCGGAGCAGGAGCTGCTCGGCGTGGTCGAGATAGCCGTCGAGATAGGCGGCGGCGCGGTCGGGCTCGCCGGCCTCGATGAGCTTGAGCAGCTCGCGGTTGCGGTCGAGGAACGGCTCGTGGAAGTCGCGCGGGTTCTCCATCACGTGGAAGACCAGGCGCAGCTCGGCCAGGAGCTGGCGCATCGCCTCGTCGAGCCTGGGGCTCTGGTTGAGGGTGACGAGGGCCTGGTGGTAACGGATGTTGGCGGTGCCGACGGCCCGCCAGTCGCCGGCCTCGGCGGCCCGCTCGGCGTCGGTCATCGCCTCGCTGATCTGCGCCAGCGCCTGCGGCGTCGGGGGGCGGCGGACGGCCGCGCCTTCGAGCACCCGGCGCACGCGGTAGAGGTCGGAGACGTCCTCGGCCGACAGCACGCGGACGAACACGCCCCTGTTGAGCCGGTGGTCGAGCAGCCGTTCGTGGCTGAGCAGCCGGAACGCCTCGCGCAGCGTGTTGCGCGAGACGCCGAGGGCCTCGCAGATCGACTCCTCCGACAGGCGCTGGCCGGGCATGAAGAGGCCTTCGATGATCCGGTCGCGCAGGATGTCGGCGACCCGCTCGGCGGTGCTGCTGCGCCCGAGGCGGGATCGGTCTTGTGCGAGGCCGGCTACTGCGTCGTCCACAGGCAACAGGAAATCATCGAACAAACCTCTTGTCGAATCGTTCAACGATCCTTACGTTGAAACGGTGACCCTCTGAACGAAGGAGCGATCGATGTCCGGCTCCACCCCCCAATCCCGGCGGGTGATCCTCGCCAGCCTGATCGGCACATCGCTGGAGTGGTACGACTTCTTCCTGTACACGACCGCCGCCACGCTGGTCTTCGGCAAGCTGTTCTTCCCTACCTTCGACCCGCTGAACGCGACCCTGCTGGCCCTGACCACGAACGCGGTGGCGTTCGTCGCCCGGCCGCTGGGCGGGATCGTGTTCGGCCACTTCGGCGACCGCACCGGGCGCAAGACGGTGCTGGTGGTGACGCTGCTCGTGATGGGCGTCTCGACGTTCCTCATCGGCGTGCTGCCCGGATACGACACGCTGGGCGTGCTGGCGCCTGTCTTGCTCGCCACGCTCCGGTTCGTGCAGGGGCTCGGGCTCGGCGGCGAGTGGGGCGGCGCCGTGATCATGTCGCTGGAGCACGGCGACCCGCGCCGCCGCGGATTCAACGCGAGCTGGCCCCAGGTCGGCGTCCCGGCGGGATACGTGCTGGCCACCGGCCTGCTCGCGATCCTGTCGTTCACGCTCCCCGACGCCGCGTTCATGTCATGGGGCTGGCGGGTGCCGTTCCTGCTGTCGGGGCTGCTGGTCCTCGTCGGCCTGTGGGTGCGCCTGAAGATCACCGAGTCGCCGCTGTTCGCCGAGGTCGAGCAGAAGGGCGCCAAGGCGCGGATGCCACTGCTGGAGGTGCTGCGCACGCACCCGCGCGCGCTGCTGTCGGCCTTCACCGCCCGGATCGGCGTGGACGTCGCCTTCTACACCTTCACCGCGTACATCCTGGTCTACCTGACCGGCCCGCTGGGGCTGGACCGGCAGGTGGGGCTGAACGCGGTGCTGATCGCCTCGGCGCTGCAGCTCGGGCTGATCCCGCTGTTCGGCTCGCTCTCGGACCGGTACGGGAGGCGCCCCGTGTACTTCGCCGGCGTCGTGGGCGCCGCGGTCTGGGTGTTCGCGTTCTTCCCGCTGCTGGAGACCCGGTCCACGTTCCTGATCATCGTGGCCGCCGTGGTCGCGCTCGTCACCCACGCGGCGATGTACGGGCCGCAGGCGGCGTTCATCGCCGAGCTGTTCAGCACCCGGCTGCGCTACAGCGGGGCCTCGATGGGCTACCAGGTGGCCGGCATCGCGGGCGGCGCGCTCGCCCCGGTCATCGCGATCAAGCTCGTCGACACGTTCGGCACCACGCTCGCGGTGTCGGTGTACGTGGTGATCGCGCTGGCGATCACCGCCCTGGGCCTGGCCATCGCGCCGGAGACGCGGGACCTGGACCTGGCCGCCGAGCCGATGCCGCAGCGCACCTGAGACCGCCCCTCCTGGAGTTGCCGCGAGAGCCGCGGGCGGCGGCTGCCACCGCCGCCCGCGGAGGGAAGGACGACCATGCGAACCGCCCTGCTCGTGATCGCCGCGCTGATCTGCGTGCCGTCGCTCGTCGGACTCGTCGGGGGCCTGGAGAGGACCGACGCCGGCGAGGTGGCCGTGGTCCGCGACGGCGGCTGGTTCGACGACAACCAGGTGCGCGAGGTCATCGCGCCCGGCTCCGGCCTGAACTGGGCCGGCCTGTGGTCGTCGGTGCACCCGTACCCGGCGCAGCAGCGCTTCTACACGATCACCGCGGACGCCAGGCGCGCCACCACGCTGGGCGTGGACGTGGTGACGGTGCCCAGCGGCGACGGCGTGAACCTGGGCGTCGAGGGCACCCTGTACTTCACGCTCAACCTGGATCCGGCGACGCTGAAGACCTTCGACGACAAGTACGGCACCCGTACCTTCCGCGGCCAGGACGACTCCTTCCTGTACGCGTGGGAGGGCGACGAGGGGTGGACCGCGTTCTTCGGCCAGGCGGTCCGGCCGGTGATCGACAACGCGCTGCGCACCGAGGTGGGCGCCCGGCGCTGCGCCGAGCTGGTGCCGTCGTGCGCGCTGCTGGAGAGCTCGGCGCTGAAGCCGCGCGACAGCAACACGAACATCAGGGCGGTGCAGGACGGGGTGAACGCCGCGCTCGCCCGCGACCTGCCGCGCACGCTCGGCGGCGCGTTCTTCACCGGCATGACCTTCTCACTGTCGCGGATCACGCTCCCGGCCGAGGTGCAGAAGTCGGTGGACCGCTCGCTGGCGGCCGGCGCCGCCGTCTCCGAGGCGCAGGCGAGAGTCGCGCAGGCCGAGGCGGAGGCCAGGGCCAACCAGGCCAGGCAGGACGGCTACGACAAGTGCCCCGCCTGCGCCGAGATCGACAAGCTGAAGTCACTCCCCCAGGGCATCACCGTCTACGCCCCGGGGAACCAGGACGCGGTCGTCGTGCCCACGCGCTAGGCCCGGGGCTCGCCCGGAACAGGGGCACGGGTGAGCCACGGGCCCTTGAAGGCGGCCAGGGTCAGCAGGAACAGCACCTGGCCGCCCAGCCCGACCATCAGCCACGTCTCCCAGCCGGCCGCGGCGACGACCTGCGGCGAGACCACCAGCATCGCCACGATCATGACGCGGACGACCATCCCCCACAGCCCGAGCGCGGAGCCCTGCAGGCGGGCGTCCACGTCCTCGGCGTTCTCGGAGAAGTTGGCCATCCACGGCACGTACGCGATGCCCAGGGCCAGGAACAGCAGCGCGTACACGACCACCACGTGGGTGGCCGAGGCGCCGGCGCCGACCAGGCCGATGAAGTAGGCCAGCGCGGCGATGGTCAGCACGGTCCCGGCGGCGGTGAACGGCTTGCGCAGCCGCAGCCGGTCGGAGATCCGGCCGACCGCGATGACGGCCAGCGCGTTGAGCACGATGCCGAGCGCGACCACGCCGTTGGCGGCCGCCGCGGCCATGCCGAACGCGGTGACCAGGATCGTCTGGCCGAAGATGGCGAAGGTCCAGTAGAGCACCTGCCAGCCGGTGTTGCCGAGCACGTGCGCCCACAGGTGCGGGTGCCGGAACAGCTCTCTCAGCTTGCCCGGGTCGATCTTCTCCGCGGCGCTCACCTCCGCCTCGGCGTCCATGACCTGGGCCCGCAGCGCGGCGGACGGCTCGGCGATCTGCCAGATGATGATCGCGCAGAGGGTGAGCGAGACGACGCCCATGAGGATGGCCTGCGACTGCCAGGCGTTGCCGAACAGCGGCAGCGTCAGGCTCGCCAGCGCGGAGGCCAGGAACGAGGCGCCGACCGGGCCCCAGGTCCAGAACGCGAACGCCTGCGCCCGTCCCATCCGGGGCGAGAAGTCGCGCACCAGCGAGGCGGTGATGGTGATGCCCGCGCCCTCGATGAACAGCATCAGGCAGCGGACCGCGAGCAGCCCGCTCACCGAGTCGACGGTGGCGAGCAGGAAGTTGCAGGCGGCGGTGACGGTGAGCGTGGGCACCAGGATGGCGACCCGTCCCCACCGGTCCGACAGGATGCCGCCGAACCCGGCGGACACCCCGCCCACCAGCACCGAGAGCGCCGCGATGAGCCCGTACTCCTCCAGCGACATGCCGAGGTCGGTCATCAGCAGCGGCAGGATGGTGGCGATCGTGGTCTCGAAGTTGGCCACCAGGCTGGCGAGCACCGCGATGGCGAGCAGGCGGACGCGGCGGGCGCCGACGGGATAGACGCTGAGCTCGCGGACGTAGAACGGCTTCATCCCCAACCTCCGGGGCACGAGCGGGACAAAAGGTCGCTCTAGAACGCGTTTCTAGTAGATCCACAGTTTGCTGGTGAACGCGCGCAAGTCAACGCTCACGAGCGTCACGATGTGATCTCGGTCACCATTTCGCACGTTGTAACGCAATCGCCGCCGATTCCCAGAACCTGATCGACCGTTTACGCATAAACTGCGCGCCTGTGAGCCTCCCTGTACGTGAACGTTCCCCCCGCCCGGGCGGCGGCCGGCACCGGCGGCCGGTCCCCACGTCCCTCCCGCCGGACGCGCCCGTACTCGTGCTCGCCGCGCCCGGCAGCGCCACCGGCGTGGCGGCGGACATCGCCGCCGTGGTGCGCGTCGACAACCCCCAGATCGAGGTACGGCTCACCACCGTGGACGAGCTGGCCCCGGCGCTGCCGGAGGGCCGGGACGCGATCGTGGTGCCCCTGCTCACCTGGGACGATCCGGCCGTCCTCGGCCAGATCGGCCGGGCCGTCGCCGACAGCGGCTCGGGCGCCGTCGTGACGGGCGCGCTCGGCCCGCACCCGCTGCTGGCCGAGGCGCTCCACATCAAGCTGGCCGAACGCGGCCTGGCCAGGGCCGACCGGGTGCGCCTGCTCAACGTCCACAGCCCCGTCGACGCGGTCATCCTCGGCACGACCGGCGGCGAGCAGGCCGTGCACGCGGCACAGGCGACCGCGGTGCTGCTGGCCTCCCGGCTGACGCTCCCGGTGGTGGCCGCCTCGCTTGACAGCGAGCCCGGAGTCGCCGTGGCCGCGGACCGGCTGCGCGCGGCCGGCGCCCAGCGGCTGGCGCTCTCGCCGTGTGTGATCGGCCACGAGGCCCCGGCTGACCTGGGGCGACGCGCGGCGGAGGCGATCGGCGCCGGCCACGCGGAGCCGATCGGCGCGCACAGCATGATCGCCGAACTTGTCGCCCGCGCTTACGGCAGTCAACTGGCCACTTGACAAGGGCTTGTAGAGATCACTCAAGTAGCGTTACCGTCGGCCCATGTGCGAGGTCGTGTGCAAAGGTGAGCGTTTGTGGCTTCGTGAGGTCACCGAGTCGGATGCCGCGCCACTGCACGCGATCTACGGAGATCCGGCGGCCACCCAGCACATGCCGTTCCCGCCCCGCACGGTCGGGCAGGTGGCCGAGGTCGTGCGGGAGGCGGTGGCGGCCGCCGCCGAGAAGCCGCGTCGCCTGTACGCGCTGGCCGTGCTCGACGCCCACGACCGGAGCGTGATCGGCGTGGCCCGGCTGCACATCGACGCCGAACGCCCGCACTGCGCCGAGATCGGCCTCGGCCTGCGCCCCGACCACTGGGGCCGGGGCATGGGCACCGACCTGGTGCGGCTGCTGCTGACCTTCGGCTTCAAGCAGCTCGGCCTGCACCGCATCTGGGGCGCGCGGGCCCCCGCCAACCTGCCCGCCCAGCTGGCCATGCTGACGGCGGGCATGGTCGAGGAGGGTCGCCTGCGTCACCACGTGGCCGCCCCCGACGGCTGGCGCGACTCGGTGATCCACGCCGCGATCGAGGACGAGTGGCGCGGCCGCTGACTCAGCGGACCAGCCCGAAGAACGCCCGGACGTCCCCCACCAGCAGGCCGGGCGCCTCCATCGCGGCGAAGTGCCCGCCGCGGTCGAACTCCGACCAGTGCACGATCTTGTGCTCGCGTTCGGCGACGCGGCGGACCCCGGGGTCGCCGGGGAAGACGGCCACCCCGTGCGGGAGCGCCGACGGCTCCTGCCCGCGGCCCCAGGACGCGGCGCTCTCCTTGTACAGCCGGGCCGAGGAGCCCGCGGTCCCGGTGAGCCAGTAAATGCTGATGTTGGTGAGGAGCTGGTCGCGGTCCACCGCGTCCTCGGGCAGCTCGCGGGCCGGGTCGGTCCACTCCTTGAACTTCTCGGCGATCCAGGCGAGCTGCCCTGCCGGGGAGTCGTGCAGGCCGTACGCGAGCGTCTGCGGCCGGGTGGACTGGATCATCGCGTAGCCGGAGCCGTCCTGGTCGCCGTAGACGGCCAGACGGGCCCGCTCGGCCTCGGTCAGGCCCTCCAGCTCGGCCGGATCCCCGCTCGGGAACCCGAGCCCGCCGTTGACGTGCACCCCGACGACCCGTTCCGGGTCGAGCCTGCCGACCATCGGGGAGATGACGGCGCCGGTGTCGCCGCCGTGCGCGCCGTACCGCCCGTAGCCGAGCCGGCGCATCAGTTCCTTCCACGCCGCCGCGACCCTGGCCATGTCCCAGCCGCGCTCGCGGGTGGGCCCGGAGAAGCCGAAGCCGGGGAGGGACGGGGCGACGACGTGGAACGCGTCGGCCGGGTCGCCGCCGTGCGCGCGGGGGTCGGTGAGCGGGCCGACGACCTTCATGAACTCGGCCACCGACCCCGGCCAGCCGTGCGTGACCAGCAGGGGCAGCGCGTCCCGCTCGGGTGAGCGCACGTGCAGGAAGTGCACGTTCTGCCCGTCGATCTCGGTGGTGAACTGCGGGAACGCGTTGAGCGCCGCCTCGTGCGCGCGCCAGTCGTAGCCGGTGCGCCAGTACTCGGCGAGTGCTCGCGCGTACGGGACAGGCACCCCGTACGACCAGCCGGCGCCGTCCAGCTCGTCGGGCCAGCGGGTACGGGCGAGGCGCTCGCGCAGGTCGTCCAGGTCGGCCTGCGGGACGTCGATGCGGAAGGGCCTGATGTCGTTGTCCATGACGCCCACGCTAGAAGCCGGTTAGGACAGGTACGGTCCTAGGTGTGCTGGAGACCTCGGCTCGACTGCTGAAACTGCTGTCCCTGCTGCAGACGCGGCGCGACTGGCCCGGCGCGGAGCTGGCCGGGCGGCTCGGCGTCTCGGCCCGTACGGTGCGCCGCGACGTGGAGCGGCTGCGGGAGCTGGGCTACCAGGTGCACGCGTCGGCCGGGGTGCCCGGTTACCGGCTCGGCGCGGGCAGCGACCTGCCGCCGCTGCTGCTCGACGACGAGGAGGCGGTGGCGGTGGCCGTCGGGCTGCGCACGGCCGCGCAGGGCGGCGTGGCGGGCATCGAGGAGACCTCGGTGCGGGCGCTGGCCAAGCTGGAGCGGGTGCTGCCGTCGCGGCTGCGCCACCGGGTGAACGCGCTGCAGTCGATGACCGTGCCGCTGACCGGCGGCGCGCCCGCGGTCGAGGCGGGCACGCTGTCGGCCATCGCGGCCGCCTGCCGCGACCACGAGGGCCTGCGCTTCGACTACCGGGCCGGGGACGGGACGGTCACGGAGCGGCTGGTGGAGCCGCACCGGCTGGTGGTGTCAGGACGGCGCTGGTATCTGGTGGCGTTCGACCCCGGGCGGGACGACTGGCGGGTGTTCCGGGTCGACCGGCTGCGGCTGCGCACGCCGAACGGGCCGCGGTTCACGCCTCGGGAGCCGCCTGCCGACGACCTGGCGGCCTACACCTCACACAGGATCTCCAGCGCGCCGTACCGTTACCGGTGCCAGGTCATCGTGCACGCGCCGGCGGAGGCGGTCGTGGCGCGCATGCCGCCGTCGGTGGCCGCCGTGGAGCCGCTCGACGGGGGCGGTTGCCTGCTGACCAGCGGCTCCAACTCGCTGGACGAGCTGGCGTTCTGGCTGGTGTCACTGGGGATGGCCTTCGAGGTGCGCGAGCCGCCCGAGCTGGCGGCGCACCTGCGGGTGCTGGCGCGCAGGCTGGCCGACGCGGCTGACGGCTGAGACGGCGGGTGTCGGCGCGGGGAATTGTCGGTGGCGGGCCCTACCATGAGCCTCCTCACGGAGGGATGGCCCATGCTCGACTCGCTGATCGTGCCCCTGTTCGTCACCACCGACCTGCCGCCCCGGGCCGAGCTGGCGGAGTTCGGCGAGCTGGTCGCCGGCGCGGCGCGGACGCTCGGCTACGACGCCTTCCTGTCGGGCAAGGTGTTCTGGCTCGACCGCCCGGTGCTGCCGGGGCAGCGGCCCGCCGCCGAGACCGAGTCGCGCTTCGCCGGCATGCTGGGCCACCTGGCGGTCTCGGGAGACGCGCATCCGGTCCGTGAGGTGGTGGCCGACCTGCGCACGGCGATCGGCGCGGCCGTCTCGGTCCGCTACGGCGACGCCGGCGCGCCGCCCGCCGTGTTCGCCATCCGCGACCGCGACGTCCGCGAGCGCACCCCCGAGACGGCGCTCCACGTCGACACCCGCGACGCCCCGGCCGAGCTGGTGACGGTCGCGCGGCCTTACCTCTGACGGCCCGGCCTGCTTGTCGTGGCCCTTCAGGCGGCCAGTCCTATCAGGGTGTACGGGGCCCACAGGTCCGGGCGCGACGACCCGTACAGCTCGCGTGACTCCAGCATCGCCGCCCTGAGCGCCCTGCCCGGGCCGGCGGCGGCCAGCCGGGCGTGGAAGGACGGCAGCAGCTCCCGCGCCACCTCGGGGTGCGCCGGCCACTGCGGCAGCAGCGCGGCGGCGGCGCCCGCGCGCAGCAGGGCGTGCCCGAGCGCTGTCACGCCCGCGCCGCCGGGTGTCGGCTCGCAGCCGCTCACGGCGACGAGCCGGGCCTCGATCCGCAGGTCCATGAGCGCGCGGGCGTTCAGCAGCCCGCCGGGAAGGCGGATCCCCGAGCCGTACGGGTCGGCGCCGTCGTAGCAGGCCGGGCAGGCCAGGTGCACGGTGTCCCAGACGCCTTCCAGATCGCGGGCGGCCGCGGTGACCGGCGGGCTGCCCAGCACCGCGGCGACGGCGGCCGCGTCCTCGCCCTGGCCCGCCACCAGCGTCCGGCCGCCGTGACCGGCGCGGCGCAGCGCCTGCCGGGCCAGCGCGGCCGCCGACGGCGCGTACGCCACGGCGTAGCGGTCCAGCAGCAGCCGCCCACCCGGAGCGAGCGCGTGCAGCGGCAGCCCGTGCAAGTCGCCGTGCGGCAGCAGATACAGCACGTCGAGATCGTCGCCGAGCGCCTCGATCGCCTCGCCGAGCAGCAGGTCGGCGACCACCCGCCACAGCTCGGCCCGCCGCCGCCCGCCGTCGCCGGCCCTCGCCGTCGCGGCGAACTCGGCCAGCAGCTCCGGCCCTGCCGAGGTGGCGAACGCGCGCGGCCTCGCCCATCCCGCACGGTGCGCCACCACGCTGACGAGCGCCTCGCCGGTGTGGAACGCGACGACGCCGCTTCCTTCCGGCAGCAGGTCCAGGAGCCGGCCCGGGTCGACGCCGATGGCCCGCGCGACGTTCTCCTCCAGCCCGAGCAGCGTCTCCTTGGCCCGTTCCGCATGCGCCCAGGCCCTGGCCCCGCACCCCAGACGGACGGCCAGCCCCACCGCCCTGGAGCGGAGCCGCTCGGCCGCCGCCGAACCCGTGTCGTCCAGCTCACCGGCCCGCTCGGCGTCCGCCAGTGCGGCCGCCAGCTCACCCAGCTCCTCGCCTGCCGCGGCCCTGGTCGCATACGCGGCGGCCAGCTCCGCCCGATGCGCCCCGCCGAGCCCCGGCACGCGCCCCCCGCCGTCGTCCCCATCCGACCACAACACCCCACCCACAGCCGCCCCTGGCCCCTGCCCACCCAGACCCGACCGGCCCACACCCCCGGCAACCGACCCTTGGGGCTCAGCTGCAACCACGTCCGACCGCCCCGCGCTCTCGACGGCCGAACTCTGCACCTCACCATCCGACTGCTGCGCGCCCTCGACAACCGACCTCTGCTGCTCACCTGCAGCCAAGTCCGACCGCCCTGCGCCCTCGACGGCCGAACTCTGCACCTCACCATCCGACTGCTGCGCGCCCTCGACAACCGGCCCGGATCCCTGCGGCTCATCGCCAACCGGTTCCCGCTGGTGTAGGCCGCCGACGCTCGGCTCCGGCGGCTGTCCGCCGGCGGCGGCAGTCGGTCGCAGGGTGCCGCCGCTGAACGGCGCCGGCCGCTGAACGTTCCCCGTTGTTGGCTGGGTGCCGGCTTCGAGGAGGTCGATGGCTGCTGAGGCGCGGGCGCGGGCGGCGGTGAACCGGCCGGCGCGCAGGTCCAGAGCGCCGAGTTCGGCCAGCGCCACGGCCTGGCCCTCGCCGAAGCCGATCCGCTGCGCCAGCGACAGCGCCTCGGCCAGGCGGTCGACGTCGCCCAGCCGGCCCAGCGCGATCAGGTCGCGCACGACGGCCCGCTGCCGTCCGCGCGCCCGGTCGATGTCCAGGGCCCGTTCGGCGAGCCGTGCCGCGCCGTCGCGTTCTCCTCTGGCCGCGTGCACGGGGGCCAGTTCCCCGCACACGGTGGCCACGGTCGCGTCGTCGCCGACGGCCTCCCCGAGCGCCAGCGCCTCCTGGTAGAGAGTTGCGGCCTCGTCCACGTCTCCCTGGCGGAAGCGCGTTCTCGCCCGTACCGCGAGCAGAGACGCCCGCATGCCGCGCCAGGCGGGCCCGGCGGCGAGGGCGAGCGCCTCGGCGAGCACCGCCCCGGCGTGCGACCAGCGCCGGTCCTCCGCCAGCGCCGCGCCGAGCGCCCCGAGCGCGGCCACCAGCCGCACCGGCATCGCCTGCCCGGACTCGCGCGCCAGCCGGACGGACTCCGCCAGGTGACCGATCGCCTCGGCCGTGCGCCCCAGCGCGAGCGCGGCGGCGCCACGCCCGCGCAGGTGCTCGCTCAGCAGGCCGTCACGCAGGTCGCACCCATGCTTCGCGTACTCGTACGCGGCCTCAGGGTCGTCCGCCTCCAGCGCCAGCGCGCACAGCTTGGCCAGCAGCCCGGAGCGGCGGCGCGGGTCGGCGGCGGCGCCGGCCGCCTGCCGTGCCAGCGCGAGCGCCCCGGACAGATCGCCTGCCGCCTCGGCCTCCTCGATGCGTACGCGCTCGGCCAGCCGTTCGGCCAGCTCCGGGTCCACGCCGCCGCGCCGCACCGTGGCCAGCGCCTGCGCCAGCGCCGCCCGCCCCCGCGCGACCTCCCCAGCCGCGAACTGCAGCTCGGCCAGCCGCACCAGCACGGCCGGTTCCGCTCCCCCGACCGGGATCACCTCGTACGGTGCGTCCCCCGTAGGCCCGGTCACCGCGCCACTGAGCCCCTCTTCCAGCGCCTTCCTCGCCCGGCGCAGGTCGCCCCGCTCCTCCAGCGCGAAGCCGAGACGCAACGAGGTGAGCGCGGCCAGACCAGCGTGCCCGGTCGCGCGGAAGCCGTCGGCGGCCAGCCCCAGATGCTCCACCACAGCCGCCGATCCCCCCGCACGAGCAGCCCCCCAGCCACCCTCCCCCCGCTCCCCCAGCCCGCCCACCCCGGCGACCGGCCCACCTCCGGGCCCCACCGGCAGACGTCCCCCCACCCCCACTGCACGGTCCACCGCAGAACCGACCGACGGACGCTCCCCCGCCGCCGCGCCACCGCCAGAAATCACCGGCGGACGCTCATCCCCCGCTGCGGCTGCCTGGTCCCCCGCCGAACCGAGCGACGGACGCTCCCCCGCCGCCGGACCACTCCCGGAACCTGTGGGGGGATGCTGGCCGACTTGGGCTGGGCGGTGCTTTGGCGCTGGGCGGTTGTGTGCGTGGACTACCGCGAGGCGTTCGTGGACTACCGCTTCCCTCAGGGGGTCGCCCGCTGCCAGGCCGAGGGCGGCTCGGAGCCGGTCGAGTGCTTCGTCCGGGTGGCCGGTGCGGAGGTCGGCGGTGGCGCGTACCAGGGCGATGGAGAACAGGGCGCCGATGTCGCCTTCCGCCACGGCGGGGCGCATCGCCAGGTCCAGTTCGGCCGAGGCCTCGTCGCAGCGGCCCAGCTCAACCAGGCAGGCGGCGCGCATCGTACGGGCGGCGGCCACGCGTTCGGGGGCCGCGAACGCCTCGGCGGCCGTCCCGAAGTCCTGGGTGGCCTGTTCCATCCCGGCGCCGGTGAATCCGATCACGCCGAGGTGGTAGCGCACGGCGGCGACCCCGTCCCGGTGGCCGAGCTGGTTGTAGGCGCGCTCGGCCCGCTCGAACGCCCGCCTGGCCCCGGGCACGTCGGCGCGGGAGAGACGGCGGCGGGCGATGTGGTACCACTCGTCGGCGGCCTCGCGCCGCTGGCCGCGCCGCCGGACCACGTCCACGATGGCGGCCTCGCACGCCGCCGCGTGATCCGCGTGCCCGAGCTCGTACAGCAGCACCGCGTGCCCGTCCAGCGCCTGGCAGGCGTCGTCCCACTTGCCGATGGCCTCCAGCTCGGACGCGCAGGTGCTGATCAGCTCGGCCGCGGCGGGCAGGTGGCCCAGCTCGGCGCCGGCCCGCGCGCCCGGGATGAGCGCCCGCGCCGCCCGCTCGGCGTCGCCGCGGGTCAGGTGCAGCTCGCGGGCGCGGCCCGCACGTTCCAGCGCCTCCGCCCGGTCGCCCGCGTCGAGGTACGCCGCGGCGGCCCTTTCCTGGTACGTGGCCTCGTCCGCGTGCAGGCCCGCTTCCCGGCACAGTTCGGCGGCCCGCCGGTAGCAGGCGGCGGCCCGGCGTGGCTCCCCTGCTTGGGCGCAGGCGTTCCCCATGGCGGCCCGCTGAGCCGCCTCCTCCCGGGGGTGTCCGAGGGCTCCGTAGCCGTCGGCGGCGTGTTCGAACGCCCGTAACGCGGCCTCCCAGGCGCCGAGTTCCTCGTGCTCGTTCCCGATCCTGGAGTACGTGTCGGCTGCCTGGACCGGTTCACCCGCCTCGGCGAAGGCCCTTCCGGCCCGCTCCAGCAGTTCGATCGCCATTCTCCGGCGCCCACGTCCGGCCAGGCCCGTTGCGGCCCTCACCAGATACGTCGCGGCGCGTACCTTCTTGCGTTCGTCGCCGGGGCCTTCCTCCGCGGCTCTCCCGCCGATCCCGGCAGCGCGACCGGGATCGGCGCTGTCGCCGGTTCCGGCCTCGTCCCCGCTTCTGACGGCGACGTAAGTGGGTCCGGCAATGACGTCGGCGGGGCCAGGGATGACCTCGGGGGGGCTGGCGGTGACATCGGCGGGGTCGGTGACGACGTCGGGGGGTCCGGCGGTTCCGGCGACGTTCCAGGAACCGGCGCCGTCGTCGGTCCCGGAAACAGCGCCGTCGTGGGTCCGGGAAACGCCTCCGGCTCCAGCGACGTGGGCAGTAGCAGTGGTGTCGACGGAACTGTCGCTGTCGTCCGTTCTGGCGACGCCCTCGGTTCCGGCGGAGATGTCGGCGGTACCGGCAACGTCGGTGGTTGTGCTGGTATCGGTGGTGGCTCGTGACTGCGATGCGCCCGGGGTGTTGGTCTGGCCGCCGGTTCGGGAGTCTCTGGCTGCCTTGGCGTGGCGTTCGCCGAGGCGGAGCAGGTCTCGGGTGGTTGCCTCGTCGTCGCAGACCATGGCGAGCCGGGTCGCTGCCTCGGCCAGCGGCTTGTCCGGCGTCCCTGTCAGGGTGCCGAGCGCCAGGCGGAGCAGCGAGGTGAGCTCGGGATCGCCGCCGGGCACGTTCCCGGCGAGTTCCAGCGCCTCGACCAGGTCCTGCTCGTCACCTCGTACGGTGAACCGCACCAGCAACCCCTTGACCAGCGCAAGCGGTACGGGCGACGCTCCCGCCCCCGTGGGCGGCGGTGCTTCGGGGGTGCGTGGCCGAGGCGACGGCTCTCGCGCCGCACTCGCCGGGGTGCCTTGCGCCGAAGGCAAGCCGCCGAACGGGTCCCTCGGGGTTACCGTCTGCGATGCCAGTGGTTCGCCAGGCAGTGGTACTGCTGAGCGAGGGCCGGACGGAGGCGCGGTGGTTCCGGTGGCGAGGTAAGCCAGCTCTGCGGCTTTGCGAGCCGCCTGAACGGCAGCGTCCAGGTCCGCGATCTGACGGGCCGCCTGAACGGCACCCCCCGCGTCGGCGGAGCTGCGAGCCGGCTGGATCGAACCATCCCAGTCCGCAGAGCGCCCGGCCGCCTGCACCGCCACACCCGACTCGGCGGGTCCGCGTACCTCCCGAGCCGCAGGATCCCAGTCCGCAGGGCGCTCGACCGCCTCCACGGCATCCCAATCGGCGGGTCGGCGTCCCGCCGGGGCCGCAGCGTCCCAATCGGCGGGCTGGCGTCCTACCAGGGCCTCAGCGTCCCAATCCGCAGGGCGCCCGGCGGCCTGCACCGCCTCGTCCCAGGCGGCCGGCCGGCGTCCCGCCAGGGCCTCAGCGTCCCAATCCGCAGGGCGCCCGGTCGTCTGCACCGTCACGTCCGGCTCGGCGGGTTCGCGTACCTGCTGGGCTGCGCCGACGAGGGTGGCGCGGTGGCGTAGTACGTCGGAGAGGACTGTGTGCGCTTCCGCCTGGAAGCGCGGGTCCGTATGCGCCGCGAGTGCCTTCCGGAGGGTTGTCACGGCCTCGGCGGCGGTGTGCGCGGTGAGGTCCAGGCGTAGGGCTTGGCCGAGCAGGAGGAGGGCTCGGGGGCGCTGGGGGTGGCGGCCTGGGCAGGCCGCGACGGCGGCGCGGGCGGCGGTGATGGCGGTGCGGGCGTCTCCTGTTCGTGTGGCGCGGTGGAGGAGGGCCCCGGCCAGGCCGGTGAGGAACGCGGGCCGTTCCGGATGTCCCTCTGGTGCGCGTACCACCGCCTGCCGCAGGGTCTGTACGGCGATCTCCAGGTCAGCCAGGTCGCCGCTCCCCCGGTAGCGCCGCCAGCGGCGGCGGCCGAGCAGGTCGAGGCGGGTCGCCGCGTCGTCCAGCCTGGCGGCGGCGTTCCCCAGCGCCGATGGTCCCGAATCCTCCGGCCAGGCGGCGGTGTGACCGTACGAACCGGAAAGGCCCACCGACCAGGCGGCGGCGTAGCCGTACGATCCCGGATGGCTCGCCGGATCCTCCGGCCAGCCGTCGCTGTGACCGTACGAACCCGGATGGCTCAGCGAATCCACCGGCCAAGCGGCGCTGTGACCGTACGAACCCGGGAGGTCCACTGAATCCACCGGCAAGGCGCCGGCGTGACCGTACGGACCTGGAAGGCCCATAGGCTGGGTCGCGGAACGGTCCGGTCTCGGGGCGGTTTCCGGGGCATCCAGCGGGGCTGGGGATGCCGGGTCGTGCGGATGGGATGCGGGATGGGCGGGAGGCACCGGGTGGGTCGGCGGGGTGGCCGGAGCGGGGGGTAGGGCGGCGAGCATGTCGCGGCCGGCTTCGAGGGAGCGGAGGTCGCCCGTGACCACGTACCACTCCACCAGGGCCGTGCCGTAGCGGGACAGGACCGCCGGGTGCGCGCCGGCCTCGTGCCAGTGGTCGAGGCAGGCCTGGCCCACCCGCAGCAGCGCCAGCAGGTCGGCGTCGGCGCAGGACGCGGCGGCGCGGGTGGAGGCCAGGAAGAGGAGGTCCAGGAGCGCCGCGGAGCGTTCCGGTCCTGGAGGGCGGCCGGCGGCCAGGAGGTACGCCCTGATCAGGGGGGTGTCGCCGGCCAGCGCGTGTCCGAGCGCCGCCGCCAGGTCCGTCACGTGGCCTGGGCCGGCGAGCGCGGCCCGGAACAGGGCGTGCACCGCGTCGTCGAGCGCGCCGCCGTCGCCGGCCGTCCGGTACAGCCGCACCAGGCCGTTGCCCAGGATGGCCAGCGCCTCGGCGGCCCAGGCTGGTGCGGGCATGTCAAGGGCCTGCTCCAGCAGCACCTGCCCGAGCCGGTCACACACCTCCGCCGTGGGCGTGGCGAGCGCGCGGCGGAGTATGGCGTGCAGGAGCAGGCCCACGTGCGGGTACGCGTCCACGTCCACGTGGCGGAAGACCTGCTCCGCCAGCTCCGCCCAGGTCTCGGCGGTGGCGGAGGCCGGGACGTGCGTCCCGCGCAGCCGTTCCGGCAGCCCGTCGGGGTCGAGTACGGCGACGGCGGCGAAGAACACGCCTGCCACGGCCGCCTCGCCGTCCTCCTCGGGGGCGAGCCGGTAGCGGGCCAGGTGGAGCACCCCGGCCAGCCGCCAGACGGCGGCGTCGCGTGGCCCGCCGTCGCAGGCCAGCATGGCGTCCTCGGCGTCGTCCAGCGCCGCGTCGTCCAGCACCAGCCGGGGGTCCGCCGCCCGCTCGAACTCCTCGATTCGGGCAGCGAGCACCCTGGCCGGATCTTTCATGGGGCCTAGGCTCTCATCAGCCCGTCCTTCACGTACAGCACCGTTCCGGACGAACCGCCGCGAGCCTGGCCGATGGGGCGAACGCCACGAACGAGGTCAACATCTCGTACAGGCCCCGGCGTGCCCGGGTGAGTGCCGGGCGCGCCGGGGTAGGTGCCTGGGCATGCTCTATGGCAAGGAACACGTCCGGCGCTACCGCGAGACCGGCGGCGCCGAAGGACACGACTGGAACGGCACCACGACCCTCCTGCTCACCACGAAGGGCCGCAAATCCGGCGAGCCGTACACGACGCCGCTCATCTACCAGCCGCACGGCGACGACTTCGTGGTGGTCGCCTCCAAGGGCGGCGACCCGTCGCATCCCGACTGGTACAAGAACCTGGCCGCCGACCCCGAGGTCGAGGTGCAGGTCAGGAGCGACCGGTTCAAGGCGCGCGCCCGCACCGCCACCGACGAGGAGCGACCGGAGCTGTGGCGGCTGATGACCGCCACGTGGCCCGACTACGACGAGTACACCAAGAAGACCGACCGCAAGATCCCGGTGGTGGTCCTGGAGCCCCAGCGCTGATCAGAACGTCACCAGCGGCTCCCCGACGAAGTCCGCGATGAAGTTCACGAAGAAGAACCCGAAGAACAGGAAGTTGAGCACCAGGATGACGTGGTGCCACCAGCGCGCCCGCGCCGGCTTGGGCAGCTTGCTGTTGAGATACATGAGCATGAACGGGTAGATCAGCGCGCCGAGGTTCGACATGTTCGCCGACCACTCCACCAGCGCCACCGGCAGTGACAGGTGGATGACGACGGCGATCACGATCAGCAGCACGATCATGAACGGGTAGTAGAAGCGCCGCGGGTCGCCCTCGATGAGCCTGCGCAGCCTGGGGCTGGTGGCATGGGCGGCGTCGGTGGTGACCCGCACCATCGCCTCGAAGATCCCCAGCTGCGTGCTGAACAGGATGAGCACGCCCAGGATCAGCGCGAGGACGAACATCGCCTGCCCGTACTCGTCCCCGAGCGCGGCGGCGACGAAGGTCGGCACCGTCGCCCGGGTGGGCTGCTGTCCCGACAGGTTGACCGCGTGCGCCATGAGGATCGTCGGCAGGAGCATGCCGAGCATGGCGCCGACGAAGAACACGCCCCACATGTCGACCATGATCAGCCGGTACCACCGCCGCCACAGCCCCCGGTTGCGCTCGTCGTCGGGGAAGGTGACGCCGCTGGCCAGGATCTCCTGCCGGCCGCCGCGCAGGCCGGCGATGTAACCGGCGCGGTGGCCCATGCCGTAGCCCTTGTCGCGGTAGTGGCCCATCACGTACCAGTTCAGTCCGGAGGCCAGGGCGGTGAAGCCGGCCAGGCCGCCGAGCTGGGTGGCGGTGATCCCGGCGGGCGGCGCGGCCGGGGTGAAGAAGCCCCTGATGCCCTCCCACCACAGCTCCCACGGCACCACGAACAGGTCGATGAGCAGCAGGGCGACCAGGATGGAGCCGACCATGATCCAGTTGGCCAGCTCCAGGGCGCGGCTGACCCGCCGGGCCGCCGCGGTGATCAGGAAGACCAGCACGAGCAGCGCGATGGCCCACAGCCGGGGCTCCTCGGCCCCGGCGGGCGGGATGTCGCCGTGGACGAGCGCGTACACGCCCTGCCCCGCGGAGGCGGCCCAGCCGCCGGCGATGAATGCGAAGATGACGATGAACACCGACAGCGGGACCCACAGCTTCCAGCCCGGCGGCACCCTCCCCCAGCCGACCACCGGGGTCTCGCCGGTGGCCGTCACGTAGCGGGCGCACTCGACGTTGTAGAACGTCTGGAGCACGGCCGAGACCAGGATGACCCAGCCGACGCCGACGAAGCCGTACTGACCGACGCTGAGCGGGCCGAGCAGCCATTCGCCGCTGCCGATGGAGATGCCGAGGGCGATCAGGCTGGGCCCCACGGCGAACTTGAACAGCTCTACCTTGCCGATCCGGGGGACCTTGAAGACCTCCTCCGGCGTCGGCAGATCGGTGACTTCGAGGTCCGGGCGGCTGACTCCGAGGGGATGCGTCATCTCTGCCTCCTGCCGTTCAGGGTGATCCCGTACGGCGGGCAGGACAAGGCCCAAATGAGACCTACGTCACATAAGTGACGCGTACAGCTCCATCGTGCGGCGGGCGATCGCGGGCCAGGAGAAGTGTTCGACGGCCCGCGCCCGTCCGGCCAGCCCCATCGCGCGGGCCCGCGCCGGGTCCTCCAGCAGCGTGTTCACCCGCCCGGCGAGGTCGGCGGCGAACCGCTCGGGGTCGTGCGGAGTGCCGTCGGGGCCCTGGTCGATCGGTACGAGCAGGCCCGTCTCACCGTCGGCGACCACCTCGGGGATGCCGCCGGTGGTCGTCGCGACCACGGCGGTCTCGCAGGCCATGGCCTCCAGGTTGACGATGCCCATGGGCTCGTAGACCGACGGGCAGACGAATACCGAGGCGTGCGTGAGCAGCTGGATCACCTCGGGCTTGGGCAGCATCTCGGAGATCCAGAACACGCCCTTGCGGTCGAGGCCGCGCACCAGCCCGGCCACCTCGGCGGCGATCTCCGGCGTGTCGGGCGCGCCCGCGCAGAGCACGAGCTGCGCGTCGGGGGCGAAGGACCGCGCCGCGTGCAGAAGGTGGACCAGGCCTTTCTGGCGGGTGATCCGGCCGACGAAGATGACGTACGGTCGATCGCGGTCGATGCCGTACTTTTTCAGGATCTGATGGTCCTGGTCCGGGGCGTACTCGGCGGTGTCGATGCCGTTGTGGATCACGCTCACCTTGGCCGGGTCGATCCGCGGGTAGGCGGCCAGCACGTCGCGGCGCATGCCGGCCGACACCGAGACCACCGCGTCGGCGGCCTCCAGGGCGGTGCGCTCGGCCCACGAGGAGATCGCGTAGCCGCCGCCCAACTGCTCGGCCTTCCACGGGCGCAGCGGCTCCAGGCTGTGCGTGGTGACCACGTGCGGGATGCCGTGGAGGAGCTTGGCGGCGTGCCCGGCGAAGTTGGCGTACCAGGTGTGCGAATGGACCAGGTCGGCGCCCTCGCAGGCCGCGGCGATCTCCAGGTCGACGCCGAGCACCTGGAGCGCGGCGTTCGCGCCGGCCAGCCCGGCGGGCGTCCGGTAGGCCGACACCCCGGGCTCCTCCCTGGCGGCGCCGAAGCACCGCACCCGCACGTCGGCGAGCTCCCGCAGCTCGCGGGAGAGGTACTCCATGTGCACGCCCGCGCCGCCGTAGACCTCCGGCGGGTATTCGCGGCTGAGCAGATCCACTCGCATGACTCGACTTTACGAGGAATCGCGGGCGTCCGGACACGCTGACAGGCGCGCGAGCGGGAAACAACCGGTGCGCTGATGGCGGCACATAGAGGGATCACTCCGGACACCTCGGGAGAGGGCCGGACAGAGTTACGTCGATAGATGCGCCGATTGGGGGTAGCGTCCTGGACATGAGGTCCCGGAGGGTGCTTGCGGTCGTGCTGGCGGGTGGAGAGGGAAAGAGGCTGATGCCTCTCACGGCGGACCGGGCGAAACCGGCTGTGCCGTTCGGCGGGATGTATCGGCTGATCGACTTCGTGCTGTCCAACCTGGCCAACGGCGACTACCTGAAGATCGTCGTGCTGACCCAGTACAAGAACCACAGCCTGGACCGCCACATCTCCCGCACCTGGCGGCTCTCGGCCATGCTGGGCAACTACGTCACCCCGGTGCCCGCGCAGCAGCGGCTCGGGCCGCGCTGGTTCTCGGGGTCGGCCGACGCCCTCTTCCAGAACCTCAACCTGATCTACGACGAGATGCCCGAGCACGTGATCGTGTTCGGCGCCGACCACATCTACCGGATGGATCCCCGGCAGATGGTCGAGCAGCACGAGCAGTCGGGCGCCGACGTGACCGTGGCGGCGATCCGCCAGCCGCTGTCGCTGGCCGACCAGTTCGGCGTGATCGAGACCGACCCGCAGGGCAAGCGCATCGTGGCCTTCCGCGAGAAGCCCAAGGACGCGGTGGGCCTGGCCGACTCCCCCGACGAGGTCTACGCCTCGATGGGCAACTACGTGTTCAAGACCCAGGCGATGATCGACGCGCTGCGCGAGGACGCGCTCGACCCGACCAGCAGACACGACCTGGGCGGCAACATCATCCCGATGATGGTCAAGTCGGGCGGGGCCGACGTCTACGACTTCGCCCACAACATGGTGCCGGGCTCCACCGAGCGCGACCGCGGCTACTGGCGCGACGTCGGCACGCTCGACGCCTACTACGAGGCCCACATGGACCTCATCTCGGCCCACCCGATCTTCAATCTCTACAACGACAAGTGGCCCATCCACACCGGTCACGACCCGCTGCCGCCGGCCAAGTTCGTGCACAACGACGGCGACCGGGTCGGGCGCGCCCTGGAGTCGCTGGTCTCCCCCGGCGTGATCGTCTCGGGCGGCACGGCCGTCCGGTCGATCCTGTCGCCCAAGGTCGTCCTCCACTCCCACTCGCTGGTGGAGGACTCGGTGCTGATGGAGAACGTCAAGGTCGGCCGGGGCGCGATCGTCCGCAAGGCCATCATCGACAAGAACGTCGTCATCCCCGACGGCGCCCGCATCGGCTTCGACCTGGAGTACGACCGCACCCGCTTCGCCCTGACCCGGAGCGGCGTGGTCGTGATCGGCAAGAACGAGATCGTCGACCGCTGAGGGCGTTCCCCTAAAGTGGGCGGCGTGCATCCTGATCTCCGCCGGTCCCTGGTCAAAGAGCTGAGCGAGTCGGAGCGGCCGCGGCGTTACTGGCGCGGCGACGACGAGCGCGGCGGGGTGTGGCTGTTCGAGAGCGTCGAGGGCGACGGCGAACACTGGGCGATCCGGCAGGCGGAGATCGACGGGGCCCGGCGGCTACGCCGCTACTGGTGGCGCCACCCGCAGGACGAGCACGGGTTCCTCACCGACCAGCCGCTCGACATCTGGGACCTGACCGAGATCGACGGGGCCGCGTTCGAGGCCGTCTGGGCCGCCGGCGAGTGACCCGCGCCGGGGCCGGCCGGTGGGCGTGGTCCCTGGTCACCCGCTAGCGTCCCAGGTCGGCGGGGTGAGCATGGTGTCGATGCGGCGCAGCTCGTCGCGGTGCAGGGCGCTCAGCAGAGCCAGGACCCGCTCCCCCTCGGCGGTCAGCAGCACGCGGACCGCCCGGCCGTCGTCGGGGTGGGCGCTCCGGCGTACGAGGCCCTGCCGCTGGGCGCGGCTGACCAGCTCGACCACGCTGTGGTGACGCAGGAGCAGCCGTTCGGCCAGCTCCCGCACGGTCGCCCAGTCGCGGCCGGGGAACCCTTTCAGCGCCAGCATGAGCTGATACTGCTGGGGGGCGAGGCCGGCCGCGCGCACCGAGTCCTCGCTGAACCGCAGGTAGCTGCGGATCCCGAAACGGAACCGGGCGAGCGCCTCGAAATCCTGCTTCGACAGCGGCTCGCTCTCTGCCGCCGCCTCCCGAATCCCCCCGTGACCATCCATGGGATCCATTTTATATCGTGCTACGATGTAAATCATTCAGGTGGGATACGAGATGAGATCGCACCTGGCGCGAGCGCCCAGGAGGTGTGTCGTGCTCGACGACCGCGAACGCGACGAGTTGCGTAGGATCCAGCGCCGGCTGCGCGACGAGGATCCGGATTTCACCGAGTCCTTCCACAGCGACGCGCGGCACCTGCCCCGGCGAGCGCCCGACCTGTCCAGACGGACCTACACGGTCCTGCTCGCCATCAGCTCCACGTCCTGCCTGATCATGATGGCGGCCGGGTCGCCGTTCATCGCCCTGCTGTTCGCCGGGCTGGCCGCGTGGGTCTGGTACGCACGCGCCCACCCCTACGAGGACGACCAGTGACGACCGCGGACCTCGGCGCATGAGGATTTGAGGTCTTCGGCATCGCTCGGTGTTGTAGTACGTTGGCGGTGATTTCCTTTCATCCGCCTTTTCTGGGGGTCCGCTTGATGCGGTCGCGCCACGTCATGGTGGCTGCAACGCTCCTTCTCTCCGCCGCCTGCATGAATGACAGCTCTCCAACTCGGCCACAGCCGACCCAGGCCGCCGTCGATTCCGTCACCACGGCGCCGTGCGAGTTCCGGGCCGTCAAGGGCGAACCGCCATCCTGGGCCCGGACAGGATTCACCCCCGGCGTAGAGATGCATTATGCCTCCAGCAGCCGCGGTGACATGCTCGCCATCCTTTTCGGCTATCCGCTTTACAGCCCACCGCTGCCGGACCGGGGCAACAAAATTCTGTGGCGTTCCAGAGCGCCGCTGGTTCCGTCCGAGCCGTTGCGCATCGAGGCCCGGCTGAACGGCGTGGGCGCGCCGACGCGCATCACCGTCGAGGGCGGCCCCGGGCCTTCTGCGGTCGACCTGCCGAGCCCCGGATGCTGGCGCCTGGACCTCGCGTGGAGCTCTCACACGGACTCCATCGACCTGGAGTTCGTCAGTCGATGACCGGCTCCCCCGCCGCCGCGTCGAACAGCACCGTCCGCCAGTCCCCGACATTGGCGAAAACGGCGCCGCGGGTCCGGACACCGAACCGGCGGGTGACCCGCGCGGCCTTGATGTGCGCCGGGATCCTCCCCATCTGGTAAACCTGGCCGAGGTTGTGGAAGAGGGTGACGCTCAGCACCCTGCGTGCCGCCACGTCCGTACGGGTCGCGATGAAGACGAGCCCTTCGAGCCGCGGCGTGATGCGCGCCGAGATCCAGGCGTGCGCGATCCGGAAGGCGAGCAGCCGCCACAGCCCGCCACAGTCGAACCTGGTCACGACGACGACGCCACCGTCTGGATCCGGGGCACAGCGCCCGGCGGCGGCGGCCACTACACGATCTGGAGCAAACCCAGGCATATCAGCACTACTCCGCTCAAGGCCCGTACAGTACGGATGAACACCCGCTCTCCGCCCAGGAACGCCCGGCCGGGAACGTGGTTGAGTGCCGTCCCAATCACCGTCCCCGCCACCGAGCCGATCACCATCCCGACCAGGAACACCGGTGCCGCCATGGGGTTGAGCAGCACCGTGACCACGAGCGCGCCCCAGATGAGCGACGTGGTCTTCTGCGTGGTGAACAGCAGACCGAGGTCGACGCCCCAGAGCACACCGCGCCAGCCGGGCCGGAGCGCCCGCGCGTAGTCCTGGGGCACCTGCCGCATCACGTGCGGAGTGCGGTTCAGCACGTCCGCGACGCCCACCCCGACCAGCAGCGTGCCCGCCGCCACCTCGCGCCACCGGAGCGGGAGCACGCTCCCGAGCCCTTCCGCCACGACGGCGGCCAGCAGCGCGATGACCGTTCCGCCCACCACGAGACCCACGGAGTAGCCCGCGATGAAGCGGCGTGCTGCGCCAGGCGACCGCCTGGACAATGGACCGGCCACGCCGACCATCGAGCGGCCTCAAGGGCTCCAGTACTGCAGGACGAAGCCGGCCAGGGCCAGTGCCACGATCGCCGGGACGTCCATCAGACGAGGTCCTTTCCCGGCGCGACGCTCACGCCGCCCGCTGCGCCGGAGGGGTCGTCGAGGGAGGCGATCCAGCTCGACAGGGCGTTGAAGGAGCTGAACACCACAGCGGACCGCACGACCCCATCGGGGGAGAGCGCCACCGCCGCCGGGCTCATGCCGACGCCGAGCGCCGACATGCTGAATTGTCCTGAGACGTCCACGTAGCCGGGCAGGTCAGCCAGCCCGTACTGCGCCACGAACTCCCTGCCCGAGGCGGCCGACGCGCACGACACCACGACGCCGACGAGGTCCACGCCCGAGGAGGCGAAGAAGCCACGCGCCTCGGGAGCCAGTTCCTGGCACGCCCCGCAGGTCGTACTGAGGACGAGGAGCACGCCCGGCGGCCGGGCGAGCCCGTCGGGGAACTCGATGACCGTCGCGCCGAGCTTGGCGTCGGGCAGCGGCTGCACGGACTCGGGGCGCCTCGTCCCGCCGCCCGCGGACGACTCGGAGATCCGCGCGTTGAGCTCGCCCAGCATCGCGAAGAGGATCACGACCGCCAGGCTGAGCAGCACGAGCAGGGTGACCATCAGTGCCGTGATCATGTTTCGGTCCGTTCGCGCGCCATGGTCCCTCTCACGAAGACGATCAGATGGCGGCGGTTCGCCCAGACGGGGACGAACATCGCCGTGTTCAGCGCGAGCAGCAGGACAGCCTGATCGTAGGCGGTCTCACGCAGCGCCGGCACCAAGGCCCAGGCCAGGATCGCGGCGCCGGCCAGCACGTTCCAGGCCCCGAACGACCGCGAACCGCTCCGGCCGAAACAGCCGCAGGGCAGTGAGCTCGCCCGCAGCCGTCCCAGGACCCCCACCACCGCGAATCCCGTTCCCAGCAGGGCCGCCAGCAGCAAGGTGAGCAGGTGCTCCTGGCCGAACACGGCCAGGACGGCCAGCGCGATCTCCGCGGCGGCGACCGCCCGGACCAGGGCCACAGGCGGCGGTCTCCGTGCGCCGGTCAGCTCACCGAGAGCCTCGGCCAGACCGTGCGGGCTGACCAGCTTGCCGGCGCCCGAGCTGAGCAGGGCCGCTGCGAGCAGCGCGCTGAGGACGGCAGGCAGCACCCCCATCGCCGGCTACGACCGGAGCCCGGCCGCGGTCAGCCCTTCGCCCACGGCTACCTTGCGGAGGTGGACCACGTGGTCCTCCCCGTAGACGGCGACGGGCGCGGTCGAGTAGCGGGCGCCCTGCTCCCCGGTCAGCTGAACGGCCGTATCGACCTTGATCTGCTTGGTACGGAAATGAATGGCGATGACGTCGACAGGCTTCTCGTCCTCGATGCGCGCGCAGACCGCCACGTTCACCGAGCCTTCGTTCTCGAAGATGTAGGCGTAGCCGTGATTCGTCGGGGTGATCGACATTGCGGGCCTCCGGATCGTCCGTCCGTTGCTCAGGGATAGCAGCTGATAGAGGCCCTTCCGGAGGCTTCACAGCATTGACAGAAGGACGCCCCCGAATAGCAGCCCCAAATGTAGTACGCGTTGTTCGCGCACGTGCTGTAGGGGAAGGTCGGGCAGTAGACCAGGCGGCAGCACAGGTATTCACAGATGGCCTGTGCGGAAGCGGGCCGCGCCTGAGTGGCGACGGTCGTGGCAGCGGCCAGCGCGCTGGCGCCCATGGCCCGGGTGAAGAAGCGACGAGTCAACCGGCGGTTGCGCTGCGGGGGCTCATGAACTGCCACGGCCACTCCATCAGAGTCGATCGTTCTGAATTGATCTCTTCAGGAGAGTACAACATCATTCACCCATCAACAAGAATATATTTTTGGAGGAGTCGGACTTTCTGTGTTAACGTAAAACACCTATTAAGGTCAGGCTGCAACGACCTTCAGGAATTCGATTCCCGCTCTTCTTCGGCCGGACAGCGGCCTCGCCAGCTGATCGGTCGGGCACCAGCGGTTTCACGGCGAGCCGGGCTCGACGACCGCGAACGCGACGAGGATCTGCGTCAACCGGCGAGGCGGTGGCGGGCGAGCGCGTCGTAGAACGGCTGGTGGTGCTCGGCGACGCGGCGCAGGTGCTCGTTCGTGTCGGGCGTCTCACGTCGCTCGGGCGTCTTCCCGGCCACCAGCCCGCTGCTCTCGGCCACCTCCGCGTGCCACTGGTCGGTGCGCCGCCAGTTGTCCCGTCGACCGGGTTCCCAGCGCATCGCCTCGGGCTTGAAGTCGAGCCCGACCCGCTCGCAGTACGCCCGGACCGTCGGCTCCGGATCGGCCACGAGGTCGTCGCCGTCGATCACCAGCGGGATCTCGCCGGTGGCCGACCGCACGGCGTCGAAGATGGTGTGCAGGTACTCGAAGCCGTACTCGTCGAGGGTGGCCCCGGGGTTCATGGCGTAGTGCGAGGAGATCGCGGCCCGCGGCTCCCGGATCATGAACGTGTTGACGACGTCGCTGAACAGGCGCTTGTCCTCGAGCAGCGGCGTGTAGGTGTAGTCGGAGGTCTCCTTGGCGAACACCCGGCGCTCGCCGGCGCTGACGTCGAGCATCAGGTCGAGCATCTCGATCGGCGAGGTGACCCGCCTGCCGGCGAACTCGACGTGACCGTCCGCCTGGAGGTACGAGAACGGCTCGTGGGCCACCTCCAGATCGCCGCGCTCGATCATGACGCGCAGGAACGCCGTGGATCGCGATCGGGGCACGGCCCACAGCAGGATGGGCTTGCGCGCGGCGCTCATTGCGACCACTCCGTGGGCCGGCGGTCCCAGCGGAATCCGCGCAACCGCGCCATCAGCTCCTCGCTCAGCGGTTCGGCGTCGCTGGTGGCGATGTTGGCGCGTACGTGCGTGAGGTTGCGCATGCCGGGGATGACGGTGGCGACGTCGGGGTTCTGGAGGATGAAGCGGAGCGCGAGCTCGGGCATGGTCATGTCCTCGGGCACGATCCGCGCCAGCCGTTCGGCGCGCTCCACGCTCGGGACGAGGTTCTCGGGGACGAAGTACGTGTTGCGCCAGTCGCCCTCGGGCCAGCGGGAGTCGCGGGTGAGGGTGCCGGTGAGAGTGCCCTCGTCGAAGGGCACCCGGGCGATCACCGCGACGTCCAGCTCACGGCATGCCGGGAACAGCTCGTCCTCGGGGGCCTGGTCGAAGATGTTGTAGATGACCTGCACCGTGTCGATCAGCCCGGTGCGCAGGGTCTCCAGGACGTTCCAGGGCTCCCAGCGGTTGACGCTGATCCCGACGCCTCTGATGAGCCCGCGTTCCTTCATCTCGATGATCGCGTCCTGCCAGGCCGCGTCGTGCGCCCAGGCGTCCTCCCAGACGTGGAACTGGAACAGGTCGACGGACGGCGTGCCCAGTCCTTCGAGGCTGCGGTGCAGGTACTCCCACAGGTGATCGGGCGGGTAGACCTCGGACAGTTTGGAGTCGCGGGTGGACGGCCAGGCGCGGTCCATGGGCGGGGGCTTGGTGGCCAGGTGGAGGCGGCGTTCCGGGTGCCGTTCGACCAGCCGCCCGAGCATCCTCTCGCTGTGTCCCCGGCCGTAGATCCAGGCGGTGTCGAAGAAGGTGCACCCGAGCCGCACGGCCTCGTCCAGCGCGGTGTCGCCGGTCCGGTCGTCGGCGCCCGTCCAGCCGCCCTCGCCGCCCGCTATCCCCCACATCCCGTAGCCGACCTCGCTGACCTTCCAGCCGAGCCGGCCGAATCGACGCTCACGCATCACCTGCTCCTTCCTTGTCTGTAAGCCTTCTCTTGCCGTCTAGCTCCAGCGGTTCCCGCCGGAGCCGAACCGGGTCTGCCGCACCACGGGGCCGGCGACCTTCATCCGCTCGACCCGGACGACGCCCCGGTGGACGGACAGGGTCACGCTGCCGTCGATCTCGCCGACGAGCCGGTCCATCGCCTCCCGCGCCGCCCGCGCGGCGGGTTCGAGCCACCGCGCCTCGTACATCGCCGAGCCCAGGACGGCGGACAGCCGGTCGTAGAGCTCGCGGCTCGCCCCGTCGAGGCTCGCCTGCAGGACGCGGGTCCACGCGCGGTCGAGCAGCTCCAGGCCGGGCGCCTCGTAGACGCCCCGGCAGACCGTGCCGATGATGCGCCGCTCGACCACGTCGCGCAGCCAGACCCCGTGCCGCGCGCCGAGGTCGTTGGCGCGCTTCATCCACTCGACCGGGTCGGGCCCGCTCCCGTCGAGGTCGGCGACCCGTCCTTCGCGGAAGAGGACCGTGACGGTCTCGGGCTCGGCCGTGGCCTGCTCGGGCCACGCGCTCCACCGGGGGTCGAGCCGGGTGACCGGCGTTTCGAGGTCCTCCAGCTCCGCCGACTCGTGCGAGACGCCGGCCAGGCTGGCATCGGTGGACCGTTCTGCGCCGCTGCCCGGGTCGAGGCTCAGCCCGTGCTCGGCGACGGCCGCGAGCATGGTCTCGCGGTCGGGGAACCGTTCGAGCGCCCGCGGATCCGTCCACGGCTCGACGACCGGCAGGTCCGGCGCGACGTGGGCGCCGTAACGAGCGAAGCGGCGCTGGTCGTTGCCCCCGCCGACACAGCCGTGCGCGAGTGCCCGGCATCCGTCGGCCCGCATCAGCGGCGCGAGCCCGCTGACGAGCACGAAGCGCGCCGCGCCGGTCGTGTTCCAGTAGCCGCCGTCGTGGCGGGCGCGGTACCGCAGGAGATCCGACGCCACGGCGGCGATGGACGGCCGTAGATCCACGACCACGGATTCGTCCCCGAATCGTCGCACCGAAGAAGCGAGCGCGTCCAACTCCGGGGGATCCGCCTGGCCGATGTCGGCGATATAGTGCCTCGCCGGCGTCGGCAGTTCACGAAGCCAGACCCCGACGGCCAGGGAGGAAAGTCCTCCCGATTGGAATAATCCGACAGGTGCGTTGTCGCCGGTTTGCCGCACGACTCCCCCTTACGTCGACAGATGGGGCGCGATGCCGGCGCTGAATGGGCCGACCGTCACCGACCCTACCCATGGATTCGGGACCTTCACGTCCGGAGCGCCCGGGATCGCGGACGTGAACTGTCCGGCCCTTGTCGATTTTCAGCGCCGTCGAGGCGTTCTGATACGGCTCGCCTCCGGCCTCATTCTTCCGGCCGGGAGGTGCGCTTACCTGGTCATTGACAGACGACGATCATTTCGCGCCCATCCGCTGATCATTTTTCGCTCTTCGGCAGATTGTCACAAAACAGCGCGTCCGCAGATTGGCGCGCGCCGCCTCGGGTAACGCCGAATATGCTCTTCGCGACTTCCCCCAGGCCGTGCCTGTCCGGCGTGCCCGGCGCCGCACGGCGTCCGGCCGGCCCGGTCGTCGCTCCACACCGATTTCAGTCCGCGGCACATTCTCGTTCCCGCAGGCCATACCGCCTCGCGCACCGGCATCCTGGCCCGCGGCGGCGACACCCGGGTTGCGCATCCCGGTCTCATGTTCCAAGATGTGAGTAACTTGTAATCCAACTGATATCGGTTACTTCGGTTCGAACGTGCGGCACTCCAGTCGTCTGACGAAAGGAGGAAACACGTGGTCAGCGCACGCCCGAAGGCGCCACCCGCTTGATCGGCCGGGCTCGCGATATCCGGCGGGCCGCTCATGCCCGCGGGCAATTCTGTGGATTTCCGGCGCCCGTACCCGGCCGCCGAAAACTCCGAATCTCACCAGTACCCTCGCCATGCCTGCCGAAGGACCGGTTTCCGCTGTCCGGAAACCACAAATCCGAATGGTCACCGATCTGCCTGAAACGACGATCTGTTGCCGTCGAGAACATCGGGAGCACGATGACACGCCAACCGCATGAGAATCCAGACGAACACCATCTGGCCGCCATTCACTTATTCCTTGGGCCGCACCACGATTTCCCCCGGCGGAGCACCGTCCTCGATCTGTTCCACGCACAAAAGGAGAACGCGCCGGACCGTCCCGCGATCCGCTATCGGGACATCACGGTGAGTTATGCCGACCTCGACGCCTGGGCCAATGTGACGGCCGATCGACTGATCAGCGGCGGTGTCCGGGCCGGACAATTGATACCCGTGTTGATAGCGGACGGGCCCGAATTCCCGATCTCGCTCTTCGGGGTGATGAAGACAGGATCGGCGTTCGTACCGCTTGATCCGGCCTGGCCGGTCGACCGTCTCCGCGCGATCGTGGCCGAGTTGTCGCCGCCCGTCGTCGTGGTGTCGCCGGCGACCGCGGGCATCATCGGCGAACTGGAGCAGGCCCTCCCGACGGTGATCGTCGACTGCGCGGAGCCACCCGGTCCGGCCGACCGGAAACCGCCGCCGGCCGGCCGCGCGCCGGGGCCGGAAGACCTGATCTACGGGTTCTACACCTCCGGCTCGACCGGCGCGCCCAAGTGCGCGCTCAACCACCACCGCGGCCTGGTCAACAGGCTGACCACCATGTCGCGCCGGTTCGGTGACGGGGCCGATCACGTGACGCTGCAGAACAGCCGGTCCACGTTCGACTCCTCGATGTGGCAGGTGTTGTGGCCGCTGGTGTCGGGCGGGCAGGTCGTGCTGCCGCACCGCGACGGCATCCTCGACCTTGAGGAGACGGCCACGACCATCGGCCGCTACGGCGTCACGATGACCGACTTCGTGCCGTCCGTGCTGGAGGCGTTCGTGTCGCTGCTGGAGGTGCGCGAGGACCTGCGCGAGGCGACGTCGAGCCTGCGGCGCATGCTGATCGGCGGGGAGGCGGCGGGCGCCGGCGTGGTGCACCGGCTGCGCGCGCTGCTGCCGGGGCTGGAGGTCACCAACACGTTCGGGCCGACGGAGTGCTCGATCGGGTCGGTGTTCCACGACGTCACGGACGCCGACGCCGACCGGATCCCCCTCGGGCGGCCCATCGACAACACCGCCGCGATCCTGCTCGACGACGACCTCAAGCCCGTCCCGGTGAACACTCCCGGCGAGATGTATCTCGGCGGCGAGTGCGTCGGAGCGGGCTACCTCAACGATCCCGAGCGCACCGCGCGGGTGCTCGTGGCCAACCCGTTCCCCCAGATCCCGGGTGAGAAGCTCTATCGGACCGGCGATCTGGCACGGGTCGACGAGGACGGCCTGATGTACTTCATCGGCCGGCGCGACGAACAGGTGAAGCTCGGCGGGGTGCGCGTCGAGCTGGGCGATGTCGCCTCGGCCGTGGCCGACCATCCGCTCGTGGGCAACGCGGTGGCGATCGTGCTCGGCGAGGCGCCCGAGTCCACGCTCGTCTGCTGCGTCACGCCGCGCTCGCCGGACGACCCGCCGTCGCCGGAGCTGCTTCGCGGGTACGCGGCGGAGAAGCTGCCGGCCGAGCAGGTGCCGCACCGGATCGTGGTGCTCGACGCGCTCCCCCTCAACCACAACGGCAAAGCGGACCGCAAGGCGCTGGCCGCCCTCATCGTGGCCCAGACCGCGACGCAGGAAGGCCCGGCGGAGCCTGTCGAGCCGCCGGCCGACCCGATGGAGGAGCTGGTCTGCTCGGCCTGGCGCGACGTGCTCGACCTGGAGCAGGTCTCGGTGGTCGTGCCGTTCTCCGACTACGGGGGCACCTCGCTGCTCGCCTACCGGCTCACCGCCGCGATCAGCGAACGGCTGGGGAAGCCGGTGCCGCCCCGGGACCTGCTCGTCGCCTCGACCGTGCGCGCGCAGGCGGCGCGGCTCACCCAGGGCGTCGACGACGACTGCGCCGAGCTCGCCTACATCCGGCACGACCTGGCCTGGAGCCCGCCGCAGACCCTGCTGCTCACGGGCGCGACCGGCTTCGTCGGGGCACACGTCCTGGCCGAGCTGCTGACGCGCTCCAACGCCGGGCTGATCTGCCTGGTGCGGTGCGCCGACCCCGCCGACGGCGCCCGGCGGCTGACCGAGGTCCTCGAACAGTACGGGCTGACGTCCGCCTGGCAGCTGCTGCCCACGGCGCTCAAGACCGGACGGGTCGAGGTGATCCCCAGCGACCTGGGCAGCGAGCTGCTCGGCCTGCCGCAGCGGCGGTTCGACGCGATCGCCTCCACGGTGTCCGGCGTCGTCAACGCCGCGGGCGCGGTGAACTTCCTGTCCGGCTATCTGGACCACCGCCCCGCCAACGTGCTCGGCGTACAGGAGATCATCAAACTCGCCTCGGGCGGCGCGCGCGTGCACACCCTGTCGACCTTGAGCATCTTCCCGCCCGCCGGGCCGGACGCGCCGCCCGTCACCGAGGACCGGCTCCCGGCGACGGAGGAGGTCGCCGCGGACGGCTACAACCGATCGAAGTACGTCGCCGAGTCCCTGCTCGCCGACGCGCACCGGCAGGGCGTCAGATCCGTGGTGTACCGCCTCGGCGAGGTCTGGCCGCACCGCGCGACCGGCGTGGCCAACCCGGACTCGCTGGCGCACAACCTGTTGTACGCGTGCGCGCGCACCGGATGCGTGTTCCCGACCGGGGCCGAGATCGACGTGACGCCCGTCGACGTGGTCGCCGAGTTCGTGGCCCGCGCCGCCACCGGCGACATCGAGGTGCCCGACGGCGCCATGCACGTGCTGTGGCCGGCCCGGCTGCGCTTCGCCGAGGCGTTCGGCGTGCTCGCCGAACGGTCCGCGCTCGACCGGGTCGGCTACCCCCGGTTCCGCGACCGCCTGGAGGCCATCGCCGAGTCCGACGAGCGGCTCGCCGGGCTGCTCCTGCTGCTGCCGCCCCCGGTCGCCGACCAGGACGCGGCACCGGCCGAGTTCGACCGGATGTTCACCGACGGCTCCCGGCACTTCGACACCCGGCGGTTCAGCCGCCACGCGACCTCGCTGGCCAGGCCGGAGACGGACGGGCTCAGGGCGCTCGACCGCTACCTCGGTGAACTGACCGGCATTCACGCCTTCGTACCACAAGAAAGGTGAGCGTCATGGAAGAGAGATTCGTCGTGGTGATCAACCACGAGGAGCAGTACTCGATCTGGCCCGCGGGCCGGGAGATTCCGGCCGGCTGGAGCGAGGCCGGTGCGGAGGGAAGCAAGAGCGACTGCCTTGCACACATCGCGCGGGTGTGGACCGACCTGCGCCCGATGAGCGTGCGACGGTGAAGGAGGAGAACGAGATCATGTCCACACCCGACAAGCGTGACGCAGCCGACATCAGACGCGCCCTGCTGGAGAGGAAGGTCCGCCAGCGCGTGGCGGAGAAGGCCGAGCGGGAGCGGATCGTCCCCGTCCCGCGTACGGGCAAGATGGCCATCGCCGAGCAGCAGCGGTTCCTGTGGTTCCTGCACCAGATGGTCGCGGGCGCACCGGTGTACAACGTGCCGTTCGCGATGCGCCTGCGCGGGCCTCTCGACGTGCCCGCCCTCTCCAAGGCGCTGCGCGGCATCGTCACGCGGCACGAGAGCCTGCGCACCCGGTTCGGCGACGAGCACGGCGTGCCCTTCCAGACGGTCGATCCGCCGCCCGAGACGTGGGACCTGCCGGTGACCGACGGGACCGAGGAGTCCGTCCAGGACTGGATCGACGGGCAGGTGCGCGAGGAGTTCGACCTGCGCAACCACCCGCCGTACAGGTTCGCCCTGCTGCGGCTGGGCCCCGAGGAGCACGTGCTGTCCATCGTCTGGCATCACATCGTCATCGACGGATGGTCCTCGCGGCAGTTCGCCGAGGAGCTGACGGCCCGCTACACCGATCCGGACGGCTCGGAGTTCCCCGAGCTGACCCTCCAGCCCGCCGACTTCGCGGCCTGGCAGCGGCTCTGGCTGCTCAGCGACGGACCGGCCAAGCAGATCGACTACTGGCACTCCGCGGTGGACGGCATGGAACCGCTGGAGTGGCGCACCGACCGGCAGCGCCCGTCGGCGCCCACCGGGGCCGGCCGCATCCACGAGACCCGCCTGCCCGACGACCTGGCACGGAAGATCCGCGACATGGCCCAGGCCGAGGGGGTCTCCCTGCTCGCCCTGACGATGGCCGGCTACCAGGTGCTGCTGAACCGCTACACCGGTCAGCAGGACATCGCGCTCGGGTCGGTACTCTCCGGGCGGACCCGCTCGGAAGTCGAGCCCATGATGGGGTTCTTCGCCAACACGGTGGTGGTCCGCGGGAACCTGGAGGGCGATCCGGTGTTCCGCGACCTGGTGCACGCCGCCAACGACAACATCCTGGAGGCGATGGCCAACCAGGACGTGCCGTTCGGCCGCCTGGTGGAGGAGCTCAAGCCGGAGCGGCTGCCGGGGCGGAACCCGCTGGTCGCCCACCTGTTCACGCTGCTGCCCGAGCCGATGATCGCGCGCTGGCGCCTGCCCGGCGTCGAGGTCGAGATGCTGACCCCGCAGCCGGAGACGACCCGGTTCGACATCACGTTCCAGATCAACGACCTGCCGGACGGCGGCCTGGGCGTGTGGATCGAGTACTCCTCCGAGCTGTTCGACCACGAGCGCATCGAGCAGCTGGTGGAGCACTTCAGCACGGTCATGGCCGACGCGCTGTCCCGGCCGGACGCCCGGGCGAGCTCGCTGGACATCATGCCCGACAGCGAGTACCTGCGCGTGCTCACCGCGTGGAACCCCGAGCCAGGTGAGCGCGACGAGCGCCTGCTGCACGAGCTGTTCGCGGCGCGCGTGGCCGAGGCGCCCGACGCGGTCGCGATGCGTTTCGCGGGCGAGGACCTGACCTACGCGCAGCTGGACGAGCGGTCCAGCAGGCTGGCGCACGCGCTGGTCGAGGAGTTCAAGGTGACGCCGGGGCGCGTGGTCGGCGTGCTGCTCGAACGCGGCTTCGACCTGCCGGCCGCCGAACTCGGCGTGCTCAAGGCGGGCGGGGCGTGGCTGCCGCTCGACCCGCAGTACCCGGCGGAGCGGCTGGCCTACCAGCTCGGCGACGCCGACGTGGCCGCGGTGGTGACGACCTCGGATCTCGCCGACCGCCTGCCCGCTGAGGTGGAACGGATCCTGCTGGACTCCGACACGCTCGACGGACGGCCGGTTTCGCCGCCTTCCGTGCAGGTGGCGCAGGAGGACACGGCGTACGTCATCTACACCTCGGGCTCGACCGGCACCCCCAAGGGGGTCATGGTCCCCCACCGGGCGGTGGTGAACTTCTGCACCACCTTCCAGCGGATGTTCTCGGTGACGCCGGACGACCGGATCCTGCAGTTCTCCAACCCTGCCTTCGACGTGAGCGTGTCGGACGTGTTCTCGACGCTGACCGCCGGCGGGACCATCGTGGGCGCGCCGCGCTCCGAACTGCTCGACCCGGAGGCGCTGCAGGGGCTGCTGGCCCGCGAGCGGGTGACGATGGTGGACATCCCGCCCGCCGTCCTGGGGCTGCTCGACCCGTCCGAGCTGGACGACCTGCGGGTGTGCTTCATCGGCATGGAGCCGTTCGGCCCCGACCTGGTCAACCGGTGGAGCAAGCCGGGACGCGAGTTCCACAACGGCTACGGGCCGACCGAGGTCACGGTGACCTGCGTGGACTACCTGTGCCCGCCGGAGCCGCTGGAAGGGACGCCGCCCATCGGGCGGGCGATGGCCAACCAGCGGGCCTACGTCCTGGACAAGGGCCTGCGGCCGGTGCCGGTCGGCGTGCCCGGGGAGCTCTACATGGCGGGCGCCGGGCTGGCCGTCGGCTACCTCGGCCGGCCCGACCAGACCGCCGAGAAGTTCCTGCCCGACCCGTTCGCCACCACCCCGGGCGAGCGCATGTACGCCACCGGCGACCTGGTGCGCTGGAACGGTGACGGCAACCTGGAGTTCCTGGGCCGGGTCGACCGCCAGGTGAAGCTGCGCGGGCTGCGCGTGGAGCTGGGCGAGATCGAGCACGCCATCGAGAGCTTCGACGGCGTGCGGCAGTGCGTCGTGACCGTACGCGACGCGGGCACGCCCTCGGCCTGGCTGGCCGCGTACGTGGTCGGCGACGTCGAGCCGGACGAGCTGCGCGAGTTCCTGAGCGGGCGGCTGCCGCTGCACATGGTGCCCACCGACTACGTGCGGCTGGACCAGCTCCCGCTGACCTCGACCGGGAAGGTGGACCACGGGAAGCTGCCCGACCCCCGCCCCGACGGCGGCGCCGGTCAGGCCGAGCTGACCACCGAGACGCAGCGCAGGGTGGCCGAGATCTGGCAGAGCCTGCTGAGCCTCGACCCCGGCAGCGTCGGCGCGCAGGACAACTTCTTCCTGCTCGGCGGCAACTCCCTGCAGGTGACCCAGATGATCTCGCGGGTGCGCGACGCCTTCCAGGTGACGCTCGACCCGCGGCGGCTGTTCAGCTACCCGCTGCTCAGCCAGTTCGCCGCCCAGATCGACGACGCGCAGCACGCGCTGCTCGGCGAGGACGAGGTGGCGAAGCTGGAGGCGCAGGTCGCCGATCTGCCCGAAGAGGAGGTCGATCGGCTGCTGAAGGAGTCGAGCTGATGGCCGGGTCACACCCCGCCGCCCTGGCGGAGAAACGGCGCGCGCTGCTGGACCTGCGGCTGCGGCGCCGGCGGGAGGAGGTCCTCGCCCAGCAGGAGGCCGCGCCGCCGGAAGGGCGGCCGCGGCCCTCCGGCCGGACGGTGTCCCCGCTCGTGCCGCTCGGCCCGGCGGGCACCGAGCCGCCGCTGTTCCTGGTGCACGCGGCCGGCGGATCGGTGGCCCCCTACGTCGCGCTGGCCGGGCTCCTCGGCGACGACCGTCAGGTCTGCGCCCTGGAGGACCCCGGCCTGCACGGCGGCGCGATCGGGGAACGCTCGCTCGCGGACCTCGCGGCCACCTATCTGGCCGCGGTCCGCGAGGCCCGGCCCGACGGGCCGCTGCACGTGGGCGGCTGGTCGGTCGGCGGCGCGGTGGCGCTGGAGATGGCACGCCAGGACGGCGACGTCGCGCTGACGTTCGTGCTCGACACCGCCGTCCCGGACGCGCCGTCCCGTCCCGGCGACGACGAGCTGAGCGCGTGGTTCGCCTCCGACGTCGCGGCCATGGGCGCCGAACCGGGCGAGGCCGAGCTGGCCGAGCGGTTCCCGGTGTTCGCCGCGAACGTGCGCGCGCTCCTGACGTTCCGTCCGTCGCGGGTGGACAGCCGGGTCGTGCTGCTGTGCGCCGAGAAGTCCGAGGGCGAGAAGCTCAGCCGGTGGCGGCCCTACGCCGACGAGATCCAGGTGGTGCCGGGCGACCACTACACCATGCTCCGGCCCCCACACATCGAGGCGCTGGCGGAGGCCATGCGCCACAGATTGAGCGAGGTGAGTGTCCGATGATCCCGGCCTTCACGCCGGAACAGGACAACTTCCGGGAAGAAGTCTGCAAGCTCCTGTGCGAGGACGAGGTGCGCGCGGAGATCGCGCAGTCCCGGCGGACGCCGTACGGGCAGGAGTCCGGTCTGCTCGACGTGCATCGGCGGCTGGGCAAGCTCGGCTGGCTCGCGATCAACTGGCCCGAGCGCTACGGCGGAGCGGACGCCACGATCGTGGAGAAGGCGATCCTCACCGAGGAGATGATCCGCCACGGCGTGCCCGACAACGTGCACTCGCTGGGCGTCGACATCGTCGGGAACGCCATCCACCTGTTCGGCACCGAGGAGCAGAAGGAGCGGTTCCTGCCGGGACTCGCACGCGGCGAGATCACGGCCAACGTGCTCTTCAGCGAGCCGGACATCGGGTCCGACCTGGCGTCGCTGACCACGCGCGCCGAACCCGACGGCGACGGCTGGCGCCTGCACGGCCGGAAGATCTACAACATGAAGGCGCAGCACAGTGACTTCGCGCTGTGCGCGGCCCGCACGTCGACCGGGCCGGTGAACTTCGCCGGGATCACGCTGTTCCTGGTGCCGCTGCAGTCCATGGGCGTGGTCATCGAGCCGGTGTGGAACCTGTCCGAGGAACGCTTCGACCTGGTGACGCTCGACGGGATCCGGATCGGGCCCGAGGACGTGCTCGGCGAGGCCGACGACGGCTGGCAGGTGCTGGGCAAGGTGCTCCCGCTGGAGCGCACCGGGCTCGACCACTCCGCCAAGGCGGAACGCACGCTGGCCGCGCTGCGCGAGCACGCCCCGCCGGGGTGCGAGCAGCGGCTCGTCGAACTGGACACGCGGGTGCGCGCGGCCCGGCTCCTGGCCTGGCGGTGCGTGGCCAACCTTCACGAGGGCCGGCCCGACGAGGTCCACTCGGCGACCGCGAAATGGTACACGTCGGAGACGGCCAAGGAGGTGTCGGTGGCGGCGGTCGAGCTCCTCGGGCCGCGGGCGCTGCTGGACGCACGCGATCCCGACGCGATCGCCGACGGCGTCCTGGACGCCGCGTTCCGGGAGGCGCCGGGGCTCACGCTCGCCCAGGGTTCCTCGGAGATCATGCTCTTCTTCGTCGCCACATCGAAACTGGGGTTGCCGTCATGACCACGATGATCGCCGACTTCTTCGACGAGGAACTGGCCCCGCTGGTACGGCGGATGGCCGACCGGCCGCGCGCGGAGGGCTGGGACGACGACGACAGCCGGGAGACCCGCGCGATGGTGTGGCAGGGGCTGGCCGAGCTCGGCGCGCTCGACGCGTCCGGCCCCGACGCCGTGCGGCTGGCCGAGCTCCTCGGGTCCGTGCTGTACCAGGGCCCGCTGCTCGACACGCTCACCGCGCGGGAACTGCTCGGGGACGACCACATAGGCCGGTCCCCGGTGGCGCTGGCGGTGGCGGACGAGCCGCTGTCCGAGCAGGACGGTGTGGTCTCCGCGCGGCGGACCTTCGTCGGGTTCGCCGCGGAGGTGGACCACTTCCTTCTGGGCGGCGCCGGACCGCGCCTGGCGCTCGTGCCCGCCGGCCATCCCGCCATCACGACGCGCCGGTACGAGGAGACGAGCCGGGGCGAGGCGTACGAGGTCGTCTTCGACGGCGCCCCCGTGACCGCGTGGGCCGACCCCACCCGGTGGGAGGCGGCGCTGGCCGGCGCACGGGTGCGCCAGGCCGCGTACCTGGTGGGTCTGGCCCAGGCGGCGCTCGACCACGCCGTCGGCTACGCGAAGACCCGCCGCCAGTTCGGCCAGCCCATCGGCAAGTTCCAGGGCCTGGCGTTCCGGCTGGCCGAGCTGTCGATGCACATCGACGCGACGCGCCTGCTGGTGCACGACCGCGACGCGGCGGCGCACGCGGCGGCCGACCTCGCGGCGGCGTCGGACCTGGCCCGCACCGTCACGACGCGGACCATGCAGGTCCACGGCGCCGCGGGCATGCGGTCCGACGACGACGCCCAGCTGTACTACCGGCGGGCCGCGGCCGAATCGGTCCGCCTCGGCACGCCGGACCAGTTGCGACGCGAAAGCCGGGAGACGCGATGACGATCGTCGTGGCGCAGGAAGAGGAAACCAATGGACCTGGTGATACAGAAGTACGGCGGAACATCACTGGGTGACGCGGGCAAGATCCGTCGCGTGGCGCGGCGCATCGCCGCCGCGGACGGGTCCGTGGTCGCCGTGGTCTCCGCGATGGGCCGCACCACCAACTCCATGATCGAGCTGGCCCGGGACCTCACCGACACGCCGCACGCCCGGGAGCTGGACCTCCTGCTCAGTACCGGTGAACAGGCCTCCGCGGCCGCGCTCGCCATAGCGCTGCACGAGCTGGGCGTGCCCGCCCGCTCGTTCAGCGCCCACGACTGCGGCATCATCACCGACGGAGTGCACGGCCGCGCGCGTATCGTCAACGTCGATCCCGTACGCATCCGCGAATGCGTCCAGGACGGCCACGTCCCCGTCGTCTCCGGCTTCCAGGGCCTGTCCGCCGACAACGGCGAGCTCACCACCCTGAGCCGGGGCGGCTCCGACACCACCGCCGTCGCCCTGGCGGCGGCGTTACGGGCCAGGGTGTGCGAGATCTTCACCGACGTCGAAGGCGTGTTCACCGCCGACCCGCGACACGTCGCCGACGCCCGCAAGGTGGACCGCCTCTTCTACGAGGACATGGCCGAGCTGGCCGCCTGCGGCGCCACGGTGCTCGCGCATCCCAGCGTGGAGTACGCCGGTGCCCATCGCGTTCCCGTGCACGTCCGCTCCAGCACGACCGAGGCCGCCGGCACCTGGGTGACCGGCTTCCGCTCGGCCGCCCCGCTCGACGGGGAGCGGTTCACCGCCGTCGGCGTGGCGCACCGGACCGGTCAGCTCCGCTGCCGGCTCGACGGGGTCGACCCCGGCGCCCTGACCACGATCGCCGCCGCGCTGGCCGATCCGATGCCGCCGGTGGACATGCTCGGCCAGCCGGCCGCCGACGCCTCCGCCGGTTCGCTGGGGTTCATCGTGAACGCCGCCGACCGGGACAAGGTGGACGAGGCGCTCGCCGGCCTGCGCGCGGCCGACGCCTTCACCGGATGCCACTGGTCCGGCCCCATGGCGAAGGTGTCGCTGGTGGGCTGCGGTTTCTGTGCCCACCATCCGCAGGTGCGGCTCCTCGTGGACGCGCTCAAGGCCCGCGGCGTCACCGTGACGGACGTGATCGTCCGCGCCCGGCGCATCTCCATCACCTGCGCCGAGCACGACGTGCTCAACGCCGTGACGCATCTCCACCGCATGTTCCTCGGCCCCGGCACGCTCGCGGACGCCCATCCGCACGGCGGTCGCCGCCACGCGGAACACCGCGCCCACGCGCCGGGACCGCAGCGGAGACATCCGGACCCGCAGTCGACAGAAGCAGAGGGGATACGCCATGAAGGAAGCATCGGCGCGCACGGCCGGAAGGGATGAGAGCGCGTTCCGGTCCCGGCATCTCTGGCAGCTCACGGTCATCTGCGGCACCCAGTTCCTGGTCGCCCTCGACTATTCGATCATCAATGTCGCGGCTCCGAGCATCCGCGAATCCATGGACTTCTCCTCCGGTGGAGGCGTCGCGTGGGTTCTTTCCGCCTATCCGCTCGCCTTCTGCGGCTTCCTCCTTCTCGGGGGGAGGATCGCCGATCTGTACGGAAGAAAGCGGGTGTTCATCTGGAGCCTGGCCGGATTCCTGCTCGCCTCGCTGCTGGCGGGCCTCGCCTGGTCGCCGGCGGCTCTCATCGCGGGCCGCGCCCTGCAGGGGGTCGCCGCCGCGTTCATCGCTCCGGCGGGTCTGGGGCTCCTCCAGGCGGCCATCCCGGAAGGACCGCCACGGGAGCGCGCCCTCGGCATCTACGGGTCGGCGCTGTCGGCGGGATTCGTCTCGGGCATGGTCCTCGGGGGCGTCCTCACCGAGTTCGCCGGATGGAGGTCCGTCTTCCTGATCAACGTGCCCATCGTCGTGGCGTTCGGTCTGCTGGCCAGAGCGCATCTTGAGGAGAGCCGGGACAGGCACGCGTCCCGCCACCTCGACCTCACCGGCGTCGTCCTGGCGACCGTGGGCATGGTCGCGTTCGTGTTCGCCCTCACCGAAGGGGAGAAGTACGGCTGGTCGTCGGTCCCGATCCTCGCCTGCGCGGCGGTCGCGGTGCCGGCCGTCGCCCTCTTCGTCTGGGTGGAGTCCCGCAAGGACAACGCCCTCGTGCCGATCTCCATCTTCCACACGGCCGCCATCGGCGCGGCCAACCTGGTCAACGTCCTGCTGATCTGCTCCTACGGGGGAATGCTCTTCGTCCTCACGCTCTACCTGCAGACGCATCTCGGTCTGGGCGCGCTCCAGACCGGCCTCACGTTCGCGGTCTCGGGCGCGATCGCCATCGTCGTCGGAATCTACGCGGGCAGGTACGTCGAGCGCTTCGGGCTCTACCGGGTCCTCCTGTGCGGGATCGTCATCGAGACGGCCGGCATTCTCATCATGGTGGGCCTGCCGGAAGGCTACGGGTTCGCCCTCGTCCTGATCGGCACCTCCGTGAACGCGTTCGGCCACATCATCGCCCTGGTCACGACGAGTATCGCCGGCACGAACGGCGCCGAGGAAGGGCGGCGGGCCACGGCCGGCGCGCTGCTCAACGTCTCCCAGCAGCTGGGACTGGCCGTGGGGGTGGGAGTGGTCACCTCGGTGGCGGCCCACTTCGCCGCGGCCTCCGGCGGAGCCGTCGACGGCTGGCGCTGGGCGCTCTGGTGCTCGGTCGTGTTCGCGGTGGGGGCGATCGTCGCGACCGTCCTTCTCCGGAAGCGTTTCCAGGGGGAGGCCACGGCTCCGGCCTGACGCCTAGCCAAGGGCCGCGTAACCATTTAAACTAGACGTAATGGTTACTCTAGCTATCAAGGCCCAGTCTCCCTGGCAGGACGCCCACTTCGTCGGCGGCCACCCGGTCCTGGACCTCACGAACACCATCTTCGACCGCAACCACCCGGCGGAGGACGGCGAGCTGCTGAACACGCCCTCGGACGTCCTGACGTGGTGCGCGTCCGCGGGGCTGTTCGAGGAGACGCCGCCCTTGCCGGAGGCGTCCGCCAAGGATCTCGTACCCGAGGTCCAGGCCGTCAGGGAACAGGCGTGGGCCGTGTTCAGCGCGATCGCGCGCGGCGAGGCGGCGCCGGCCGGGCCCTTCGGCGCGCTTCTCGAACGGGCCGGAAAGGGCGTGGGAGCCGACCAGGCGCAGCGGATCGACGCCGCGCTCGACCGGTTCACCGCGGACTGGACGGCGCCGGGAGCGATTCCGGCCGTCCTGTCGCTGCTGGCGGTCCACGCGGTGTTCACCCTTCCGTCCGGCCGCGTCAGGGCCTGCGGGAGGTGCGGCTGGCTGTTCCTGGATTCCTCGCGGGGCGGACGCCGCCGCTGGTGCAACATGAGCATCTGCGGGAACCGGGAGAAGGCGCGCCGCCACCGTCAGGGCCGGACGCCCTGACCGGCGCGCCTTCCCAGGGATCAGGTGAGCTGCCGCCGCATGATCGGCCGGTCCTTGCGCGGGCGAGCCACCTCGGAGAACCCGGCCTTGAGGAAGGCGCTGGCTATCCCCGTCATCGCCGTGTCCGAGCCCGCGCGTTTCCCCTCGGGAGGCTCGACCGGATACCCCTCGGCGGTCGTGTAACCCTCGGACGCCGCGTACGCGCAGACGGCTTCGAGGATGCCCGGCAGCAGCCCGGAGCCACGATGCTTCTTGTGGACGAAGACGCACGCGAGCGCGCAGACCGGCTCGTCGTCCACGCTCGACAGGAGCGGCGAGCGTTCGAGCCTCGGAAACGCGGAGCGCGGCCCGAGTGAGCACCACGCCACCGGCGCGCCGTCGTCGTAGACGATGACGCCCGGCACCGGTTTCCGCTGGGCGAGACGGCTCATGGCCTTCTTGTTCCCTTCGCCCTTTCCTTCCGTCCACTCCGCGATGGAGAGCCGCCAGTGCATGCACCAGCACCCCCGGGCGCCTCCGTTGTCGCCGAGAACCGTCTCGAAGTCGTTCCAGGTCTTCTTGGACAGCTCTTCGACGGTCAAAGAGCCGTTCCGCTTGCCACGAGCGTTCATCCGCCACACCGCCGATCTGGTTGTTCGTAGCGTTTCCGGCCGCGCGTCCTGGGAAGTTGATGACCTCTCCTCCGCTCGGCCGGTCCGGGTCTTGCGTGAGACCGAGTAACCCGATATCACCTATTTATAGGTTACTATAGACATGTACGGCCGCGAAGACGGTCTATCTGGCACAGCGACGACGGAGGGTCTGCACATGGCCGGAGAAGACGTCCTGGACATGCTCGAAGCCGAGGCGATCCATGTGCTGCGCGAGGTCGCCGGCGCGTTCCGCCGCCCGGTGCTGCTGTACTCGATCGGCAAGGACTCCTCGGTGCTGCTGCACCTGGCGATGAAGGCGTTCGCGCCGGGCCGGATGCCGTTCCCCGTGGTGCACGTCGACACCGGCTGGAAGTTCCGCGAGATGATCGCCTTCCGGGACGAGACGGCCGAGCGGCTGGGGCTCGACCTGCGGGTGCACACCAACCCTGAGGGAGCCACGCCGTTCACCCACGGCGCTCACGAGTACACCCGGATCATGAAGACCGTCACGCTGCGCCGGGCGCTCGACGACGGCGGGTTCGACGCCGCGATCGGCGGCGCGCGACGCGACGAGGAGCGGTCACGGGCCAAGGAGAGGATCTTCTCGCTGCGTGAGCCCGGTCATCGCTGGGAGCCGCGCTCGCAGCGTCCGGAGTTCTGGTGGCGGGCGAACACCGAGCTGGCGGAGGGCCAGACGATGCGGGTGTTCCCGCTGTCGAACTGGACGGAGCTGGACGTCTGGCGCTACATCAAGCGAGAGGACATCCCCGTGGTGCCGCTGTACTTCACCGCGCCCCGCCCGGTCGTCGAGCGGAACGGCTCGTTGATCATGGTGGACGACGAACGCTTACCACTGGAGCCCGGCGAAGAGCCGCGGCTGCGCCACGTACGGTTCCGCACACTCGGCTGCTACCCGCTGTCCGCGGCGGTCGAGTCGAAGGCGGCGACCGTCGACGAGGTCATCGACGAGATGAGACGCGACCGCAGGTCCGAACGCGCCGGCCGGCTCATCGACGGTGAGGGCGGCACCTCCATCGAGAGCAAGAAGTCGGAGGGATACTTCTGATGATCTCCATGCTTCGAGTGGTCGCGTGCGGCTCGGTCGACGACGGCAAGTCCACCCTCATCGGCCGGCTGCTCGCCGGCACCGGCGGCGCCACCGACGACCAGCTCGACTACGCGCGGCGGACCAGGCGCGGCGGTTCCACGATCGCGGCGGGCGCGGTGGACTACTCACTGCTGACCGACGGGCTGGAGGCGGAGCACGAGCAGGGCATCACCATCGACGTCGCCCACCGCTTCCTGGACCTGCCGTCCGGGCGCCGGGTGATCATCGCCGACGCGCCGGGACACGAGCAGTACACCCGCAACATGGCGGTCGCGGCGTCCACCGCGGACGTCGCCGTGTTACTCGTCGACGCCACCAAGGGGGTCCGCGAGCAGACCCACAGACACCTGGCGATCTGCGCGTTGATGGGTGTGCGGGCGGTCATCGCGGTGGCGAACAAGCTCGACGCGGTGGACTACGACCAGACGGTGTTCGAGAAGCTCGCGAGCGAGGTCCTGGCGGCGGCGAACGGCCTCGACATGGCGGCGAGCGTGATCCCGGCCAGCGCCGTCCAGGGCGACAACGTGGTCGAGCCCTCGCCGAACCTGCCCTGGTACGACGGGCCGACGCTGCTCGGCGCGCTGTCGGAGTGGGAGCCGGCCGAGGGGTCGCGGGCGGACGACGCCGGCGGCTACCGGCTGCCCGTCCAGTACGTGATCCGGGCGGACGACTTCCGCGGTTTCGCGGGCACGGTGATCGGCGCCCCCGTCCGGCGGGGCGACGCCGTCGCGGTCGCCGGCAGCGGGGTCGCGTCCAGGATCGACCGGCTGATCGGCCCCGGCGGCGGCGACCTCGACCAGGCCGCCCCCGGCACCCCGGTGACGGTGACGCTGGCCGACGACGTCGACGTCCGGCGCGGAGACCTGCTGACCACGCCGGAAGCCCTCGGCGACGGGCTGTCCCCGGCCACGGCGTACTCCGCCACCCTGATCTGGACCGCCGAGGAGCCGCTGCGGCACGGCCGCTCCTACCTGATGCTGGCCGGGCCGCGGACCGTGCCCGCCACGGTCACGGCCGTGCGCGGCCGGATGGAAGTGGTGTCCGGCAAGCGGCTCGCCGCGCGCTCCCTCGGCCTCAACGACATCGGCACGGTCGAGCTGGCCACCGACACCCCTCTCTGCCTGGACGGTTACCAGGAGTGCCGGGACACCGGCAGCTTCCTGCTCGTGGACCGGGTCAGCAAGGAGACGGTGGCGGCCGGCATGGTCCGGCACGCGCTGCGGCGCGGCCGCAACGTCGTCCGGCAGACCTTCACCGTCGACCGCGACGCCAGGCAGGAGCTGAAGGGGCAGCGGGCCAAGGTGCTGTGGCTGACCGGTCTGCCGGGCTCCGGGAAGTCGACCATCGCCAACGCGCTGGAGCGGCGGCTCCACGGCATGGGGCTGCACACGTACGTGCTCGACGGCGACAACGTCCGCAGCGGACTCAACAGAGACCTCGGGTTCACCCAGGGAGACCGGGCGGAGAACGTGCGCCGGGTCGCCGAGCTGACCCGCATCCTGCTGGACGCCGGGCTGATCGTGATCGTCGCGCTGGTCTCGCCCTTCCGGACGGACCGGGCGGCGGCGCGGAGCCTGTTCCCGCCGGGTGACTTCGCCGAGGTCTGGGTGGACACCCCGCCCGAGGTGTGCGCGAGCCGGGACCCGAAGGGCCTGTACGCCCAGGCGAAGGCCGGCAGGCTGCCCAACATGACCGGCCTCGGCCAGGCCTACGAACCGCCGGAGCACCCTGACCTGGTGGTCGACGGCTCCGGATCGCCCGACGAGGTGGCGGAGAAGCTGGCCGGACTGCTGCAGGGTTGAGAGGTGGGCCCCGGGCCGGGCTGGCGTGGGCCGTGCCCGGGGCGGAGGGCCGTGTCCGGCCGGGGGTCGCCACTCCCGCCGGTCCAGATCAGTGCCCGCGGCCCTCTTCTTTCAGGGCCGGTGTCCGAGTGGCAGGATTCGAACCTGCGACGCTCCTGCTCCCAAGGCAGGCGGGCTGCCAAGCTGCCCCACACTCGGGTGGTGAAGAACCGCCTGTGAACCCCGGCGGCCCGGTCGGGTCAGCCGGATGCCGGGCAGGCGCCGGGAGACGGGGGAAGCGGTTCGCGCTTCAGGCCGGTCACTGCTCGCCCCCTTTCTCCTCGGTCTTGACGCTGTCAACGCTAGACCGATGATCGGCCGGAGCGCCAGCGGTTTTACGGCGAACCGGGCTCGCCGGGCCAGGGGACGCCCGCGCGGGTCTCGGGCGACTCGACGCGGAAGCGGGGCATGGCCTCGGGATGGTTCTCGCGCACGTACGTGATGAGGTGCTCGCGCACGTCGCACTTGAGATCCCACGCGGAGGCCGAGTCCGCGGCGCTCATCAGCGCGCGCAGCTCGACCAGGCCGTTCAGCTGGATGTCGGTGACCTGGAGGGTCCAGTCCTTCTGGTCCCACAGCGGGTTGGTCTGCAGGTAGCGGTAGAGCTCCTCACGCAGCTTCCCGACCGGCACCGACCAGTCGACGCGCAGGTAGACGACGGCGAGGACCCGGCTGCCGTGCCGGGTCCAGTTCTCGAACGGGGTCTGCGTGAAGTAGGAGACCGGCAGGACCAGGCGCCGCTCGTCCCACAGCCGCACCACGACGTAGGTGAGCGTGAGCTCCTCGATCCTGCCCCATTCCTCCTGCACCACGACAACGTCGTCCAGGCGCAGCGCGTCGCTGAAGGCGAGCTGCAGCCCGGCGAGCATGTTGCCGAGCGTCGGCTGGGCGGCGATGCCGACGACCGCGCCGGCGATGCCCGCGGACGCGAGCAGACCCGCGCCCAGCGCCCGCACCTGCGGGAAGGTGAACAGCATCGCGCCGAACGCGATCACCACGACGGTCGCGGTGGCGACCCGGCGCACCAGCGTGATCTGCGTCTTCATGCGGCGGGCCCGCCGGTTGCGCTCCCCCTCCACGAGGTCCAGGCGCTCCAGGGCGACGTCCGTGAACGCGTACGTCGCCTGGATGATCAGCCAGGTCGCCGCGCCGATGATGAGCAGCGTGACGACCCGCTCGACGGACTCGCCGAACGCCCGCTGCTGCGGCTCAGGGCCGATCATCAGCGGGTAGAACATGATGTTGAACGTCATCAGCAGGACGGTCGTCACCACCGGCCAGTGGCAGTGCTTGACCAGGCGGCTGCTGAAGGTCCACTTGCGCCCGACCCTGAGGAGCACCTGCCGGGTCAGCTCCAGGACGATGACCGCCCCGATCATCGCGCCGGCCAGGTTCAGCCAGGCGCTGGAGAACTGCACGTGAGCGACCCCCCGAAGATTCAGAAGTTCTCGTCAAAACTCACATTGCCCTCAACCGCCACCTGATAAGCGGACACCCGGCGTTCGAAGAAGTTGGCCAGCTCCTGCACGTCCTGGAGCTCCATGAAGGCGAACGGGTTCTCGGTGCCGTAGCGGCGGGGCATGCCCAGCCTGACCAGCCGCTGGTCGGCGACGTACTCCAGGTAGGCGCGCATCTGCTCGGCGGACATCCCGGGCATGCCGTCGCCGCACAGGTCGCGGGCGAAGGCCAGCTCGGCGGCGACCGCCTCCTCCAGCATGCGGCCGACCTGCTCGCCCAGCTCCTCGTCGAACAGCTCGGGCTCCTCGGCCCGGACGGTGTCGACGACGCTGAACGCGAACTCCATGTGCATGGACTCGTCGCGGAACACCCAGTTCGTCCCGGTGGCCAGCCCGCTGAGCAGGCCGCGGGAGCGGAACCAGTACACGTACGCGAACGCGCCGTAGAAGAACAGGCCCTCGATGCAGGCGGCGAAGCAGATGAGGTTGAGCAGGAACCGCCGCCGGTCGCCCGCGTTCTCCAGACTCCGCAGGTCGCCGATGGAGTCGATCCACCGGAAGCAGAACTCGGCCTTGTCGCGGATCGACGGGATGTGCTCGATCGCGGCGAACGCCTTGACCCGCTCGTCCGGGTCGGGCAGGTAGGTGTCGAGCAGCGTCAGGTAGAACTGCACGTGCACCGCCTCCTCGAACAGCTGCCTGCTCAGGTAGAGCCGGGCCTCGGGGGCGTTGACGTGCTGGTAGAGGTTGAGCACCAGGTTGTTGGCGACGATCGAGTCACCGGTGGCGAAGAACGCGACCAGCCGGTTGATCAGGTGCCGTTCCTGGGCGGTCATCTTTGCCAGGTCGGCCACGTCGGAGTGCAGGTCGACCTCCTCCACCGTCCAGGTGTTGCGGATGGCGGCCCGGTAGCGCTCGTAGAAGTCCGGGTAGCGCATCGGGCGCAGGGTGAGGTCCATTCCGGGATCGAGAAGCATGAGGGGATCTCCTTACTGGCAGGCTTCGCAGACGTCGGGGTTCTCCAGCGAGCAGGCCACCTGCTCGACGGCGGCGGCCGGCTGGACGGTGGTCTGCGCGATGCGGGTGGCCGGGCGGGAACGCAGGTAGTAGGTGGTCTTCAGACCCTGCTTCCACGCGTAGGCGTACATCGACGAGAGCTTGCCGATGGTGGGGGCGGCCATGAACAGGTTGAGCGACTGGCCCTGGTCGACGTACGGCTGGCGGGCGGCGGCCAGGTCGATGAGCGCCTTCTGCGGCAGCTCCCAGGCGGTGCGGTAGAGCAGCTTGAGGTCGTCGGGGATGCCCGGCAGGTGCTGCACGGACCCGTCGGCGCGCTTCAGCCCGTCGCGCGTCGCCTGCGTCCACAGCCCGCGTTCCCGCAGGTCGGCCACCAGATAGCGGTTGACCTGGAGGAACTCGCCGGACAGCGTCTCGCGCTTGAACACGTTGGACACCTGCGGCTCGATGCACTCGTAGCAGCCGGCGATGGACGCGATGGTGGCGGTCGGCGCGATGGCGATCATGAGCGAGTTGCGCAGCCCGGTGGCGGCGATCTTCTCGCGGAGCGCGTCCCAGCGCGGCGAGCCGGCGGCGGCGTAGTGGTCGGGGTGCAGCACGCCCGCCGCGGCGCGGGTCTCGTCGTACGAGGGATGCCGCCCGCGTTCGGCGGCCAGGTCGGCCGAGGTGTCGTAGGCCGCCAGCGCGATCTCCTCGGCGATGCGGGTGGACAGCTCCAGCGCCCGCGGCGAGTCGAACGGGAGGCGGAGCGCGAAGAACACGTCGGCCAGCCCCATCACGCCGAGCCCGATCGGCCGCCAGCGCCGGTTGGCCGCCCCGGCCTCGGGCGTCGGGTAGAAGCCCAGGTCGATGGTGCGGTCCAGGAAGCGCACGGCCGTCCGGACGGTGGCGCGCAGCCGCTCCCAGCCGAGGCCGTCGCGCCCGTCCAGGTGGGCGGCGAGGTTGACCGAGCCGAGGTTGCACACCGCGGTCTCGGCGTCGCTGGTGACCTCCAGGATCTCGGTACACAGGTTGGACAGGTGGATGACGTTCTCCGGCCGGGCGGTCTGGTTGGAGGTGCGGTTGGCCGTGTCCTTGAACGTCATCCAGCCGTTGCCGGTCTGCGCGAGCGTCCGCATCATCCGCCCGTACAGGGTCCTGGCCGCGATCCGCCGGGTGTGCCGGCCCTCGGCCTCGTAGGCCCGGTAGGCGCGGGTGAACGCCTCGCCGTGCAGGTCGGGCAGGTCGGGGACGTCCTTGGGGTCGAACAGCGACCAGTCCTCACCGGCCTCGACGCGGCGCATGAACTCGTCCGGCACCCAGTTGGCCAGGTTGAGGTTGTGGGTGCGGCGGGCGTCCTCGCCGGTGTTGTCCCGCAGCTCCAGGAACTCCTCGATGTCGGCGTGCCAGGTCTCCAGGTAGACGCAGGCCGCGCCCTTGCGCCGGCCGCCCTGGTTGACCGCCGCGACCGAGGCGTCGAGGGTGCGCAGCCACGGCACGATGCCGTTGGAGTGGCCGTTGGTGCCCCGGATGAGCGAGCCGCGCGAGCGGACCCGGGTCCACGAGATGCCGATGCCGCCCGCGTACTTCGACAACCGGGCGACCTGCGCGTACCGGTCGTAGATCGCCTCCAGCTCGTCGCGCGGCGAGTCGAGCAGGAAGCACGACGAGAGCTGCGGGCGGCGCGCACCCGCGTTGAACAACGTCGGCGAGCTGGGCAGGTAGGACAGCGTCGCCATCAGCCGGTAGAGCTCGGCGGCCTCCGCGACGGTCTCCGACAGCCCGCAGGCGACCCGCAGGAAGAAGTGCTGGGGCCGCTCCAGCACGGTCCGGGTGACCGGGTGGCGCAGCAGGTAGCGGTCGTAGACGGTGCGCAGCCCGAAGTACTCGAACCGCTCGTCGGCGGCGTCCGAGACGAGCGCGTCCAGCTCGGCGGCGTGCGCGGCGACGAACTCCGCCAGGCCGTCCTGGATCAGCCCCGCCGCGTGGGTGGCGGCGATCGAGCCGGAGAACGAACGCACCCCGTGCGCGGCCGCCTCTTCGGCGATCTCCTCGGCGAGCAGCCCGGCGGCCACCCGCGAGTTCGCCGGGTCGGCGATCACCCGGGCGGCGGCCTCCTCGATGGCCAGGCGCCGATCACCCTCGACGATCTGTGTCACGTGCTCTCTCCTCGCGAGCTCATCCCCGTGAGGGCGCGCGAGAGCACGGCGGCGCACGCCGCTAGGCCCCCGGGCCCTCCCTCGAGGCCCTGGACATGGTCCATCGCCGGCAGGTCTTCGGGCTCGCGGGCGTCTCGCACTCTCCTACTGGCCGTCGCTTCCCGGATCTTTCCAGTGCTCGTTGACGGCGGTCGTTCCCGCTCACCGCTGCGGGGCAGCCCCGGAATCGCACCGGGTTCCCTTTTGCTCCGCCCCGGGCGGGGGCGAACCGGCGAACGATCGAGATCCTACATCTAGTGGCTGCTTTCGCAACCGCCACATCATGTTGTGCCCTTGCCGCTTTCGAGGAGGCCGAGATCGCGGAGCACGGCCTTGGTGCGGCGGACCTCGGAGACGACCCAGGCGGCGAAGCGGTCGCCGGCCAGCGGGATCGGCATCCAGTCGCCCTCCCGGCAGGTACGCTGCCAGCCGGGCGAGCCGGTCACCTCCTCGCACATGCCGATGGCCGCCTCCCGGCTCTCCTGCGGCATGCCGCCGGGCCCGACGGCGGCGCACCAGCTCGCGAAGTCCACCCGGACCCCGAGCTCCAGCAGGCTGGGCGCGTCCAGCCCGGGGAACCGCTCGGCACAGGACACGGCCAGCACCCGGACCCGGCCCCGGTCGATGTACGGGCGCCAGCCGGCGAGCGGGCCCGTCGCGGCGACGGCGCGGCCGGCGAGCAGCGCGGCGGCGACCTCGGAGATGCCGGGGTAGCCGGTGTAGTCCACCTGCCGGGTGTCGGCGCCGAGCCCGCGGGCGATGAGCCCGAACAGCAGATGGTCGGGGGCGCCCTGCGGCCCGCCGGCGAGCGGGGTGCCCGTGGGGTCGGCGCGCAGGCGGGCGCCGAACGCGTCGAAGGTGGCCAGACCCGAGTCGCGCGGCACCAGCACCACCTCGACCTCGCCGGCCAGCCGGGCCAGCGGGGTGGTGCCGTGCAGGGGCGACTCGGCCGCGTTCAGCTCGGCGGCGGCGAGCGCGGGCAGCCCGGTGATGGTGATCGTGGTGACCGGCCCGGCCCCGCCGACCGGGTAGCCGGCCCCGCGGGCCACCTGGGTGAACGCCTCGGCGACGCGGCTCCAGCGCTCGCCGCCGCCGAGGATCTCGTACGCGCCGGGCGCGCGTCCGGCGTGGCGGTCACCGCAGCCGGCCAGGCAGGCGGCCACTCCCAGGCCTGTCACGAGGAACCGCCTGCGCCGCATGACCCGCCTCCCCCGAAGTGTCCACTTCAGGTTATTTACAGATCACGCAGAGTTACACATGCCGGATATCACCTACTAAGGTTTCCAGGCCATCCCGGCCAGCAGCGGCAGCCGCGTGGCGCCGACCAGGCGTGGCCGGTCGGGCCGCCACTCGTGGGCCTGCACCAGACCGGGCTCGATCATGACGAAGTCACCGAAGAACGCCTGGATCTCCTCCGGTCCCCGGCCGGTGCCGCCCGCCGGGGCGTCGCCCGACGAGGTGGCGTGCGCGATCGCCAGGTGGCTGCCCGGCGCCAGCGCCTCCCGCAGGAGGGCGACCACGGCGTGCGGGTTCATGCTGTCGGGCACGAAGTGGAGCACCGACACCAGCAGCACCCCGACCGGCCTGGCCGGGTCGAGGAAGCCGGCGGCGCCGTCCAGCATCCGCGCGGGGTCGAGCAGGTCGGCCTCCACGAAGACGGCCCCGGCCTGCTCCTCCAGCAGTTCGCGGCCGTGCGCGGCCACCACCGGGTCGTGGTCGACGTAGACGACCCTGGCGTCCGGGACCACCTCGTGCACGTTGCCCTGGGTGGGCAGGCCGCTGCCCACGTCCAGGAACTGGGTGACGCCCTGCGCGGCGGCGTAGCGGACCGCACGCTGGAGGAACTCCCTGGCGGCGCGCGCCTGCGGCACCGCCTCCGGTATCAGGTCCGCCAGCCGGTCCAGGGCCTCGCGGTCGACCGCGAAGTTGTCCTTGCCGCCGAGCAGGTAGTCGTACATTCGGGCGAGATTGGGAGTGTCGGGGTCGGACTGGGGCACATTTTCGACCCTAGGCGCTCCCCTCCCGGGGCGACACCGGCCGGATTCCGACTATGACCCAGCCGAACGGTAAGGGTTTGCTAACCCCCTCTTGCCGCTATTCCACCGTGACACTCTTGGCCAGGTTGCGCGGCTTGTCCACGTCCCTGCCGAGGGCCACCGCGGCGTGGTAGGCCAGCAGCTGGAGCGGGATCGTGAGCAGGATCGGGTCCAGCTCGATCTCGTTCTTGGGCACCACGATGCAGTCCTCGGCCAGCTTGGTGTCCGGCTCGCGGTGGCCGACCATCAGCACGCTGCCGCCGCGGGCGCGGATCTCGCCGAGCGTGGTGAGGTTCTTGTCGAGCAGCTCGTCGTCGGGGACGACCGCCACCGTCGGCATCTCCGGGCCGATCAGCGCGAGCGGGCCGTGCTTGAGCTCGCTGGCCGGATAGGCCTCGGCGTGCACGTACGAGATCTCCTTGAGCTTCTGGGCGCCCTCGCGGGCCACCGGATAGCCGCGGACCCGGCCGACGAACATCATGCTCGCGTGCTTGGCGTACTTCTGAGCCAGCTCGGCGATCTTGTCGCCCTGGGTGAGGATCTCCTCGATCTGGCCCGGCAGCCTGCGCAGGCCCTCGCAGATGCGCCGGCCGTCGGCCGGAGACAGGTCGCGCACCCGGCCCAGGTGCAGGGCGAGCAGCGCGAACGCGACCGCGGTCGAGGTGAACGCCTTGGTCGAGGCCACCGACACCTCGGGGCCCGCGTGCAGGTAGACGCCGCCGTCGACCTCGCGGGCGATGGCGCTGCCGACCGCGTTGACGATGCCGATCACCCGGCCGCCCTTGCGCTTGAGCTCCTGCACGGCGGCGAGCGTGTCGTAGGTCTCGCCGGACTGGCTGATGGCGACGTAGAGCGTGTCCTGCTCGACGACGGGGTTGCGGTAGCGGAACTCGCTGGCGGGCTCGGCGTCGGCCGGGATCCGGGCCAGCTCCTCGATCAGCTGGGCGCCGATCTGGCCGGAGTAGTACGCCGAACCGCAGCCGATGACCTTCACCCGGCGGAAGGAGCGGGTCTCGCGGGCGTTCATGTTGAGCCCGCCCAGGTGGGCCACGTTGAAGCGCTCGTCCAGGCGGCCGCTCATCGTGCGGGCGGTGGTCTCGGGCTGCTCGGAGATCTCCTTGAGCAGGTAGTGCTCGTAGCCGCCGGTGTCGTAGTGGCCGGCGTCCCAGTCGACGGTCAGCGGCTCCTTGGCGGTCTCGCGGGCGTCGCTGGCGAAGGTGTGGAACCCGTCGGCGCGCAGCACGGCCAGCTCGCCGTCCTCCAGGTGGACCACCTGGCGGGTGTAGCGGACGAGCGCGGCCACGTCGGAGGCGGCGAACATCTCCTTCTCGCCGATGCCGAGCACGATCGGGCTGCCGTTGCGGGCCACGACCACCTCGCCCGGCCGCTCGGCGTCGATCACCGCGATCCCGTACGTGCCGACGACGCTCTTGAGCGACTTGCGTACGGCCTCCTCAAGGGAGTCGTTCTCGTCGACGGCGGCGGCGATCAGGTGGGCGAGCACCTCGGTGTCGGTCTCGGACCGGAACTCCACGCCGTCGGCGACGAGCTTGGCCCGCAGCTCCCCGGCGTTCTCGATGATGCCGTTGTGCACCACCGCGATGCGCTCATCGCCCGACAGGTGCGGATGCGCGTTCTCGTCGCTGGGCACGCCGTGCGTCGCCCACCGGGTGTGGCCGATGCCGAGAGCGCCCTTGAACCTGGCCGGCACCACCTTGGCCAGGTCGGCGACCCTGCCCTTGACCTTGCGGACCTTGAGTCCTTTGCTGGAGACGACGATCCCGGCCGAGTCGTAGCCGCGATACTCCAGCCGCTGCAGCCCTTCGAGCAGGATGGGTGCCGCGTCCTTCGGCCCCACGTACGCGACGATTCCGCACATCCGAGTCTCCTATCCGTAGACGATCCGGCGCAGTTGCCGCAGCGACAGCTCGGGCGCCGCCACCCGGCGGGCCCTCAGCTCGGCGGCGATCCTGGGAAAGATCTCATCGTTGGTGAAGCCACGGGCCTGCAACTCCCCGTGGCGACGCCGGACGAACTCCTCCGAGGGCTCGGAGAAGTACGACAGCACGTCGGCCACCACGCGCGCCGCCTCGCCGGGCCCGAGCGGGCTCGTCCGGGTGAGGTGGACGATGAGGTCCTCGTAGGGATGCCGCGCCGTAGACACAGACGAGGACATTACGCAGATGGAACGAGACACGCCAACATCCTGCCCGATATCGGGCAGAAATCAGCTCCGGCGAGGGCTCAGCTTCTCCCAATCAGGTGTGCGGCTTTAGGTAGATCCCATGCGGGCGCGGGAATGGTGACGCACAGTGTTCGCGTCGTACCGTCGCGTGGAGGTCCGTCATGCTGTTGCAGGTCGCCGTCGCCGCCGCCGTCCTGGCCGGCCAGCCGGGGGGACGCCAGGACGACTTCGCCTCGGCGGCCCGGGAGTACGGGGTGCCGGTCAGCGTGCTCCTGGGCGTGTCGTACCTGCAGTCGCGCTGGGACGCGCACGCGGGCGAGCCCTCCACGGCGGGCGGTTACGGCCCCATGCACCTGCTGGACCCCGCGCTCATCACGGGCGCCGGCCCCCGCTCCGGCGGCCGGCCGCACGGCCACCTCCCCCGCGCCGCCGCACCGGGCCACCAGCACGGCGACGCCCGCGGCGACTCCGCCCGCCCCCGCCCGCACCTGGATCCCCCGGGCAAACCCGCCGCACTGTCCGGCGCCCTGACGACGGTCCCTGCGGAAGACAAGGGGACGACGCCCCACGAGACCACCCGGCCGGCATCCGGCTCCCCGCGAGCGACCTCGAAAGAGGCGGCGCGGACCGGAAACGGCGATCGGCGAGAGGCGGCGCGCCCTGGAAGCGGCGATCGGGGCGCGACCCGCGGCGAGGCGGCACGGTCCGGAAGCGGCGGCCAGGGCGCGACCGCGGGCGAAGCGGCACGGTCCGGAAGCGGCGATCGGGGAGTGACCTCGGGAGAGGCGGCCTCGTCCGGAGGCGACTGGGGGGCGACTCTTGGGGAGGCCGCGCGGTTGACGGGGGTCAGCGTCGAGCGGCTGCGGAGGGACGCCGCCGCGAACATCCGGGCCGGCGCCGCCCTGCTCGCGTCCTACCAGGGCGTGCCCAGCGCCGACCCGGCCCGCTGGCACGCCGCGGTCGCCCGCTACTCGGGCTCACGCGCGTTCGCCGACGAGGTCCTGCGGGTGATCCGCGACGGCGCGGCCCGACGGGCGGACGACGGCTCCCTGGTCCGGCTGCCCGCGCACCCCGCGCTCCGCTCCCCCGTCCGTCCGACCGATCCGGGGGAGGGGGCCGAGTGCCCGCCGTCGCTGGAGTGCCGGTGGATGCCCGCCGCGTACGCCAGGACCGGCGAGCAGGACTACGGCAACCACGACCGCATGAGCCGCCCCCGCCGTATCGACTACATCGTCATCCACGACACCGAGGGCCCCTTCCGGGGCATCCCACGCCTGATCCGCGACCCGGAGTACGTGAGCTGGCACTACACGATCCGCTCCCGCGACGGCCAGATCGCCCAGCACGTGAAGACCCGCGACATCGCCTGGCACGCCGGCAACTGGGACGTCAACACCCGCTCGGTCGGCATCGAGCACGAGGGCTACCTGGCCAGGGGCGGCACCTGGTACACCGAGGCCATGTACCGCGCGTCGGCCCGGCTGGTCCGCCACCTGGCCGCCGAGCACGACATCCCGCTCGACCGGGCCCACATCCTGGGCCACGACAACGTCCCCGGCACCACCCCGGACACCCTCGCGACCATGCACGAGGACCCCGGCCCCTACTGGGACTGGGCCCACTACTTCGACCTGCTCGACGCCCCCTTCGACAAGCGCCCCCGGCGACTCGACACTCTGAGGAAGGCAGCCACCGACGAGCCCGCCACCTCGTACGGCGAAGAACCAGACCACCCCGACACGACCAGTCCCTCCCACGCCCAGCCTCCGGCGGCCCCAGCCATACGCGACCACACCACCGCAGACCTGCCCATGCACCACACCGCCGCGGACCCGACCGCGCACGACGGAACCGCCGCGGACCACCACACCCCTGCGGATCCGGCCGCACATGACCAGACCACTGCGGACCCCGCCACCCACCACCACACCCCTGCAGACCTAGCCGCGCTTGACCGGACCGCCGCGGATCCGGCCGCGCGTGATCAGACCGCCGCCGACACCATCGGGCTTGATCAGGCCGCGGCGGACGCGGTCGTGCACGGTCAGAGCGGCCCGGTCGTGCGCGACCAGACCTCCATGCGCGACCAGACCGCCGCAAGCTCGGTCGTGCGTGATGGGGTCGGGTTCGGCAGGGTTGTGCGGGAACGGCCCGGGCGTGGGGGATCCGTCCTGATCCTGCCGGAGTACGACGAGCACCGGCCGCGTTTCACCGGCTGCAAGAGCGCCAAGCCCGACCGCCCGTGCCCGCCGCACGGCGCGTCCGCGGTGTGGCTGCACACGGCGCCCCGCCACGACGCGCCGCTGGTGGACGACATCGGCAAGCGCGTCGGCGAGCCCAGCACGTACAGCGTCTACGACCACAGCGCCCGCGCCTCCGCCGGGCAGCGGTTCGCGGTGGCCGGGCGGCGCGGCGACTGGACGGCCATCTGGTATCTCGGCCGCCGTGCCTGGTTCCACGACCCGCACGAGCACCCGACCGCCGTCCGCGCCCGCGGCCCCGTGGTGGTCCCGCGCAACCCGGACGTCAAGGTGTACGGGCGCGCCTACCCGGAGAAGTCGGCCTATCGCGGCACGGGAGTCGCCTACCAGCCTCACGTCGCGCTCCCGTACCGGATCGGCCCCGGCGAGGCGTACACGGTCGGCGACACCCTGACCGGTTCGTACCATGCGGCCGGATACAAGCCCGCGAGCCACGTCACCGTGAGGGGCAGGCAGCGCTACCACCAGATCCAGCTCGGCCACCGCGTCGCGTTCGTCAAGGCGGAGGACGTCCGCCTCATCCGCTGATTTTCGCCCCGGGAGCTGCTCCATGGACACGGGCACTCCCGGAAAGCGATATGGTTTTCTTCGTAACCGGCTGGCGCCGGAGACACGCGGAAGTGGCTCAGGGGTAGAGCATCACCTTGCCAAGGTGAGGGTCGCGGGTTCGAATCCCGTCTTCCGCTCGGAGTTCAACTCCTGGTGGAGTGGCCGAGAGGCGAGGCAGCGGCCTGCAAAGCCGTCTACACGGGTTCAAATCCCGTCTCCACCTCGGCAGGTTCGGCGGATCTCACGAGAATCCGCTAAGGTAAGAGCAGTGCCATGCGGAAGTGGCTCAGGGGTAGAGCATCACCTTGCCAAGGTGAGGGTCGCGGGTTCGAATCCCGTCTTCCGCTCTGAGTGACAACTCAATACGGACGATTAGCTCAGCGGGAGAGCGCTTCCCTGACACGGAAGAGGTCACTGGTTCAATCCCAGTATCGTCCACCCCACAAAGCCCCAGATTCTGGCACCCGCCAGGTCTGGGGCTTTCTCGTTGCACCGGGCCAGGGCGAATCATCGAGCGGCCTTGACCTCAAGGGCGTCCATCATCACGCTCTGTTTACCATTTGGCCGCTTCTGCGCAGATTATGTCACGCTGCGTGCATATAGCCACTCCGAGCGGGTAGCGCGCTGACATTGGCTCCTCGGAGGGGGAAACCGTGGACATCAACATAGGCCAGGGCATATCCGATGCCTGGCGAATGATCGCGACATTCGTACCAAGACTCATCGCGTTCCTGGTCATACTCATCATCGGCTGGATCGTGGCGAAGCTACTGGAGAAGGTCGTCGACAAGGTTCTGGAGCGGGTCGGGTTCGACCGGGCCGTCCAGCGCAGTGGCGTGCAGAGGTGGCTGGAGCGCAGCCAGTACGACGCGAGCAGCCTGCTCGCCAGGATCGTCTTCTATGCGATCATCCTGGTCACCCTGCAGATCGCGTTCAGCGTGTTCGGGCCGAACCCGATCTCCGCGCTTCTGAACGCCGTGGTGGCGTGGCTGCCCATGGCGATCGTGGCCATCGTGATCATCGTGGTGGCCGGCGCGATCGCGAAGGCCGTCGGCGACATCATCAGGGGCGCGCTCGGCGGGCTGTCCTACGGCCGCCTGCTGGCCGTGGCCGCGGAAGTGTTCATCTGGGCGCTGGGGATCATCGCCGCGCTCAACCAGATCGGCGTGGCCACGGCGGTCACCACCCCGGTCCTGATCGCGGCGCTCGCCACAGTGGGCGCGATCGCGGCCATCGGCGTCGGCGGCGGGCTCGTGCGGCCCATGCAGCAGCGGTGGGAGCGCTGGCTCAGCCGGATCGAGGAGGAGGCGCCGCAGGCCAGGGCGCACGCGGAGGCGTACCAGCAGGGGCGTGAGCACGCCCGTGCCATGACGCCCGAGGAGATGGCCGAGCGCGGCACGTCGGAGCAGCGGATCACGCCGCAGACCGGCACCGGGACGGTCGGCTCCACCCGGCCGGACATCCGGGAGCCCTGACTCCTGCCGCCCTCCGGGACGATGCAGGGGCGGCCGGGCCGACTCGGCCCGGCCGCGACCCCGGCGTTCACCGGGGGCCGTGCTGGTCACAGGCGACGGAGCCGCACCCGAAGGCTGAACGAGCTCATGGCAGAGGCGAGCGGGCGGTTCGAGATCCCGCCCACCGACCTCTCCGCATCACCATCAGGCGGTCAGGAGGTCTGGACGCTGTGACACCGCGCCGACCCTGGGCAGGGGGAAAGCAGAGCGAGCGCTTCCTGAGAGGTGGGTCAGATGTCCGAGCCCCAGCCTGACGTGGTTTCTTCAGAAGAACGAACTCATGCGCTCGAGGCCGAGCTGAACGCTCTCAGGGCCCGGGCCGACAAAGTCGACCAGCAGCTCCAGGCGTTGGCGGAGGCGAGTCTGGCCCTGGCCCGCGGCCTGGAGAGCCCGCCGGTGGAGGAGCCCGGGCAGCCGCATGCGGAGCGGGCCGCACGACTCGCCCACGAGCTGCTGCTCGCAGCCGGCCTGGGCCGGAGGGGGAGCGAGGGCAGCGAGGGGTAGGCGCCCCGCCAGGAGCGGAGGTGGACCACACCGATGACACTGCAGATCGTGGCGGGAACGGCCAACCACGTGCTGGCCGGCTCCGTGGCCGGGATTCTCGGCATCGCGCCGGTCTCCGCGGCGGTGGAGCGATTTCCGGACGGAGAGCTCCGGCCCGTCGTGGGCGGGATGCGGGGTGCGGACGTCTATCTGGTCCAACCCACGAGCCCGCCGGTCAACGAGCACGTGATGGAGTCGCTGTTGCTGATCGACGCCTGCCGTCGGGCGGGCGCGGCGCAGATCACCGCGGTCATGCCGTACTTCGGGTACGCCCGTCAGGACCGTCGTGGCCGGTCCGGGCAGGCGATCGGAATCCGCGTCGTCGCGGACGCGCTCGCTTCGGCCGGGATGCGGCGTCTGATCGTGACGGATCCGCACACGACCGCGCTGGAGGCGATCTGCGCTGTTCCGGTGGAGATGCTGACGGCCGTGCCAGCCCTCGCCCGCGTGCTGGGGGAGCAGGTGCCGGACGAGGCCGTGGTGGTGGCGCCTGATCTCGGCGCGGTCAAGCTGGCGGAGCATTACGGCGCTCTGCTGTCGTGTCCTGTGGCGGTGGTGCGCAAGACCAGGCTGAGCGGGACACGTGTGGTCGCCGAGGAACTGGTGGGGGATGTACGGGATCGTCCGGTGGTCATCGTCGACGACATGATCAGTACCGGCGGCACTATCGAGGCTGCCGCGGAGGTGGTGGCCGGCCACGGTGCCGCGCCGGAGATCGTGGTGGTGGCGACGCACGGGTTGTTCGTGGCATCGGCGGCCGAGCGCCTCAGCCGTGCCACGATCCGGCGGATCCTGGTCACCGACACCGTCGCGCAGCGGCCCGACTCGGGGATGCCGCTTGATGTGTGCTCGGTGGCGCCGCTCCTGGCCGATGCCATCGGGCGCCTGTACCGGAACGAGCCGCTGGACCAACTGCCGGCGCGGGCATGACGGTCCGGCGGACGGCTCAGGCGGGGAGGTCGCCTGTGAGGAAGCCGTGCCGGTGGGCGAGCCAGCACGCGGCCGTCAGGCGGAGCGCCGGGGGGTCGGGCAGGCCGTCGTAGAACCAGCCCCACTCGCGCAGTCCGTCCAGGAAGCCCAGCACGTAGTCGCCCAGGATCTCGGGGTCGAGCGGGATCGTGTCCCGCAGGATCGCGGCGTGCTGGTCCACCGCGGCGACCAGCGCGGGGTCGGTGGCCATCCTGGCGAGCTGGTCCTGGCCCAGCTCCCCCATCACCCACTGCAGGGGCGCAGCCGCCCACCCATCCTCGAAATGCACCTTTAAACCATAAACCACCCCAAAACCCCTTTACCCTTCGGCGTCGATGTCCGCGAGCGTGCGCTGCGCCACCGCGAAGGCCGAGTTGGCCGCCGGGACCCCGCAGTAGACGGCGGTCTGCAGCAGCACCTCCTTGATCTCCTCGCGGGTGAGCCCGTTCCGCAGAGCCGCCCGTACGTGCATCGCGAGCTCTTCCATGTGACCGCGCGCCACCAGCGCGGTGAGCGTGGCGACGCTGCGGGCGCGCCGGTCGAGGCCGGGACGGTTCCAGATCTCGTCCCAGGCGTAGCGGGTGATGAAATCCTGGAAGTCGCGGGTGAAGTCGGTGATGGCGGCGTTGGCCCGGTCGACGTGCGCGCCGCCGAGCACCTCGCGCCGGGTCCGCATCCCGTCGGCCCGGCTCTCCCCCGCGGCCTTGCCCGCGCCCGCCGGCCAGGTGTCGGAGAGGTGGCGCAGGATCGCGGCCGTCGCCGGGACCGGACGCTGGACGGTCGCCAGGTGCGAGGCCGCCGGGATGGCCGCGAGCAGGGCGCCCGGGATGCCGGTGGTCAGGGTGAGCGCGTGCTCCAGCGGCGTCGCCGGGTCGTCGGCCCCCGCTATGATCAGCGCGGGCGCGGCGATCTCCGGCAGCCCGGTCCTCAGGTCGTAACCGGCCAGCGCCTCGCAGCAGGCGGCGTAGGACTCGTCGTCGACCTGGCCGAGCATGTCGATGACCCAGCCTCCGTCGTACCCGTCGGTGAACCAGCGTGAGGCCAGCACGGGCCCGAGCGACCGCACGCCCGCGGTCCGTACCTGTGCCGCCCGCTCCCGCCAGGGGCCCGGCTCGCCGAACCTGGCGGACGAGCAGCACATGATCAGGCTCCGCACCCGCTCCGGCGCCCTGAGCGCGGCGGTCGCGGCGACCGCGCCGCCGACCGAGATCCCGCCGATGGCGAAGTACGGCTCGTCCACGAGGTCGAGCACGGCCAGGGCCAGGTCGTCGAGTGTGAACCCGCCGGCCGCGGGCGAGCCGCCGTGTCCCGGCAGGTCGTACCGGAGCACCCGCCACCGGTCGGTCAGCGCCGGCAGCTGCGGCTTCCAGACGTCCAGGGTGGTGCCCAGCGACGGGCCGAGCACGAGCAGCGGCCCGCCGGCGGGGCCGTCGACGCGATGATGGAGCTTCACTGGTGTCCTTCTCTGTCTCGGTACGCGGCCAGGACTCGGTCGGTGAGGGCCGGGGCCGCGCCCAGGTAGCCGGACGGGTCCAGCAGGTCGGCGGGGGCGTCGAGGGAGCCGTCCCGGCGGAGCGTCTCGGTGAGCGCGTCCCGGCCGAGGTGGGCGGCCAGGCGTTCGGAGACGATGCGGCCTCCGGTGAGCCCGGCGTTGGCGCGCATCTTCCCCGGGAAGACCTGGAGGCCGGCGGTCAGTTCCGCGGCGGTCTCCGCGGCGCCGCCGGTCAGCCGCAGGCACTCGCGGAGCGGGCTCCACTCGGCCTGCCAGGCGCCCGCCGCGCGTTCGTGCTCCCCCACCTGGGCCAGCGCCTGCGCGTAGACGGGGACCTGGAGCGAGGCGGCGCGGATCAGGACGGACAGGGCGGGGTTGCGCTTGTGCGGCATGGCGGACGAGCCGCCCGGTGACGCCTCGGCCACCTCGCCGACCTCGGTCTGCGACATGAGCACGACGTCAGCGGCGATCTTGCCGAGCGCCGTCGACACACCGGCCAGCGCCGCGCCCAGGTCGGCGACGACCGACCGTTCGGCGTGCCACGGGATCTCGGGCGCGACCAGCCCGGTCTCCTGGGCGAACAACTCGACGACGCGCAGGGCCCGTTCCCCTACCGAAGGCGGGTGTTCACCGACGCCAGAGGCCGCCCGCCCTTCACTCGTACGACCTTCGCCGGGCTGGTGTGGAGTGGGAGAGGGGGTCTCTGCGGCTCCCGCTCCTTCGGAAGACTGCGCCCTCGCGGAAGCGCCTTCGGCGGCTTCGGTGAGGGCGGAAGGGGAACGGCCTTCGCCGGGCTGGTGTGGAGTTGGAAGGGATGTCCCCGCGGCCTCCGCTCCTTCGGGAGACTGGGCGCTCGTGGGAGGGCCTTCGGTGGCTTCGGTGAGGGCGGAGAGGGTGCCGGCGGCCCCGCCGAGCTGGGCGGGGAGGGGGACGGCCGCCAGGCGGTCGCGGGCGCGCAGGACGCCTGCCAGCCAGGTGGCCGCTTTCAGGCCGAAGGTGGTGGGGACGGCCTGCTGGCCCAGTGTGCGGGCGGCCATCACCGTGGTGCGGTGCCGTTCCGCCAGCCCGGCCAGGGACGCCGCGACGGCGTCGAGGTCGGCGAGGATGGCTTCGGACGCCCGGCGGGCGACCAGCATCGCGGCGGTGTCCAGGATGTCCTGGCTGGTGGCGCCCAGGTGCACGTGGGAGGCCGCCGCGCCGGCGGCCTCGCGCAGGTCGGACACCAGCGGCACGACGGGGTTGGCCGACCGGCGGGCGCGTCGGGCCAGGGCGGGCACGTCCACGTCCAGCTCCGCCGCCGCGCGGCCGATCAGCGCCGCCGCCTCCTCCGGCACCAGGCCCGCCCGCGCCTGCGCTCGGGTCAAGGCCGCCTCGGCGTCCAGCATCGCCCGTACCCAGGCCTGGTCGGACGTCAACTCCTCGACGCGGACGCCCGCACGCACCGGCGCCAGGAGCCCGGTATCGAGCGCCCCCGAAACCTCTCCGGAGCTACCCGCGCCGGCGGCGGTCCCCCGGGAGGCGGCACCGGAACCTCGGGACGCGCCCGCTGCCGCACCGCCGAAACCCCCGGAAGCGGCACCAGAACCTCGGGAGGCGCCCGCTGCCGCGCGACCGGAGCCCCCGGAGGCAGGACCGGAACCCCCCGACGCGCCCGCTACCGCACCGCCGGAGGCAGCACCAGAACCCCCGGAGGGAGCGCCGGAACCCCCCGACGCGGTGTCGGGGGTGTCGTCAGAAGTCAAGGAACACCGTCTCCCCTTCGCCCTGCAGGCGTACGTCGAACTCGTAGGTGTCCCCCTTCCCCGTCGCGAGGAGTGTCGCACGCCTGGCCGGGTCGAGTCCGTCCAGGAGCGGGTCAGGAAGGTCCTCCAGGTACACGCGGGTCAGGACGGAGCGCAGCAGGCCGCGGGCGAAGATCTGCAAGGAGAGGTACGGCCCGGAGGGACGGATGGTTCGAAAGCGGTAGCGGCCGTCGGGATCGGTGGCGCAGCGGCCGAATCCGGACACGCCGCCGTCGCCGCGGCGGAGCGCGCCCCGGTCGCCGGTGCGGCCGAGCCACAGCTCCAGCAGCGCGTCCGGGACCGGCTCGCCGGCGCCGTCCCAGACGCGGCCGGTGAGCGTGATCGCCTCCGGGTGCCGCTCGGGGACGAGCTCCCAGTCGTGCTCGTACGGGAGCGCGTGCGCGAAGAAGGGGCCGACGGTCTGCGAGGGGGTCGCGGGCATCAGGACTCCATGGGGGTACGGCCGAGGACGACGTCGAAGGTGTAGCCGAGCGCCCACTCGGGCTGGGTGACGTCGTGCGCGTACGAGGACACGAGCCGCTGGCGGGCCGCCTCGTCCGGGATGGACTGCATGATCGGGTCGAACGGCATGAGCGGGTCGCCGGGGAAGTACATCTGGGTGACGAGCCGCTGGGTGAAGGCGGTGCCGAACACCGAGAAGTGGATGTGGGCGGGCCGCCAGGCGTTCGGGTGGTTGCGCCACGGGTACGCGCCAGGCTTGATCGTGACGAACCGGTAGCGGCCCTCGTCGTCGGTGAGGCAGCGGCCGGCGCCGGTGAAGTTCGGGTCGAGCGGGGCCGGGTGCTGGTCGCCCGCGTGCGCGTACCGTCCGGCGGAGTTGGCCTGCCAGACCTCCACGAGCGTGCCGCGGACCGGGCGTCCGCCGTCGTCCAGGATGCGGCCGGTGACGATGATCCGCTCACCGATCGGCTCGCCGGCGTGCTGCCGGGTCAGGTCGGCGTCCAGGGAGCCGACCTCATCGTGCCCGAAGACGGGGCTGCTCAGCTCGATCGCGTCGGGGTCGGCCTTGAACGCCACCGGGGGCCGCGACGGGGCGCGCAGCACGGTGCTCTGGTAGCCGGGATACAGGTAGGGCGGATGAGTCATGGTCTGTCCTTCGGTCACCATTCGTAGCCGACGTAGTTCTCCGCCAAGGTGGTCGCCGCCGCCTCGGACGAGGTCACGTAGTCCAGGTAGGAGAGCTGCAGCCGCCGCCCGTAGGCGTCGTCGGAGTCGAACGTGTGCAGCAGCGTCGTCATCCACCAGGAGAAGTGCTGGGCCCGCCAGACCCGCTTGAGGCAGGCGGCGGAGTAGCCGTCGAGCAGTTCGGCCGAGCCGTCCTCGAAGTACGCCGCCAGGGCCTCGGTCAGCACGCGCACGTCGGCGACGGCCAGGTTGAGGCCCTTGGCGCCGGTGGGCGGCACGATGTGGGCGGCGTCGCCGGCCAGGTAGAGCCTGCCGTACTGCATGGGCTCCACGACGAAGGAGCGCATCGGCGTGACGCCCTTCTCCACGATCTCACCGGTGGTGAGGGTGAAGCCGGGCACGGTCTCCAGGCGGGCCTTCAGCTCGTCCCAGACGCGCCCGTCGGGCCAGTCGTCGACGTCGGCGTCCGGCGGCACCTGCAGATAGAACCGGCTGACCGTGGGTGAGCGCATGCTGTGCAGGGCGAAGCCGCGCTCGTTGCGCGCGTAGATGAGCTCCTCGGACGAGGGCGCGACGTTGGCGAGGATGCCGAGCCAGGCGAACGGGTACTCGCGCTCGTACGCGGTCAGCACGCCCTCGGGCACGGCCGGTCTGGACACGCCGTGGAAGCCGTCGCAGCCGGCGATCACGTCGCAGTCGAGCCGCTCGCCGCCGAAGGTCAGGTAGGGCCGGTCCTCCAGGGAGTGCAGCGCCACGTCCTCGACCTCGAACCGGATGTCGCCGCCCGCCTCCAGCCTGGCGGCGATGAGGTCCTTGACCACTTCCTGCTGCCCGTACACGGTGATGGCCCGGCCGGGCACCAGCTTCTCGAACGGGACGCGGTGTCCCGCGCCGCCGTACCTGAGCTCGATGCCGTGGTGGGGCAGCCCCTCCCGGAGCATCCGCCCGCCGACGCCCGCCTCGACGAGCGTGTCCACCGTGCCCTGCTCCAGCACCCCGGCGCGGACGCGCCGCTCGACGTAGTCGCGGCTACGCCTCTCCAGCACCACCGAGGAGATGCCGCGCAGGTGGAGCAGGTGAGACAGAAGCAGGCCGGCGGGCCCGGCTCCGATGATCCCTACCTGAGTCCGCATGCGGAAAGCATCCTGCCTTCCCGCCCCGCGGATCGAGGGGGCGCTTCCACTGAGCGGAAGAATCCTGCGAGGATGGGCGCATGGCAGGTGGAGCACGGGAGCCGGGCAGGAGCGTGACGTCCAAGGTCCTGGCGATCCTCGGCGCGTTCGACGCCGCGCACCCACGGCTGACGCTCACCGAGGTGGCGGCGCGCAGCGGGGTGCCGCTGACGACGGCGCACCGGCTGGTGGGCGAGCTGGAGCGGTGGCAGGCGCTCGGCCGCGGCCCCGACGGGCGGCTGAGCGTGGGGCTGCGGCTGTGGGAGCTGGGGCAGCTCGCGCCCGGCCGGCTGCAGGACCTGGCGCACCCGTGGCTGCAGGAGGTGTTCGCCGGCACCGGCGAGAACGTCCACCTGGCCGTCCGCGAGGGCCTGGAGGTGCTGTACGTCGACAAGGTGTACGGGCGGCGGGCGGTGCCGATCGTGTCCAGGGCGGGCGGGCGGCTGCCGATGCACCCGACCGGGGTGGGCAAGGCGCTGCTGGCCTACGAGCCCGACTGGTTCGTCCGCGCCTATCTGGCGCGTGAGCTGGAGCGGCCCACGCCGCACACCATCACCGAGCCCGGCCGGCTGGCCCGCGAGCTGTCCACGGTCCGCGCCCAGGGATACGCGCTCACGTACGAGGAGATGACCTTGGGCTCCTGCTCGGCCGCCGCCCCGGTGCTGGTGGAGGGCCGGGCCATCGCCGCCCTGGGCATCGTGCTGGCGTCCCGCCGGGCCCGCGAGCTGCCGCGCCTGGTCGACATCCTGCGCACGGCGGCGGGGGGCATCGCCGAGTCGTACTCCGCTGCCGCCTGAACCCGCAGGTGGGGGGTAGTAGCCCGGCATGCGCATTCTGATGTCGGGAGCGGGCGGGGCGCTGGGCAGGGCCACCGTGCCCGCCCTGGTCAAGGCGGGTCACGAGGTCCGAGCGCTGGGCCGGGGACCTGGTGAAGGCGGCGACTCCCGGTGGTTCCCCGGCGAGCGGGTGAAGGACGCCGTGCGCGGCTGCGACGCCGTCCTGCTCCTGCCTGAGCGGCGCGCGGACCCGGCGGCCGCTCGCGCGCTGGTGGCCGCCGCGTGCGGGGCGGGCGTGCCGCACCTGCTGCGGGTGGCGGCGCCGGCGACCGGGCGGGAGCGCCGGCGCCGGGAGGACGCCGAGCGCGTCGTCAGGAGCAGCGGCCTGGGCTGGACCCTCGTCCGCCACAGCCACCTGCACCAGTCGCTGGACCTGCTGCTGCGGCAGTGGGCCGCCTCCCCCGTGCTCCCGGTGGACCCGTCGCTGCCCTGGCAGCCGGTGGACGCCCGGGAGGTGGCCGGCTACCTGACGGGGCTGCTGGCGGGCGAGCCGCGCCGGGCGGCGCTCGCGTACGGCGGACCGGAGGTGCTCAGCACCTCCGAGCTGGTCAGGACCTGGCTCAGGGCGCGCGGGCTGCGCCGTCTGTGCCCGCGGGTGCGCTATCCCGGCAAAGCGGCGGCCGAGCAGCGGGCGGGCCGGCTGATGGTCAGGAACGCCCCGCTGGGCACGCTCGGGTGGCGGGAGTGGCTGACGCCGGCGGCCGAACTGTCGGACGACTTCGCCGAGGAGCACACCGCGTCGCCGACCAGCCCGGCGAACCAGCCGGAGCGCGATCCGGATGTGCGGGTGTACGGCGGCGACGAGGGTTACCAGCGGCAGACCCGGGCGTAGTATGCCGTTTTGCTGGGGTTTCTCCTAACCTGTACGGTCCCTTCCGTTACACTGAACACCTTGTTCAGTGCCGCCGACCGAGGGTTCGATGACGGAGCAAGAGACCGCCCGCCTGGGTGCGCGCATCCGGACGTACCGGAACATGCGCCGCATGACCGTGCGTGGACTGGCCGTCGAGGCGAAAGCGAGCCCGAGCTTCATCAGCCAGCTTGAGCGCGGCCGGACCAGCGCCAGCATCGGCATGCTCAGGCGGATCGCCACGGCGCTCGGCCTGACCGTGGCCGACCTGTTCAGCGAGGAGGACGAGATCGGGCACCGCGTGGTGCGCCGCCCGTCGCGTCCCGAGTTACGCACCGCCCCCGGCACCCGCAAGTACCTGATCTCCCAGCGTCCCCTCCAGAACGTGGAGGTGTACGCGGGCGAGTTCGACCCCGGTGCCTCCACCGGGGACGAGCCGTACTCCCACGGCGAGTCGCAGGAGATCCTCCTCGTGCTCCACGGCCGGATCACCGTGTGGCTCGGCCCGTCGGGCTCTGCCTCCCCGCACGTGCTCGGGCCGGGTGACAGCGTGGAGTACCGGACCTCGGTGCCGCACCGCGTGGCCAACGAGGGCGACCAGCCGGCCGAGGTCATCTGGGTGATCAGCCCGCCCACCCCGGCCTGAGCACCCGGATCACCGACGGGGCGCCCGGCTCCGTTCCTCTCTTCCCCACTAGCCTGACATGGAAGGCGGTTTCAGACGTGAATGGGATCCCGCTGACGGGGGACTTCGCCAACGGCGGGGTCTCGTTCTGGTACCGGCAGGCCGGACTGCCGGCGCGCCGGGCGCCGCTGCCCGGCCCGCGCGTGTACGACGTGGCGATCGTGGGCGGCGGTTACACCGGCCTGTGGACGGCCTACTACCTGAAGAAGGCCCAGCCTGACCTGCGGATCGCCGTGCTGGAGAAGGAGTTCGCCGGATTCGGCGCGTCCGGCCGCAACGGGGGCTGGCTGTCGGCGGAGTTCGCCGGGTCGCGCAAGCGGCACGCCAGGGCGCGGGGCCGCCAGGCCATGATCGACCTGCAGCACGCCATGTTCCGCGCGGTGGACGAGGTCATCGACGTGGCCCGCGAGGAGGGCATCGACGCCGACGTCCACAAGGGCGGGCTGGTGCACGCCGCCACGAACCCGGCGCAGCGCCGCCGCCTCCGCGCCGAGGTCGCCGACCTGCGCACGTGGGGGTACGGCGAGGACGACATGCGCCTGATGGACCGCGACGAGATGGGCGAGCGGCTGCACGTGGCCGGCGCCATCGAGGGCGCCTACTCGCCGCACTGCGCCCGCATCCAGCCGGCCAAGCTGGCGATCGGGCTGGCCCGCGCCGCCGAGGCGCTGGGCGTGGACATCTTCGAGAGCACCACGGTGACCGAGATCCGCCCGCGCGAGGCGGGCCGGGCGTCGGCCGTCACCACGCGCGGCACGGTCACGGCCGAGTACGTGATCCGCGCGACGGAGGGCTTCACCGCCAGCCTGACGGGCCAGCACCGGCAGTGGCTGCCGATGAACAGCTCGATGATCGTCACCGAGCCGCTGCCCGCCGAGATGTGGAAGCACATCGGCTGGTCGGGCAACGAACTGCTCGGCGACCAGGCGCACGGCTACATCTACGCGCAGCGCACGGCCGACGACCGGATCGCCATCGGCGGGCGGGGCGTGCCCTACCGGTACGGGTCGCGTACCGACGTCTGGGGGGCCACGCAGGCGCAGACGGTCGCGTCGCTCTGGCGGATGCTCGTCAAGTTGTTCCCCGCCACCGCCGACGCGCGGGTGCAGCACGCGTGGTGCGGCGTGCTCGGGGTGCCGCGCGACTGGTGCTCGACGGTGCACCTGGACCACGAGACGGGGCTCGGCTGGGCGGGCGGCTACGTCGGCAGCGGCGTGACCACCACCAACCTGGCCGGGCGCACGCTGCGCGACCTGGTGCTGCGGCGCGACACCGAGCTGACGTCGCTGCCGTGGGTGGGCCGCCAGGTGCGGCAGTGGGAGCCGGAGCCGCTGCGCTGGATCGGCGTGCAGCTGATCTACGCCCTCTACAGGGCCGCCGACCGGAGCGAGAACGACCACGGCACCACCACCTCGCCCTACGCCCGCATCGCCGACCTGATCTCCGGCCGCTAACTCCAGGGGTCGTAGTCGACCTCCAGCGGCTCCTGCGGCGGGCGCTCCGCCTCGGGGACGTGCTGGAGGTTGACGCGAATCCGGTACCACACACTGCTGCGCCCGCGCATGCCGTCGACCAGCACGTCGGCGGGCTCCAGCCGGGCGGCGACGCCGGGGTGGCGGGCCTTCCAGCGTTCGAGGCCGGCCAGCGCCTCGTCCTTGTGCTGGGCCTTGGCGATCTCGATGACGGGTCTGGTCTGCCGCCTGCGGCCGGTGCCCTTGGGCGGCTTGGCCGGCGGGCCCAGCTCCTCGGCCAGCGCGAGCAGGCCGTCGAGGGAGCCGGGGTGCAGGTCCATGTCCTCCCACGGGTCGCCCGACTCGGCCAGCCGGGCGGGAACGGTGTCGACGGTGAACGCCTCCGGCCGGCAGCCCGGCACCTCGTCCCAGGTGAGCGGGGTGGAGACGCGGGCGTCGGGGACGGCGCGCACCGAGTAGGCGGAGGCGACGGTGCGGTCGTAGGCGTTCTGGTTGAAGTCGACGAACACGCCGTGGCGCTCCTCCTTCCACCACCGGCTGGTGGCCAGGTCGGGGGCGCGCCGCTCGACCTCGCGGGCCACGGTCTCGGCCGCCTTGCGCACCTGGGCGAACGGCCAGCGCCGGTCGATGCGGGCGTAGACGTGGAACCCGCGCGAGCCGGACGTCTTGGGCCAGGCGGTCAGGCCGTGGTCGGCGAGCACCTCGCGGGCCACCTGGGCGGTGCGCAGCACGTCGTCCCACTCGACGCCGGGCACCGGGTCGAGGTCGATGCGCAACTCGTCGGGGTGGGCCAGGTCGTCGGCGCGCACGGGGTGCGGGTTGAGGTCGACGCACCCGAGGTTGACCACCCAGGCGAGCTGGGCCAGATCGGTGCAGACGACCTCCTCCGCGCTGAGCCCTGACCGGTATCTCAGCTCGGCCACCTCGATCCAGCCGGGCCGCTTGGCGGGGGCGCGCTTCTGGAAGAACGGCTCCTCCTCCACGCCGCGCACGAACCGCTTGAGCACCATCGGCCGCCCGTGGACGCCGCGCAGCGCCGCCTCGCCCACGGCCTGGTAGTAACGCACCAGGTCGAGCTTGGTGTGGCCGGTGCGGGGAAAGATCACCTTGTCGGGGCTGGTGATGCGGACTTCGCGGCCGGCGACCTCGATGTCAGACATGTGGTCACGATACGCGCACCCCCCGACATCCCCACGGCACCGGCACGACGCGCTTCCGGACAGGGAGACGCTGTCCCGGCCCGATCGGCGCGGGCTGGACGGGGTGCGTGCCGTTCCGGCTGGGGCAGGTTTTATGACCGGAGGTTCGCTCGTTCGGTGGCGGACTGCCACTGGTCGTGGCTGTGCTGTTCCCAGTACGGCAGGCCCAGCCGCTGGTGCGCGGCGATCGCGGCCCGCGCGTGCTCCGCCGCCTCCTCCGTACGGCCGAGCCGGAGCGCGAGCTGGGCCAGCGCGTCGCGGACCGAGCCGAAGACGGCGCTGCCCGAGCCCATCACCACGAGCTGGTCGGCGATGGGCAGCAGCCGGGCGTAGAGGTCGCCGGGCGAGGGGGTGCCGAGCCTGGCGGCGACCAGGCCCCACACCGGCCACAGGAAGTCGGCGGACCAGTCTTCCCGCAGGGTGCCGCCCCATCGGGCGAGCAGCTCGCGGGCCAGGACCTCGCGGCCGTTCTCCAGGGCGGCCAGGATCGCGACGGGGCGTACCGGCGCCATCAGCGCGGGCTCGGCGGCGGCGACCAGTTCGTCCACCAGCCCGGCGGCCTCGCCCCGCGCGCGCCCGCACAGGTAGCGGGCGATCAGGCGGCGCGCGTCCAGGCCCCACAGGCTGGCGCCGTAGCGGGGCGCGGGGAAGCGTTCCAGCAGCGACTCGGCCTCCGCCCAGCGGGCGCGCAGCATGAGCCCGCCCGTCTGCGCCACCCGGACCATCGCCTCCAGCTCGGGCCTGCGCAGCTCGCGCAGGAGCTGCTCGCAGCGGGACAGCTCGTGCTCCCACTCGGCGAGGTCGCCGGCGCGCAGCAGGCACGACATGCGGATGGCGCGGGCGACCAGCCTCTCCTCGCGGCGCAGGCACGGGATGGCGAGCAGCTCGTCGACGGCGCGCAGCCGCTCGTGGTTGCGTCCCGGTACGAACGCGGCCAGGAGGTAGTTGTTCAGCGTCCTGGCCAGCAGGGCGGGGTCGCCGGTGGCGCGGGCCAGCTCGACCGCCTCGGCGGCCCGGCGCTCCCCTTCCGCGCGGCGCGGCCCGTAGTGCAGCTCGACGCCGAGCGTGCCGAGCAGGGCCGCCCTGTCGTGGTCGCCGAGCGGGCCGGCGAGCAGGTTCTCCAGCACGTCGGCCAGGTCGTCGTCGACGAACCCGTACGGCCGCCAGTTCCACACGGCGGGTGCGCCGAACGCCGTCACCGCCGGCACCAGCGCCGCCCGGTCGCCGATCCGCTGCGCCTGCGCGATGGCCTCGGCCAGGTCGCGGAACGCGCCCTCGGCGTCGCCGACCGCACGCCTGGCCTGGCCCAGGCCGGTGAGCGTGCGGCAGCGGGCGGCCGAGTCGCCGGGCGGCAGGTGGGCCAGCGCCAGCTCCCACAGCGCGACGGCCTCCTGGTAACCGTGCCGCCCGGCTGCCTGGCGCGCGGCCTCGGTGGCGTACGCGACAGCCTTCCCGGCGGGAGCCAGCGGAGCGGCGGCGGCGAAGTGCGCCGCGAGCACCGCGGGATCGGGACCCGCGCTCCGCCCACCGAGATCCCCGCCCCACGCCCGCTCCGCCGACCGGCCCCCGGCATCGGCGCCCGACGCCCGCTCAAGGCGCCGTCCAACAGCGCCGTCGGGGCGGCGTTCCAGGTGGTCGGCGGGGCCGGGAGCTGACGCGCCTTCCAGGTGGTCGGCGGGGCCGGGAGCCGACACGCCTTCCAGGTGGTCGGCGGGGCCGGGAGCCGACACGCCTTCCAGGCGGTCGGCGGGGCCGATAGCCGACGCGCGTTCGAGGTGTTCGGCGGCGCGGAGGTGGAGGCGGGCGCGGTCGAGGCGGGTGAGGCCGGTGTCGAGGGCCTCGCGGACCAGGGCGTGGGAGAAGCGGTAGCCGGTGGCCGACTCGGTGATCAGGCCGGTGGCGAGGGCGGGCTCCAGGGTGGTCATGACGTCCTCGACCGGACGGCCGGCGAGGGCGGACAGCAGGTCCACGTCCGCCTCGCGGCCCGCCACGGCGGCGGCTTTGAGCAGGTCCTGGGTGGGGCCGGGCAGCCTGGCCAGGCGGCGGCCGATGACGTCGCGGGCGCCGGGCGGCACCCGGTCGCGCTCGCTCTCCGGCAGCCGGAGCAGCTCCTCCAGGTAGAACGGGTTCCCGCCGGACCGGTCGAGCAGCGCCACCGGGTCGGCGCGCACGTCCCGCTGCCGCAGGTAGGCGCGTACCTCGTCGGCGCCGAAGGGAACGAGAGGCAGCCGCAGCCCCTCTCTCGACAGCGCGCCCAGCGTCTCGCCGAGCCGCTCCCGCTGCTCGTCCGGCCGGAGTGTGACGATCGCCAGCGTGGCGGTACGCGGCAGCTCGGCGGAGACGTACTCCAGGAGCTTCAGCGACGAGGCGTCGGCCCAGTGGAGATCCTCCAGCACCAGCAGGGTCGGCTCCTCGCGCAGGTACGCCAGGACGTCGTCGTACAGGTCGAACAGCTCGGCGCGCGGCCGCGCGGGCAGCACCCCCGCCTGGCGCCAGGGCCAGAACGCGGGCGCCCCGCCCTCGTCGGGGCACCGTCCCCAGACGACCCGGAACCCTCGGGACCCGGCGACGTCGGCGGCGGCGCGGGCCAGGCTCGTCTTCCCGATGCCCGCCTCGCCGCTCACGATGACCAGCCCGCCACGCCCTCCCCTGGCCTCGGCGAGCCGCTCCTCCAGCGCCCGCACCTCTCTCTCCCGCCCGACCAGCCTTTCGCGTCCGCCCTCCCGATGCCGCGCCACCCCGGCGCCCCCGGCCACCGCCGGAGCAGGTGTCCAGGCCACTCCGGACCCGCCGTGCCGGGCCTCGGCAGCCTGCGGTCCTGTCGCGGCGAGCCCCGCCTCGGTCGCCGAAGGCGTCTCCAGCTCGGGCGACTGGGTGAGGACAGCCTGTTCCAGGCGCCGGAGCGCCGGTCCCGGCTCGATGCCGAGCTCGTCCGACAGCAGCGCGCGCACCCGGCGCAGGGCGGACAGCGCCTCGGCCTGCCGTCCCGCCCGGTAGAGGGCCAGCACCAGCAGCGACCAGGCCCGCTCCCGGTACGGGCCGGCCGAGACCAGCTCCTCCAGCTCGGGCACGCTCGCCTCGCCGAGCTCCAGCCGGGCGGCGAGCCGGTCCTCGACCACGCCCGAGCGCAGCTCCGACAGCCGGGCCGCCTCCGCCCCGGCGAACCCCAGCCCGGGGAACTCCGCCAGCGGCTCCCCGCGCCACAGCCCGAGCGCGCGGTCCAGCACGCCCGCCGCCTCGGCGGGCCGCCCCGCCGCCAGCAGCCGGCGTCCGTCGGCCGCCCACGCGGCGAACCGGCCCGCGTCGGTCTGGGCGGGGGTGATGTCCAGCAGGTAGCCGGGTTCGCGGGTGAGCAGCAGGCGCGGCGGGGTGCGCGGCCGGCGGCCGGGCTCCAGCACCCGCCGCAGGTGGGAGACGTACGCCTGGAGGGTGGCCGTCGCCTTGGCCGGAGCCTCGCCCGCCCACAGCTCCTCGACGAGCCGGTCCAGCGAGACCGGGCGGCCGGGGCTGAGCGCGAGCATGGCGAGCACGGCCCGCTGCTTGCGGGTGCCGGGGTCCAGCCGCGCCCCCGAGGCGTCGGCCACCTCCAGGGGGCCGAGCAGTCGCACGTCCACGAACCCCAAGTCAACCCCAAGTCAGCCGCAAACAGGAAAACGCATGCTTGTCCCCATGAACGAGCTGAAGAACATGATCAAGGGCAGGCTGTGGCTCCCGGGTGACGCGGGGTTCGACGAGGCTCGTACGCCGTGGAACCTGTCGGTGGACCAGCCGGTCGCGGCGGTCGTGGAAGCGGCGGGCGCCGACGACGTCGCGGCGACGGTCGGCCACGCCGCGCTGCACGGGCTCACCGTGACCACCCAGGCGAGCGGACACGGCGCGGTGACGGCCGAGGGCGTGATCCTGCTGCGCACCCACCTGATGGACACCGTCGAGATCGCGGACGGCGTCGCGCGGGCCGGCGCGGGCGCGAAGTGGGGCCAGGTGCTGTCCGCGGCCGGGCCGCTCGGGCTGACCGGCGTCGCGGGCAGCTCCCCGGTGGTGAGCGTGACCGGGTACACGCTGGGCGGCGGGCTGGGCTGGTTCAGCAGGAAGTACGGGTTCGCGTCCGCGAGCGTGCTGGCCGCCGACGTGGTGGACGCCACCGGGGCGCGGGTGCGGGTGACCGCCGAGTCGGACCCGGAGCTGTTCTGGGCGCTGCGCGGGGGCGGCGGCGACTTCGCGGTGGTGACCGGGCTGGAGTTCGCGCTGAGCCCGGCGCCCGTCCTGTACGGCGGGCGGATGATGTGGCCGGCCGAGCGGGCGCCCGAGGTGCTGGCGGCCTTCCGCGAGGTCACGGCCGGCGCGCCCGAGGAGCTGACGGTCTGGTTCGACCTGCTGAAGTTCCCCGGCGCCCCGGGGCTCGTCGCGGTGGACTGCACGTACCTGGGCGAGGACCCCGGTGAGCTGCTGCGCCCGTTCGACGCGATCGGCGGCGCAATCGGCGACACCAGGGCGGTGCTGCCCGTCGCCGACCTCGGCTCGATCTGCGCCGAGCCGACCGACCCGACCCCGTCGGCCGGGCGGGTGGAGCTGCTGACCGGGCTGGACGACGCGGTGGCGGCCGCGCTGCTCGCGGACCCGATCGATCCGCTCTTCAACGTCCAGGTGCGGCACCTGGGCGGCGCCCTGACCCGCCCCTCGGGCGGCGCGGCCGGCGAGCTGACCGAGCCGTACCTGCTGTACATGGTGGGCCCGGCCATGCCCGGCACCGCCGAGCGGATGGACGTGCTGTCGAAGGCCCTGGTGCCGCACACGAGCGGGCGCAAGCCGTACACGATGCTGCACAGCGGGGAGCAGGCCGCGTCCGCCTTCGACGCCGGGACCCTCGCCCGGCTGCGTGACCTCAAGCGGGCCCGCGACCCGCACGGCGTCCTCAGGGCCAACTACCCGGTCCTGGGCACCGCGTAGGAGCCCGGGGTCAGATCGCTCCGAAGTCCCCGTGCCGGCCCGCGCCCCCGGCGAAACGCGCGGCACCGGAGGCGGCGTCCGGCAGGGAGACCAGGCCGTGCCGGAGCTCGTTGCGCATGGCCTCCCGCTCCCCCAGCCCTTCCTGCTCCAGGACGGACATCCGATCCCCCCGCAGGCACGCCTGCGGGAATCGGGCGATCTCCAGGGCCAGCGCCTCCGCCTCCCGGCGGGCCGTCCCGTCGGCCACCACCCGGTTGGCCAGGCCCATCTCGTACGCCTCGCGCGCGCCGACCGGGCGGCCGGTGAGGATCAGGTCCATCGCCCTGCTCCGGCCGATGAGGCGCGGCAGCCTGACCGTGCCGCCGTCGATGAGCGGCACCCCCCACCGCCTGCAGAACACCCCGAACACCGCGCTCTCCTCCGCCACCCGCAGGTCGCACCAGAGCGCCAGCTCCAGCCCGCCCGCGACCGCGTGGCCCGAGACGGCGGCGACGACCGGCTTGGACAGCCGCAGCCTGGTCGGCCCCATCGGCCCGTCGCCCTCCTCGCCGACGTGGTTGTCCAGCTTCTTGAGGTCGGCTCCGGCGCAGAACGTGCCGCCCTCGCCCCACAGCACGGCCACGTCGGCGTCGGACGCGTCGAACTCGCGGAAGGCGGCGGCGAGCGCGCCGGCGGTCTCGCGGTCGACCGCGTTGCGCGCCTCGGGCCTGCTGATCACCACTGTGGTGACCTGGCCCCGGCGTTCCACGCGTACGGTCATGCTGCCTCCTCGGGGGAACCCGTGCCGAGCCTACGACGCCGATGTCACGAGCCATGAGGCGGCGGCGGCCACGATCGCCCGCACCCCGGTGTCGAGAGTGGGCTGGAGCACCGGGGCGAAGCGGGCGTTGTGGTTGACCGGGATGTCGCTGTCCAGGGTGCCCTGCTCCGCCGCGCGGGCGTACCGGCCGGGGTCGGTGCCGCCGATTCCCCAGTAGGTGTACGGGACGCCGAAGGCGTCGGGGATCCTGCTGAAGTCCTCGCTGGCGGTCTGCGGGTCGAGTGTGCCGGCCCGGTCGCCGAAGTGCCGGGCGAACGCGTCGGCGACCCGGCGGGTGGCCGCCTCGTCGTTGACGGTCGGCGGGAAGCTCCCGAAGCGCTCGATGTCCGGTGGTTCGGGGGCGCCGGCCGCGGCGCACTCGGCCCTGGCGATGCGCTCGACGGCCGCGCGCACCTTCGCCCGGGTGTCTTCGTCGTAGGTGCGGACGTTGATCTCCATCCGGGCCGACTCGGGGATGTTGTTGGGATTGGTACCGGTGTGCAGGCTGCCCACGGTCACCACGGCGGGGGTGAGCATGCCGATCTCACGGGAGACGATGGTCTGCAGCCGCACCACGATCATGGACGCGATCACCACCGGGTCGATCCCCGACTCGGGCCGCGAGCCGTGCGCGCCGCGCCCGTGCACGGTGATCCGGTAGTTGTCGGCCGACGAGAGCACCGGGCCTGGGCGGGTGCCCACCCGACCCGACGGGAACGGCAGGACGTGCTGGGCCAGGCACACGCCGGGCCGGGGGACACGGTCGGCCAGGCCGTCGGAGAGCATGGCGTCGGCGCCGTCGCCGGGCTCCTCAGCGCACTGGAAGAGCGCCACCAGGGTGCCGTTCCAGGCGTCGCGGGCTTCGGCCATGAGCCGGGCGGCGCCGAGCAGGCAGGTGACGTGGACGTCGTGCCCGCAGGCGTGCATCACCGGCCGCGGCTCGCCGCCGTCGCCCGGGGCGGTGACGGTGCTGGCATAGGGCAGGCCGGTCCGCTCCCGGATCGGGAGCGCGTCCATGTCCGCGCGGACCAGCACCACCGGCCCGTCGCCGTTCTCCAGCACGCCGGCCACTCCGGTGCCGCCGATCCCGGCGCGCACGTCGTAGCCGCAGCCGGTCAGCCGCCTGGCGGCTTCGGCGGACGTGCGGTGCTCGGCGTGGCCGAGTTCGGGGTGGGCGTGCAGGTCCTTGTAGAGCGTTTCCAGGCCGGGCCTGATCCGGTCCAGGCCGGCGAGGATCTCTGTGCCGCCCGGCATGCCGTGCCCCTCTCATGAGTACGGACATACCTGGTCATCCCCGACGGGCCGGTTCGTATACGCCAACCTGCGGCAACATCCTTACCAACACCCGCGACCCCGGACACGGTGATCATTACCCTCGGGAGGGTGCGGATGGACACGGCCACCACGGTCCTCGACCTGGTCGGGGTGTTCCTCAACGCCCTGCTCGGCGGGACGGTGGCGCGGCGCGACCGGCTGGACCTGTTCGGCTTCCTCGTGATCGGGATCGCCTCCGGGCTCGGCGGCGGGCTGATCCGCGACGTGCTGCTGCAGCACGGCCCTCCGGCCGCACTCACCGACCCCGCCTACATCCCCACCGCGCTCGCCGGCACCGGGGTCGCCTTCCTGCTCGACATCTCACCGCCCGACTGGAGCCGGGCGTTCAAGTTCCTGGACGCGGCGGCGCTCAGCGTGTGGGCGTCCGTCGGGGCGCAGAAGACCATGGGGGTCGGCCTGGGCTGGCTCCCGGCGATCCTGCTCGGCACGATCACCGCGGTCGGCGGCGGCGCGATCCGGGACCTGCTCCTGCAGCGCGTCCCCGCGGTGCTGCAGGACACCCGCTGGTACGCCTCCGTGGCCGTCCTCGTCGCCGCCGTGGAGGTGCTGGGCATCGCCACCGGATTCCCGGTCGCGGGCACCGTCGCCGCCATCACGCTCGGCGTTCTGCTGCGGATCGTCGCCGAGTGGCGCGGCTGGACCGTGCCGCGCGGGCTGGAGGTGCGTCCGTCGGCGGTGCTGCGCCGCAGGCGACGGCGCGACGGCGAGCCGTGAGCCCACCGTGATTTGTCACCCGGCGCTGCTATGAAGAACGTGATCATCCAAACCCCCACCGGAACGGGTGCGTTCATGACGACGGTGACCTTTCGCGATGAGACCGCGACAGGCCGGGCTCTGGAGGAGTTCTCCCTGCCCGGGCTGCCGGAGCGGATCTCCGCCAGAGAGCTGGTACGGCTCCGCGTACGCGAGGAGGTGGCCCGGCACAACGCCGCCCCCAGCCACCACTTCCGAGGCCTGGTCAAGCCCACCGACGCCGAGACCGAGCTGAACGGCTACCGGATGCGCACCGCACGCAGGCTCGACTGGGAGAGGCAGGCCGACGCGGCCGAGGCCGCGTTCGCCCGCAACGGGTTTCTGCTGCTGGTGGGCGACCGGCAGATCGAGGACCTGGACGAGGAGATCGCGCTCACGACCGACCCGGTGGTGTCGTTCGTCAAGCTCGTCCCGCTGGTCGGAGGCTGACGTGGACTATCAGATCCTCAAGGACTCGCCGCTCAACAACGACTACACCTCCGTGTACTTCGCCAACGACCACCGCGACCTGTTCGACCGCCTCGACGCCGCCTTCGCGGCGGAAGAGGAGCTGGTCTGCGGGGAGGACGAACGCGTCCCGTTCGCCGTCTGGGCGCAGATGCGGCTCAGCCTCGGCTGGGACGGCGGCCACGAGCACGACGAGCGCCGCTTGGCGGTGATCCGCGACGTGATCGACCGGATGCCGGACCTGCCCATGGAGACCGTCAAGCAGTTGTGGGGCGTGGCCGACAGGCTCATGACCTGGGCGCACACCAACTTCCACGAGCTCTACAGGCTGCCGCTGGACGCCACCGCCCGGCTGCCGTACCACGAACGGCGTGACGTGCTGAACCACCGGCCCAGATGGCTGGCCCAATACTGGAAACCCGCCTGGGAGGTGCTGCGCGAGCCGATCGGGACGTTGCTCACCGAGCCCGAGACCGATGACCCCGCCGCGACCGTCCGCAACATCATGTGGGAGGACGACGCCTTCGCCCGGCGCATGATCGAAGCGCACGCCGCCCGGCTGGCCGCGCCCGAGGTGCTGCCGCTGCTGCGCCACTGGAACACGGCGACCGCGTCGAAGCCGAGCGCCCGGTGGCTGAAGCGGGCCGCCGCGCTGCTGACCCCGGAGGCGGACGAGGTGATCCGGGACGTGCTCCGGATGCTCGTCGCGCACCGGGAGGTCACCCACCGCCACCAGTACCGCGGCGGCGGCGAATGGACCGAGACCGTCTTCCTGCGCGAGCGCACCGCCGTGCCGCTGCGCGGCATGGTCTGGACGTGTGAGCTCGTCGACCAGCCGTGGGTGACCTCGCTGCTGGGTGACGTCGCCGTGACCACCGGCACCGGCATCGGCGGCACGGGCGCCAACGCCCGCAGCGAGAAGCTGGCCAACGCCGCGGTCGGCGTGCTGGGCCGGCGCGGCGACCTGGAGGTGGTCGCCCAGCTCGCCCGCGTCCAGGCCAAGGTGCGCAAGAAGACCATTCTCGCCGGAGTGGCCAGGACGATCGGCGCGGTGGCCGCGCAAGCGGGGCTCTCCCCGGAGCAGCTCCTGGAGCGCACCGTGCCCGGCTTCGGGCTGGGGCCCGACGGCGTCCGCACCGAGCAGGGCCTGCGACTGGCCGCCGACGGCACCGTGACCTTCACCGATCCATCCGGCAAGATCCGCAAGACCATCCCCAGGAGCGTCGATCGGGAGCTTCTGGCCGAGTTCAGGGCCGCCGCCAAGGAGCTGAGGAAGACCCTGCCGGCCGAACGGTTCCGGATCGAGCGGGCCCTGGCAACCGAGCGCGTCTGGCGCTGGCGCGACGTGTGTGCGTTCTATCTGGACCATCCGGTCACCGGCACGCTCGCCCGTACGCTCATCTGGGAGATCCTCCAGGGCCCCGCCGGGATTCCGGTGCGGCGCGAGGACGGCTGGGAGCTGACCGGCCCGGACGGGCGCCGCGTCCAGCCCGGCCCTGACACCCCGGTCCATCTGTGGCATCCCATCACGCACGGCGTGGAGGAGGTCCGAGCCTGGCGCGACCATCTCATGGACGCCGGCCTGCGCCAGCCGTTCAAACAAGCCTTCCGCGAGGTCTACCTGCTCACCCCGGCCGAGGAGGCGAGTCACGACCACTCACGCCGCTTCGCCGGTCACCTCCTGCGGTACGGCACGGCCAAGGCGCTGCTGACCGAGCGCGGCTGGACCGGCATGTCGCTGGGCCACTGGGGCTGGGAGTACGGCTCCGACCAGGCCGAAGCCACCCGCGAACTGCCCGGCGGGCTGGCCGCGCACTGGGACTTCCACCTCGACGAGCACTCCTTCGACCGCGACGGCGTCGGCACGGTCTCCATCTGCGTCAGCGGAAACCTCCGCTTCACCGGCGCGGACGGCCGGACCATCCCCCTGGAGCGGGTCCCTCCCCTGGTGCTCTCCGAGACGCTGCGCGACGCGGACCTGGCCGTCGGCGTCACCTCCACCGGCCTCGACCTCCAGGGCGACGGCGACTACTGGCAGTCCTACAGCTTCGGCGCGCTGTCGGAGACCGCCCGGATCCGCCGCGACGCCCTGACCCGGCTGCTGCCCCGCCTCTCCATCGCGAGCCGCTGCGAGCTCACCGAACGTTTCCTCCGGGTCCGCGGCGACCTGCGCACCTACAAGATCCACCTCGGCTCGGGAAACATCCTCATGGAGCCCGACGACGCCTACCTGTGCATCGTCCCCGGCGGCGTCGGCGACCAGGTCTTCCTGCCCTTCGAGGAGGACGGCGGCATGCTGTCGGTCGTGCTGTCCAAGGCGTTCCTCCTGGCCGCCGACACAGCCATCGCCGACCCGTCGATCACCCGGCAGCTCACGAACCGGAGGCCTTCTTGACCTTCGTGCCGACGCCGCCGAACAGGGCGAGGCCGCTGACGACGATCCGCGGCGCCCCCCGCTCACGGCGCACGGCGCTCCTGTCGAACGCGCCGAACAGGCCGAAGCCCTTGACCTCGACCTCCACGTCGTCGGGCACGATCACCTCGGTGTAGCCCCACAGGGCGAAGGCGCGCACCCGGATCTCCCGGCTCGCGAAGCGGGCGTCGCGCAGGTCGATCTCCCCGCCGCCGAACACCGCCAGCGAGGTGAACGCGGGCGGCGCGACCCAGCGGCCCCTGCGGCTGAACCAGCCGAACACGCTCAGCGCGAACCGGGAACTCGGCTCGTCCCGTACCACCAGCGTCTCCGCGCGGGCGGGCTCGGGGAGGCCGCGGCCCGCGTACGCGAGCTCGTCCTGGGTCCTCGCCTCGTAGATCTCGCTCAGCCGCTGGTCCAGCTCGCCCAGCTGGATCCTGCCGGTGGCGGCGGCCGACTGGAGCCGCTGGGCGGCCTGGTCACGCTCCTCGTCGGAGGGGCGTACCTGCCGGCTCGGGGGGTGCTCGACCATGCTTCGGAGTCCTGTCTGTGCGGTCAGCGTGACCACACCATCTTATTCTCCAACTGGAGAACAAGCCTCCTCCACCATGTGCGCCCCCATCATCCGGGCGAGCTGAACGCGGAACTCCGCTTCGTACGCCGGGTCGTCGGGATCGTGACCCAGGCCCGCCAGCCACGACCGGCCGCCGATGGCGAACCCGTACGCGGCCGACAGCCCGACCAGCACGACCGCCTCGATGCGCGCCCGGCTCGGCACCGGCCCTCCCGCGAGCGCCGCGCGGATGCCGGCCTCCATCGTGTCGACCAGCTCCACCAGCTCCGGCCGCGCGGCGCCGCGGTACTCCGCGTGCATCTCGGCCCAGACGAACAGCCGCAGGTAGCTCTCGTCCGCCAGGGTGTCGAACAGCACCCCCATGATCCCCGCGGCGGTGGGCACGCCGTCCTCGGCCTGGATGCGCTCGCGCACCCGCGCCTCGATGCGATCGTTCTCGGCCCGCAGCACCTCCCGGACCAGGGTGGCATAGGTGCCGAAATAGTGGGAGGCGAGCCCGTGCGCGACCCCGGCGGCCTCGGCGATCTGCCGCAGGCTGACGTTGTCCGGACCTCGCTCCCTGATCAGCCCGCCCGCCGCCGCCAGCAGCTCGGCCCGTGATTCCGCGGGACTCCGCCTGCGTCTGGGTGCCATGACCGGCAGTTTATGGTCCGCCGGACGATCAAGACCGGCAGCAGGACGCTTATTCGGCATGTTGCAAAAGCAGTATGCTTGAAGCATGGATGCCACCTTGCAAGTCAGAGGCCTGGACGAGGAAGTCGTCGCCGAGCTCAAGGCGAGGGCCGCCCGCAAGCGGATGTCGCTGTCCGCTTACGTGGCCGGCATCCTCACCGAAGTCGCTGCCACTCCGGCTCCGGACACGATCAGAGAACGGCTGGAGGCCCTCCGGTCGCTGGGCGGCGGCGCGAGTCGCGACGACGTCGTCGCCGAGATACGGAAGATCCGCGAATCGTGATCGTCATCGACAGTTCGGCGCTCGTCGAGGCCCTGGCCGGACATTCCCCCGCCGACGAACTGCTCGCCCGCGTCGCCGAGAACCGGCTCCACATCCCTCACCTGCTCGACTACGAGTTCCGTAACGCCCTGCGCGGCCTGCTCCTCGGCGGGAAGATCAGTGAGGCCCGCGCCGAAGGCGCCCGGATGGTCAAGGCGGGCCTGCCCTTCACCCGTCACCCCGACGACCTCACCGCCGATCGCGCCTGGGACCTGAGGGCCAACTTCGACGGCTACGACGCCACTTACGTGGCCCTGGCCGAAGCACTGGACTGCACTCTGGTCACCACCGACGAGAAAATCCACAAGGTGGCCCGCAAGTACGTCAACGTCGACTTCTGCTGATCTGTCGTCGCCGGCGCGTCACTCTCAAGCAGGGTGACGGCCCGCGGCCCTTCCGTCTCAGAGGCAGGCCGGCGCGGTGCCGGGCTGAACGCGGACGAGCGACGGGCGGCTGAATTCCGGCGGTACGAACCCGCGCCCCACGCACAGCACCAGGCCGGCGCCGGACTGGTTGACGAGGACGGCCTGGCAGCCGGGAGGCGGCTGGTTGCGGAACGACTGGAGCTGAGCGAGCTGCGGATGGAGCTGTCTCGGAGGCTGACAGCTCTCGTAGACGATCGTGCGGCTGCCGGTCTCGCTGATCAAGGTCAGCTGCCCGTCCGCCGCATGGGCTGCGCCCGTGCCCGCCAGGGTCAGAGCGGCCAGGGCCGCCCCGGCGATGAATGTCACCCTCGGAAATCCCATGTGCCCAAGCCTGAGTCACCGCAAGAGGAGGCTCCAGGACGACAGCCGGACTTAAGCCGGTCATTTCCACTGCCTTCACCTGCGCGGCTACTGAACGGTTCGGCGGGCGCCGCGATCTGACGCGCCGGAGCCGTCGTCCTCGACCGCCGGGGCTCTCCGCCCAGATCGCAGAGCACCAAGATGCTCGCGGTGCTTGCGGTGCTTCCGGTGTTCGGGGTGTCCCGCACGTCGCCGAGGTGGCGTCGCGTCAGCCGGGTCCGATGGCCGTGCCTGCCTCCGTTGCCGACGGCGTGACCCGGCCGCGCGGGCGCCGGAGAGCCGCTCCGAGGGCGTCGCGCTCGTGCCAATCTGCAACCCCTGGTCACGCGGTACGGGTGTCGTACTGCTCCCGGTTGGCGAGGACCTCGTCCATGTGCGTCTCCGCCCACGCCTTGATGCCGTGCATGAGGTCGCGGAGCGAGAGGCCGAGGTCGGTCAGCTCGTAGGTGACCGTGACGGGCACGGTCGGCGTCACCGTGCGGGTGATCAGGCCGTCGCGTTCGAGGCTGCGCAGGGTCTGGGTGAGCATCTTCTGGCTGACTCCGGCCAGGCGGCGGGACAGCTCGGAGTAGCGCATCGGTCTCGGCTCACCGGCGCAGTCCCCGCCGGGGCGCGGGCCGTCGCTCCCGAGCGCGGCCAGGATCAGGGACACCCACTTGTCGGAGATCCGGTCCAGGAGCCGGCGGCTGGGGCAGCCGGCCAGGAACGCGTCGTACTCCATCTTCGCCTGCGCCCGCTGCTGGGCCGCCGTCGTCGTCGGCATCGGCCGCTCCTTCCTACCGCCGGGTGAGATACGCACTCCGGAGTGCGTACTTCCCGTCAGAGAGTAACCCCTCCATGGTGGTGCAAAAGCTCCCGTTTCTCCATAGGAGGCGACATGTCCACCACCTTCCGCACCGCCGTCGTCCGCACTCCGGGCGGCCCCGACTCCATCGAGATCATCGACGTGCCCCTCGTCGAGCCCGGACCGGGTCAGGTCCGGGTCGAGATCGCCGGGGCCGCGGTCAACCCCGTCGACCTGGCGGTCGCCGCCGGGGTGTTCCACGGGCGAGGCCTGGTCGACCAGCCCCACCACACCGGTCTGGGCTGGGACTTCTCCGGTACGGTCGCCGCCGCCGGACCGGGCGTCGGCTGGGCGGTCGGCACCCGGGTCGCGGGACTGATCGACGGGTTCGACCGCGACTTCGGCACGTACGCCGAGCAGTTGATCGTGTCGGCCGACGACATCGCGCCCGTGCCCGCCGGCCTCGACCTGGTCGCGGCGGCCGCCGTCCCGCTCAACAGCCTGGCCGCGGCCCAGCTCGTCGACCTGCTCGGCGACGGTGACGGCCGGAGCCTGCTGGTGACCGGCGCGGCGGGCGCTGTCGGCGGTTACGTGCTCTCGCTGGCCCAGGATCGCGGGTGGCGGGTCACCGGACTGGCCCGTACGCAGGACGAGGAGTTCGTGCGCGGCCTCGGCGCCGGCTTCACCACGCGGGCCACGCCAGGCTGGGACGCGGTGGCCGACGGCGCCGCGATGCAGGAGCAGGGCATGCCCCTGGTCCGCGACGGCGGCCTGTTCGTCGGCGTGCAGCCGGGGGCGGCGCCGGCGGAGGTGCGGGGCATCACCGTCCGCGTGGTGGTGGCGCGGCCGGACGGCGCCCGGCTCGCGCAGCTCCTGGAGGCCACCGCCGATGGCCGCCTTCCGGTTCGGGTGCACGCCGTCGTGCCTCTCGACGAGGTCGCCTCCGCCCACCGCGCGGTCGCCAAGGGCGGCGTACGCGGAAGGTACGTTCTCACGCCGGGCACAGCGGCGGGCTGACAATATGTGACCGCACTCATCACCGGTCGGGAAAATCACCACCGGCGGGCATGGGAACAATCGACGTACTGATGATCTTCGACCGGCGCCCCGAGCCTCGCTATGGAAGGAACGAGGCGCCATCGAGCAGGCGACCACGCCGTACGGCCGCCACATCACCCTTCTGCTCGGATAGTCCCGCCCGCACTATCCGAGGAGTCGCTGGGTATCCCGACGACCTCGACGATCACCCCGTGGTCACGCCGGAGCGTATCGGCGAGCGCGACAAGGGCGACCTGGGCGAACGGGTAAAGCGAGTCGGGCGTCAGTTCCTTGCCCTTGAGGAGGATGGCCAGCACGATCTTGCCCGGCACGAAGTTCTCCGGCACGGTGAGCTGGCCGCCGCTCAGCTCGGCCACCTTCGCGCTGAACTTCGCGCGGGCGTCCGGCTCGTTGTACAAGGTCCGGGTCGAGATCAACGCCTGGGCGAACTGGTGGCTGAGAGGCTCCGAGCTCTCCGCCGCCTTGACGTGCACCAGCGTGTGCCGGTCGGTCAGCCCGTCGCACGCCTCGTAACCCTTGCCCCTGCTCTGTTGCCGGGTCCGATTGAACTTGCGGTCGAGGCACAGGTACCGGCCTCGACCGAGCGTGTCCTGCATGCGGATGTTGTAGTCCTCCTCGGACTCTCCGACCTTCCAGGGCAGCATGTCCACCTCCGGCTCGGGCACGATGAGTTCCTGCATACGACGCTTCATCGACTCCACGTAGGTGGCACCGCACTCGTACCACTCCCCGTCGCTGAGCTGGTAAACGTGCGATCCGATCGCCACTGCAGCCTCGATCCACTGGATGGCACGGGCCTTGCCGATCGACTCCTTGCCTTCGCGATCGGCGTACATCTCGACGGTCCCGCCACGAAGCGCAGCAGAGGGACTGACGCAGTACTGCACCTTGCACCGTCGGCGGAGATCGTCGAGATCAAGCTCCTCCCGGACGAGGGGGACGCTACCGACCTTGATCCGGTACGAGCGAGCCTCGTGACGCCGGTTGACCAGGGTGGACGGGACCACCATGTGCAGCATGAGGTCGCCCTCGCCTCGGAGCCCTTCATCCAGCAGCGCGCGCCGAACTCGGCCACGCCACCAGCGCACTCCAGCAGTACCACGACGTACTGGATCTGGTCCGTACGAAGGAGAGCGACATTTCTCAAACCGCCGTCGAGGTCCGGCGCAGCATCGGAATGCTCCTGGCCAGCGAGGGCAATGACACTGCAGCATGCGAGGTGCTGAGACCATTGTTCGACGACCTCCAGGTCCTCCACGGACCAGACCACGAGGAGACACAGGAGATAGCGGAGATGCTCGAATATCTCTCGTGCGGCTGACGACTTGTTCTCCGCATCTCCAACTGTGATCAGCTCGCTTCTCCGCGCAGGATCTGCGCGAAGAGCCGTACGGTGGTCGCGGTCAGCGTCCACGAGGTTTCGCGGACGGTCTGCTCCTTGCGGTCTGTACGGCGGACGAAGGCTTGGCCGCCGGCGGCGCACAGTTCGTACGTCGTTTCGCGACATTCACAGGTATGCAAGATCACCCGGATGCGTGGCGTCCGAGGGGTCGGTTCGTACCAGGTGAGCTTGACGTGGTCGACTATCGGCGGCTCGACGTGCGGGCCGTGAAAATCGTGGATTATCTGCACGTCACGCACTCCTTTCGGTGATCTCGACGTGGTTCTGAGGGACGATGTCGACACGCGCCGCAGCAGGATCGTGGATGTGGCCCGCATCAGGAGGGGCTGGTCCCGTACATGTCCGGTACGGCGAGTCCAGGGTGGCCGTGTGCGCGACTACCGGGAGCGGGACGGGAAGCTCGAACCACACGGCCCGGCCAAGCCAGCGCCTCTTCACTCCCCATTTCTTCGCCACGGCCCCCAGGATGTGCAGCCCTCGCCCACCAGAGCCCTCCGGGTCATCGCGGAGACGCGGCCCGGACCACCACCCCTGGTCTGTCACCTCGACACGGACCCACCCGGCGCCGAGCCGCATGCGAACCCGAAATGAGCCTTTGCTCCATCTACCGGAGATCGTGTGTTTTATCGCGTTACCGGCAAGCTCGGTCGCGAGGAGGCGCACGTTGTCTAGCATCTCTCCGTCGTCCGCCGCTTCGGGTAGTGCGACTACAAGCCATCGAGCTACATAAATGCGGACATCACTTAGAATTTCTGACCGGCCTGGGAACCGCATCTCACCGATAACTTTCATCCTGACCGCTGTCATATTCTATGCCCCATTCGCGTAGATAGCATGCCAGCGACGATCTCGCTAATGCCTGTCACCCAAGAGTTGGCCGAACGAGTTGTCTTATGGCACTCCACACACTGCCTGCAGCGCGCTAGATTGTCTGCGGAAACGCTCCCAGAGCGATCCCAGACTTTTTCTGTCACGAAGCCAGGCGAGCTGGAACAGGCCTGGTAGCGGGGAGAGACGATGCCAGCACCCAAAGAGCTCGATCCAACCGCCGGTCCAACAGCGCGTTTCGGTGCGGAACTCCGCAAATATCGTTATTCCGCTAAATTGACGCAAGCGCAGCTCGCCGAGCGCATCGGTTACAGCAAAAGCCGCATCGGCAACGTGGAACGCGGCGACGAGAACCCGACCCGCGAGTTGATCGAGCTCTGCGAAAAAGCGCTGGGCCTGGACGGTGCTCTCCTCACCCACTGGCCCGCCATCAGCGGCCACAGGATGCCCGACTGGTTTCGGCAATGGCCACCGATCGAACGGAAGGCGGATCAGCTCATCACGTGGGCACCGCTTATCGTTCCCGGGCTGGTGCAGACGGAAGAGTACGCCCGCGCGATCTTCGAGGGCGAACCCCACAAATCCCCACAACAGGTCGAAGAACTTGTCAATGCACGAATCGAGCGACAAGCCATCTTCGACCGCCCGACACCCCCTCAATTCCTAGCTGTCATGGACGAAGGCATCCTGTATCGTCCGGTTGGAGACGACTCTGTGACCCGCCATCAGCTGGAACACCTGATCAACCTGGCCGAGAACAAGTGGTTCACCGTCCAGCTCCTCCCGTACGCAGCCCGGTGTACGGCGGTCCTGGTGGGTTCGGCTCTCTTGGCCCAGGAAAATGGAGTGCCGATCGCCGCCTACGTCGAGTCAGCCGTCCACGGCCGCGTCGTGGACTCCCCCGGCGACATCAAGCGCCTCGTGGATCGACTCGAACTCATCCGCAGTGCGGCACTCCCCGCGTACCTGTCAGTACAGCGCATCAAGGAGAGAGTGGCAGCGTGGAGTTGAGCAAGGAAGTAGCGGAAGAAATCTCGAACCCGGCCGGATGGATCACCGCGTCGAGCGGTCAAGGCGGCGACTGTCTGGAAGCCAAGCACCTGTCCGATGGCCGAGTCGCCTTGCGTGACACCGAGCAACCGGATGCCGAGCCCTGGGTGCTCCGCCGGCCCGTCTGGGACAAGTTCATAGCAGGCGCGAAGAACGGCATCTTCGACTTCTAGCGTCAGCGGTCAAGCGGCCTCCGGCGATCCGCTGGGGGCCGGCACCCACGTTCACGAGCTGACTGAGACTCAGGTGAGCCGGTACTTCCGCCTGATCGAGGCGGCCTCCTCCTCGGTCACCTCACTGGGCGTACGGCTGAGGACCTGACGCAGCTCGTCCACGATCGCCTGCCCCGAAGTACGGGCTCGGGAGCTGAACTGGGCGAGCTGGGCGTCGAACTGCTTGGCGGTCGGCCCGGTCCAGACCTTGCCCGAGTGGAACATCCGGCAGGGACGGTCGACGTCCGCGTTGATCTGCTCGATCATCGGGCCGATGGTGCTGACGGCCTGCTGGAGCGCCTCGTACAGCGGATTGCGCACCATCTCGGCCATCGGCTCAGTCCTCGGTCTTCTCGGGAGCGAGGGTCGCGTCGAGGATCAGCTTCGGCGCCACCAGCTTCATCATGGCCACCACGTCGGCGGCGTTGTCCCGCCCCTTGACGCCCTGGATCAGGTCCACGATGACCCGGTCGAACCCGTGCACCAGTATCGCCGCCGCCTGGGTGTTGTCAGCGCTGCCGTTCTGCCCGTAATAGCCGACCGCACCAGGAACGATCTCCGGGAGCCGCTGGGACCCTTGGCTGATCTCCCACTCGACCGCCTGTTCTCCTCCCGCTGGAGAAAGACTTATCTGCAGCACTTTCAGCTTGTCCCCGGTCGGCTGATAGACACGGCACGAGCCCGTCCCGTACTTGACCCCGTCAAGCTTTTCCCCCACAGTCATGTCGAAGCCGCCCGAGACTATCGGGTCACGTATACCTGTCATCAGCCGCACCGCATCGAGTGGTACGAAGTCGCACACATATGGCGAAGCGGCCACCGCCGGAAGCGGCGCCTTGTCGACCGGCGGCGGGCTTTCTTGCTGCTGACAGGAAGTGAGTAGGATCATCACGCCGGACAACAGGACACCGATGATGCGGAAACGCTTCCTTGTCATGGATATTCTGGCCTGCCTTCCCGGAATCCTGAACGCGACTCGTCGCGGGCTTCGTTCCATGCGCCGCCGGCGAGACCATCGTAGAGCCATCTCTTGTATGCATCTAGCCGAGGCAGAACATCTCCCGCATATGGGGCCATCTCCTGCTGCGTCATGAGAGAGTTTCCGTCATCCTTCAGGAAATTGTTCGGCGACTTACGGGGATCTTCTCCTTTACCTAGCTCTTGCAGAGACCCCCACGGATGCGTGGGAGCAGGAGGATCGCTCTTGCCGAACAACCCATGCCTGAGCATGGCGTCGGCAATCAGCTGATCGTGCAGATACAGGGCCTCGCTGTCACCGACGTTGGCCTCGTGTGCGGCCCGATCCTTATTCATATCGGTCTTGGCCACCGCACTCTCGATCAAGCCAGTCCAGGAGCCCAAGGCGGTTGACGTGATCGCCCATGCAGCAGTCTGGGGGATGGCCAGCGCCGTGTTGACCGCCGCCATGAACAGCTTTACTTTACGCTCCTGAATCTCATCCAGTTTGGCACCTCGCTCGATTTTAGCGAGCCCGCTTGCGTCGACTATCAGTCCGAGGCCTGCTCCAGTCTCCCGGATATTAGCCAGGAACGCTGACGTGGTTTTACCGGCGGCCGCTTGCGCAGCACCGTAGTCGAGCATGCTCCTCGACCATGCGATCTGGGCCGCCGTGATTATCGCCACCGTCTCCGGATCATGCGTGAAAAGGTTCTGCATCACTTTGAGAAGGCCACTTCTGTCGAACTGTGCACCCCAAACTTGATCAGCTGAAGTCAGATGATCACGAAGGCCGCCGTAAACACTGGATGTGGCCTGGGACTTCGGCGTCTCTGCGACCCGATTGACATCACTGATGTAGGCGCTGATGATGCGTGCCGCGGCGCCAGTGGTGGCGAAGGAAGGCTCGTCGGGGTTATCCAGAACGCGCTCGGCCTCCCAGCGGATGAATTCCGAGGCGATCTTTGCCGAGATGAACCCCGGCGACGGTTCCCGGGGGGAGCCGTCGCGGTCGCGGTAGGTCATCGTCGCCGCTTCCAGTGCCGCTCCGAACGCCGCCCCGTCGTCATGCATCCGCCGTTCGGTGACGTAGCGCTTCATGATGCCGGGGTCGCCGACGAAGACGTCCTGGGCCGCCTTGGGGTGGTTGGCGAGCGCCTTCATGACCCCGATCATCGGATCGTGCGGAATGCCGGTCGCAGGCCTCTCGTTCCAGGTCTTCCGGTCCAGGCCCTCAAGCGTTTTGGCGGCGGCCACCAGGAAGTCCCGGTTGAACTTCCCGTACGGGAGCACCGCCGCGAGCGCGTGCTGATCCACCGGCACCCGCAGATGGTCGAGCAGTTCCTTCCGCCATGACGTGCTCAGCCGCGGGCTGGCCGCGCCGAGCGTCTTGCCCAGCGCCGCCTGTAATCGTTGCTTCCGCTCGTCCTTCTGGTGCACCAGCGCCGCCGTGAGGTGACGGAACTTCTCCGTCCCGAGCGCGTACATCAGCGAGGTGGCGAATCCCGCGTCGCCCGCCCGTTTCTCCAGCTCGGCGACGGTCTTCTCGTCCACCTCGCCGTTACGGTCGACCTCACGCAGCTTGAGGGCCGCCGCGTACACGTCGGGCTGGCTGGAGGCGGCGCTGTACAGGCGCTCGTCGAACGGCGCCATCCCCGCGCCCCACTCCGGTTTCGCCGCCTGGATCGTCTCGTTGCGGCGGCGCAGCTCCGGCCGCTTGGCGCCGATCCAGTTGCCCAGTTCCCGCAGCGCGTTCAGCCGGGAGGTGTCCAGGTCGAGGTCTTCCAGGGTGCGGCGGATCCGTGGTTCGTGCCTGCCGAGCGTGGTCTCCGCCTGGCCGAGGTCGCGCTCGAACGCGTGCATGAGCTTCGGGTCGATCCCCGAATACTCCCAATCGGGCGGCTGCGCGACCGCGGGAGGGGTCCGGGAAGGTTCCGCCGGGCCTTTCTCGGCGCGGGCCGGGGGCTTGTCCGGCGGCCGCTCAGGCGACGGCTGGGGATTCGGCGACGGGGTCGTCATCAAGGGTCTCCGGCACGGTCGAGAACATCCGGATTATCCCCGGGTGGGGCTCCTCATCAGCGGTGCATAGCGGAAAAGCATGGTCATTCCCGGCTTCGAGACGCGCAGGCGCCAGGATGTACGTGGCCGGCGGTCTCCAAGGTTCGCGGTTTCTTCAGCAGTTCCAACGCAGTGAGGCTGATACCCCGGCATGCTTGCCGTATGGCGAGTACCACACGTCTCACTGTGACCTTGCCGAGTGACCAGGTGGCCGAGCTCAAAAAGCTCACCGACAACGTCTCCGGCTTCGTCGCCGAGGCGGTGGCACGCCAGTTGCGGCACCAACTCCTCGACGACGATCCGCGGCCGTACCAGGAGGAGCACGGGGAGTTCGTCTCCGCCAGTCCAGCCCCGGACACGATCAGGGAACGGCTGGAGGCCCTCCGGTCGCTCAGCGGCGGCGCGAGCCACGACGACGTCATCGCCGAGACGCGGTGGATCCGCGAATCGTGATTGTCATCGACAGTCCCACAAGTACATCAACATCGACCTCTGCTGATCTCGCTCCCTCAGCGTCAGACTTGCCCATATGAGTGAACGACATCGTTCCACCTGGCTGATCTTCGCATCGACAGGCGTCGCGCTGGGCGTCTTGAGCGTCTTCTTCCTCGCGATCGGCACCGCTCGGGCCGGCGAATGGGCGCAGATCATCGGCACGCTCGTGGGAATCGCCGCCCTCGGCGTGACCGTCTACAGCGTGGTGCTCATGCGCCGCCCGGCACCCGCACCGTCGAAGAAGACACCTGGATCCGTGCGGAACACTGTGAGCGGCGACGTGCACGGCGGCATCGTCCAAGCCCGAGACATCGGCGCCTCACCGGACGAGGATGGCGACCGTACCGCGTCTGGAGGAGGAACGACCGAGAACGAGATCAAGGGTGGCGCTGTCACCGGATTCGTCATACAGGCCCGCGACATCAAGGATCCCGGCGTCATGAGGGCGGATCCGTCCGAGGCTGCGGAACAGCCTGAATAGGACGATCACGGACGACGCCGCAACACCTCGTCGATGCGGACACGGGCGGCCGCCGCATCCATGTCCTCGAACCCGGACAGCAACTCTCGCGCTCGCAGTGCGTTCTGCTGGGCCTCGGCGTCATCGCCCATCCCCCGCCGCGCGAAGGCGAGATGGCAGAGCGACATGCCCGTCAACCAGCGGAGACCCGCGCCGTCGAAGACCTTGACCGCGCCGCGGTGGAAGTCGGCCGCCTCGTGGAAGCGGCCCAGCGCCTGATACGCCTCGCCGGCGACATCCCATGCCTGCGCCTCGCGTACCCGGTCGGCGATCCGGCGATGGAGATTCGCCGAGCGCTGCGATGAGACGAGCGCGAAGTCCGGCCGGTTCATCAGCAACTGCACCTTGCCCAGTTCGATGAGCCAGTACGCCTCCCATACGTGGTTCCTGGCCTCGTGTGCGATCCTCAGCGCGCCCTCGATGAAGTCCAGTGCGTCGGCGGCCTGTCCGGTGCGACGTCTGATGTTGCTCAGGACTCGAAGCGCGTTTCCCTCGCCGCCGCGTTCGCCTGTCGACCTGAAGATCTGCAGGGCTCGGTGCACCAGCATCTCGGCCTCGCGAAGGTGTCCCAGCTCGGCTCGGGCCTCGGCGAGGTTCGTGGCGGCCACGGCCTCCCAGTGATCATGCCCTTGGTCGCCGAAGATGGCGCGGCCGCGTTCGAACATGTCTGCCGCCTCGCTCAGTCGGCGGCCTCTGAAGCGCACGATCCCGATGTCGTTGAGGGACAGTCCCACGTCGATTCGCGTGCCCGACTCCTGCCGTATCGCCAGCGCGGCTCGGTGGAACTCCTCGCCACGCTCGAAGTCGTGACGCTGGGTGAAGGCCATTCCGAGACCTTCGAGAAGGCTGGCCTCGGTCTGCCGGTCGGTCAGGTCACGGGCGGCCTGCAGACCGACCTGACTGGTTTCAACCCAGTCTTCGAACGCGTTGAAACGCATGTAGATGTTACGAAGAATGACGGCGAGCTTCGCCGTGAGCTCGTGCAGGTCCAGTTCGGCGGCACGCTTGACCGTCGCCCGCAGATTGAGTTTCTCCAGCTCGTACCAGTCGACTGCCTCCTCGTAGCTGGAAAAGCCGCGTGCTTCCACGCCGGTGTCCAGCGCCGGGAGAACGGCTGCCTCTTCCATGGGGTTGATCCAGCTTGTAGCCGCCTGGGCCGCGTGCGAGTACCAGAGGAGCACGCGGTTCACCAGCGTCATCGACATCTCACGGCTGTCTTCGGTCGACAACTGGTCGGCGGCGTAGCTGCGGAGCAGATCGTGGAGTTGGAACCGATCTGCTCCTGACTGCTCGACCAGGTGCGCCCCCACCAGAACGTCCAGCAGGTGTCGTACCCGTGCCCTGCCTTCGCCCATGAGGGCCGCGACCACACCGCTGGAGAACTCCGCCCCTGGATGGGCGGAAAGTTTCCGGAACAGTTCTGCCGCGTCTTGTGGAAGTGCTCTGTAGGACCAGGCGAACACGCTTCGCACAGCGTCGTCCTCATCGTCCGTGCTGAGAGCGCTCCAGAGGGTGGATTCGCTCCGCAGTTCGTCGACGAGTTCGGACAGCTCCATCCACGGCCTGCTCACCGCGCGTTCCGCGGCGATTCTCAGCGCCAGTGGCAGGCGAGCACAGAGACGAGCCAGGTCGGCCAGCCGGGCGTCTTCGTCATGTGGCCGGTACTTTTTCATGGCATTTCTGAGCAGCCGTACCGAATCTTGTTCCGAGAGCAGCCCCAGCGTGATCCGAAGTGCGCCGTCCCGAACCATCAAGCTCGACAATCTGCTCCGGCTGGTCACGATCACCAGGGACTCCCGCGTACCTGGGATCAGCGGCCTGACCTGGCCGACCGAGACCGCGTTGTCCAGGACGACGAGCATGCGCCGGCCCGCCAGCAGGGAACGGTACAAGCCCGCGCGATCGTCGAGCTCGGAGGGAATCGATTCGCGAGGCACACCCAACGCCGAGAGAAACCTTTCGAGGGCATGCTGCGGCGTCACGGGCAGGCCCGGATCATAGCCACGAAGATTGATGTACAGGTTGCCATCGGCGAAAGTTCTGCGCATCGTGTGCGCCCAGCGCAGAGCAAGAGCGGTTTTCCCGACTCCTGCTGTACCCGCAATGATGATCAGTGGTATTCCGGGGGACCCGTCAGCGCTTGGCACGATCTCGGTCTCGAGGCGCTGGAGTTCCACCTCCCGGTTGACGAACCCGGAGACGTCACTTGGCAACTGCTGGGGCCTGGGCATCCCGTCACTGGATCGGTGGAAGTGGATTCCGCCACTGATGTCACGCGCCTGAACGATGTCGGCTGCGGAGCCCGACATCTCGGAGTGGGTGCTTCCTTCGGGCGGGTCAGTAGTCACTTGACATCACTTCACATGCGCGATCGCCATAGCCGAGAACGACATTTACTCGGAGAACGAGAGATCCACCGGGTAGTCCTCGAATCGAATCGATCGGGCCAGAACCTCTTCGGATAGTGCCACCAATTCAGACATGACCGCCGGATCGGAAACCATGTCCGCATGCAGGAACAGGCCGTCGTCAGAGTAGTTGAGAAAGAACGCGAGAGACCGGTCGAATATCGTGTAGTCGTCCAGACGATAGCGGAGATCGAGGTCCGCTATCATCGCCTGGTTGACGATGAATATCTTCTCTCCTTCCTCCGCGTTGAGCCTGAAGTGCGCAAGCTCCCACTTCAAATAGCTGCTGAGCGGGTCCTCGATGACGCGAAGCCGATAGAAATGCGCGTCCCTGTCGTCGAATATCTTCTTGAAGTCCCGCTGGGTTGCCCGGTCTTCCTCGATGAGCTCGAGCGCTCTCCTCATGTCACCGGCGGCGAACGCCTCCCAGCTCGGATTTCCCGGCTCCTGAAAGGTCTGGCGCCGCTCCAGCTTGTAGACGCGCCCGGTCACACTCCGGCTGGCGTTACGAAACTCCCGTCGAAAGCCGTCGGGGGAAAGCCGAGCCGTCACCAGGTCAGGACGAGGCGGAAACTTGAGACGGCTCATGCGTCCGGCAGATCTCTCTTAGCGGCGATCATGGTGCGGCGTGTGACGATGACCACTCGCTCGTAGGATGCGCAGTGCACGTCTTCGGGGAGGCGGTCCCTTACCTGGTCTGTGACGTCTGTCCCGATGACGGCGAAAGCTCCGTTGTCCAACTCCCAGATGTCCGGGCAGGTGTCTCTGCCCGAGGTTTCTCCTCGTTGTCTCGGGCTCAGCCCCACCCGGCGAGCGAAATCGAACATGAGGCCCCTCCCCCTGTCGAATCCGGCTTGATCATAGGCTATCAATGACCCTCGGAATACTAGCTGGCCATGGAGAGTTCCCTGCCCGTTTATTGCGGCCGGGGCATATAACAAAATATGGTTTCGCATGAAAGCTGGATTTTGTGGACGCCTGATACGGGAAATCAGGAAGGTGCCATTGGGATACCAGCCAGCATTTCGTCACGATACTCGGATACCCTGGTGATCCCCTGCTCACCCCCGGGAGGTCTCCTCGTGCCGCGGCTCGCCTCCGGCAGCACCTTCTGGGAGAGCTATGACGCCCTGGAGAAGGACGAAGGGTGATGCGGCGGTTCTAGGAGCGCACCGTCGACCGAACCTGTTCCCGGAGGACCAGTTCGAGGTGCTGCGGTATCTCGCCGAGGGCTTCACGCCCGAGGAGGTCTACCGGGACGTGGTCGCCGAACGACGGCCCGCCGGCGATCAGGCCGGCGAGCCGAGACTGAGCACGTGTCGTGGAGCGGGACGCCGAGTCCGTTCCTGCCGATCAGCGCCGCGCCGAAGGACGCAGCGCGCCGCTGGTGAGACCGTCGCGGGCCAGCGAGGCCGCTCGATCACCCGGTTCGGCGCCTGGCGTTCGAACTCTTCGTGGGTTCTCCGCCGGGCCGTCTGGACCAAGTTCGTGGCAGGCGCGAAGAACGGCATCTTCGACTTCTGACGTTACGACCATGCGACTCCCGGCGATTCGCCATCAGGGTCGAAGCGTTCTCAGGTGGTGCAGCGAAAAGGGAGAACGGTGCTTCCGCCGAGCCGCAGGAGCTTGTAGCGAAGCGATCCGCTGTCCGCGGCCAATGGGGGAGCCGCGGACAGTTGATCTGCTCAACTTCGCAGGGGAACGCATCCGCAGGTACGTGGCCTACGTTGCCGAGCATTCCTGCCGGGCTTTTCGCCATGCGAGGGCTGGTGCACACCGGCGGATAGATCAAACCTTTTGCCCTGTTCCGAGCAGGCTTTTCGAATACACGCTTTAGTAGCAGCGCTCCTTGACGGTGATGGTGACGGGGTCGGACAGGGTTTGCGTCCCGTCCGAAGCCGTCATCTGCGCCGTGTAGACGCCGATCGGGAGCGGGTCGAACTCTGCGAAGACCCAGCCGTTGACCGTTGTCGAACCGTTCGAGTTGGTGTGATTCGAGCCGGGTGGGATTGCGTCGGCCTGGGTGACGACCGCCCCGGCGGGCAGGTTCTCCACCGTGACATGGACGGTCGACGACCAGGTGCCGACGACAGCGGCCAGGAAGTATGTCCAGTGAGAGTGTCCGTGTTTGATGCAGATTTGATTTTCCCCCATGAGGTCCCACGTCGCCGCCGAGGTGGGTGTGCTGCCGGCTAATGCGATGGCCAGTCCTGCCGTCACGCCGAGCGCCGCTCTGGCGGCGCGGTGACTCATTTTCACGACTGCCTCCCTTGGTTCTCACAGAAACCTCTGACTCAGCAATCATTGATGCTTAAAGAACCCTCTGACAAGAAAGTTTCAGTGTTCTTATGAAATTTTCATAGAAGGGGACCGGCCGGGCGAGGCGGCGGGCGGTCACGACAGGCTCGCATCACCCGCCACTCTGCGGCGACTCGTCCCGGTTGAGATTCCCGCATTGTTGATGACGATCTTGACGTCGGGTGCTGCTGCCGCCGCGGCGGCGACCGATTCCGGATCGGTGATGTCCAGCCGCAGCGGGACGACTTCCGGCACGTCGATGAGGCCGGGGCGGCGGGCGGTGGCGTACACCTTGCCGGCGCCGCAGTCGAGGAGGGACAGGACGAATTGCCGGCGTCAAGACATGGGTTGAGCTTCCGACCTGAATCGCGAGCGCCTCCTGGTCGCCTGGTGGCAACACCCTCCTGGCCACCGGCTACGGCCGGGTTCGTCGATGACAACACCCGTTACAGGGCCAAGGGTCCGAGCCCGCGCACCGGGTTCCTTCTCGTGGATGCAGCTCGCCCGTGCGAGCTGAAGAGCAACTGGCACGGCGGCCCCGGCGCCCGGTGGGCCGGCGTCAGCTCTCGATCGTCCCGATCTCCTCGTACTGCTCGATGGCGGAGGGGGTGTCCATGCCGGGCGCCTCACGGTCGGAGTGGGCGGCCTTGAACGAGTCGGAGCGCAGCCAGGCGATGAAGTCCGCACGGGAGTCGAACTCCATCGTGGACACGTAGGGCTGCCCCTCCTCCGTGGGGCGCAGGAGGGAACTGCGCCGCAGGCCGGGGACGCCGGCGAGGGTGGCGCGCATGCTTTCCATGAAGGTGACCTCGAACGCCTTGGCGTCCTCGGCGGGAACGTCGATGCGGTTCATGATCATGTGCATGGGGGATGCCCTTCTCCGTAGCGCCATGGCTCTTTTCCCGACGCCCTGTCGGGATGATACCAACGCGACGTCGATAAGTGGTCGCCGAATGGCAAGCGAAACCTGCGACTGGCACGCCTGTGGATACCAACTCAGTGCGAGGCCGCCGACGGTGGCGCCGGCTACGGCGGAGGCCGGGGTGGGGGCGGTTTCGGTGGAGATGGCGGCGACGGCGGCGACTGACCGGGAGACCGGCTCGGCCGCGGCTCAGTCGGTGTCGGTGGCGGCGAGGACGTGGACCAGGAGGCGGTCGGGGTCGAGGGCGGCGATGCCGACGTCCCAGGCGACCTGGTGGAACCAGGCGGTCGAGGCGTCGAACAGGACCCAGGTGCGGTCGGCGGCGTCCTCGACGCGGGTGCCGCCCGCCAGGGCGGTCATCGACTGCCAGGCCAGCAGCCTGCCGTAGGCGCCGCCCCGGCCGCTGCCGTAGGCGGAGCCGGTGGCCGCCGCCGCGAACAGCACTCGCATCACCTCCGACGGTGTGGCGGCGCGCACGGTCACCTCGCCCTCGCCGGCGAGGCAGGTCAGCCCGAGCCCTTCCAGCAGCTCCGCGTCCAGCTCGGCCGGCATCGCCAGCCGGAACGCCCGCGCCTCGATCCGGCCGTTGGAGTCCTCCGCCCAGTTCTCCACGGCTGCCGTGAGCAGGCCGGGCGCGAGCAACTCCACCGCCGGCATCTGGTGGCCGGGCCGCCGCGGGAAGCCGGACCGCTCGACGGGACCGAACGGGATCGCGTACGACGCCCCGCGCAGGCTGTACGAAGGCAGGTCCAAGGCGTCCTCTAAAGGCAGCAGGGCCGGCGGGAGGATGGCCAGGGGGTGGTTCGCATCCGCCAGATGGGCGGCCACCCGGCGGACGGCGCCTTGCTGGCCGATGTCCGGGTGACGCAGCACCAGCTCCTGCGTCAGGCACGCGAACAGCTCCGGCGCCTGCTCGTACTCCTCGTACAGCGGCAGCAGGTTCTCCACCGGCTGGGCGGAGGCGAGCTGGGCGGCGGCCAGGCGGACCCGGGAGTCGAGCTGCTCGGTCGCGGCCAGGCGCACGGCGCAGGCCGCGTTGCCGGGGCCGGGGGTCAGCGCCAGGGCCTGCTGGATGTGGAGCAGGACGGCGTCGCGCTGCCAGCCAGGCTCGGCGGCGCGCAGGGTCAGGGCCAGCTCGTACAGCTCTCCGGCCCGTCCCTCGGCGGCGGCCCGCTCGACCAGGTCGTAGTGGCGAGTGACGTCCTCGGCCTCGTGAAGTCCGGCCGGCAGCTCATCCAGCGACATGGGCGTCCTCGTATAGGTCGGGCCACGCAGCATACAAGCGGACGTGATCTACGGCGAGCCCCCCGACCGCGCTGGACGGGCTAGCGCTGCTTGAGGCGCTGCGCCTCTTTGCGGACCTCGGCCTGGATGGAACGCTCCTGCTCCAGCCACGCGGGGTTCTCCGCCTTGAGCGCGTCGATCTCGGCGGTGGTGAGCGGGTCGGTGATGCCGTTTCTCATCAGGCCGGAGATGGACACCCCGAGCTTCGCGGCGACGACCTGCTTGGGGTGGGGGCCGTTGCGGCGCAGGTCGGTGAGCCAGGCGGGGGGTGAGGCCTGCAGCGCGTTCAGCTCGCTCCGGGAGACCACGCCCTCCTGGAACTCGGCGGGGGTGGCCGAGAGGACGATGCCCAGCTTCTTGGCCGCCGTCGCGGGCTTCATCGTCTGGGTGGTCTTGGGCTTGGGCGTGGTCATGGAGTCCAGCGTAGTCAGGCGGAACCGGTCCTTCTCACATCGGTACGCTGACGGGGTGACTCTTGAGGAGACCGGCGGGGTGTTCCGGCTGGCGTATCCGCCCGGCGTGACACCGGCGAAATGGGTCGGCGTCTGGGCCGAGAGGGTGCCCGACGTGCCGCTCACCCTGGTCCCGGCTCCCGCCGCCGACGTGGTGGGTCTGCTGCGCGGCGGAGGCGCCGACGCGGGGTTCGTGCGGTTGCCGGTCGACCGTGACGGGCTCAGCGTGATTCCCCTGTACGTGGAGACCACGGTGGTCGTGGTGCCGAAGGATCACGTGGTGACCGCGGCCGACGAGGTGACCGTCGCCGATCTGGCCGACGAGGAGGTCTTCCACCCGCTGGACGACGCCATCGAGTGGACGGTCCGCCCCGGGCGGCCCGCGTTCGAGCGGCTGGCCACGACGGCGGACGCGGTCCGGCTGGTGGCGGCCGGGGCGGGGCTGCTGGTCGTCCCGCAGTCGCTGGCGCGGCTGCACCATCGCAGGGACCTCACCTACCGGCCGGTGCTCGGCGCGCCGCAGTCGCAGGTGGGGCTGGCCTGGCTCACGGACGCGACGACCGACCTGGTGGAGGACTTCATCGGGATCGTCCGCGGGCGCACGGCGAACAGCTCGCGTGGCCGTGCGCCTCAGCCTTCGGCGGACAAGCCGGCGCGGCGGGAGGCGGCGAAGCCGGTCCAGCGCGGCTCCGGACGCCGGGGGACGGCGACCGGCGGCCGGAAGAAGGGCCGCCGGCCCCGCTGATCGCCGGAAGCTCGAACACCCGGGTTGAAGACCACGGGGAAGTGCGGGTGGTCAGAAGGTGAAGGCTCCTCGGGTGAGGGTGTCGAAGTGGTCCAGGTCGTCGGCGGGGCGGTCGAGGCCGCGGAGGGGGCCGTGGTCGGCGAGGTGGGCGTCGGCGTAGAGGCGGGCGACCAGGGCCTTGCGGGAGCCGTGGCCCGCGCGCTCCTCCCAGCCCGCCTGCTCCACCAGCAGCGCGGCGGCGTACACGTCGGCCATGAACTGGGCCAGCGGGTAGAGCCGGGCCTCGGCCACGGCCGGGTCGAGCGAGGACCAGGCGGTGATCGCCTTGCCCAGGTCGTCGACGCGGCCGCGTACCAGGGACCAGTCGCCCGAGGGGGCCCGGTCCACGGCGGCGGCCAGGCGGTCGAGGAACGGCTCGTGGGCGTTCTCGCGCAGCATCGCCCGGCGGACGTCGAGGCAGAGGATGTGGTCGCCGCCCTCCCAGATGGGGTTGACCTGGGCGTCGCGGAGCAGCCTGGCGACCGGCCACTGCTCGATGTAGCCGTTGCCGCCGTGCACCTCGACGGCGTCGCTGGCGGCGGTGAGGCCGAGGCGGGCGGCGCGCAGCTTGATCAGGGCGGGGGCCAGGCGCAGCCGCGGCCCGACGTGGCCGTCGAAGACGAGCGCCTGGACGGCCTCGACCTCGACGATGAGCTCGGCCAGCTTGCGGCGCATGAGGGGCTGGTCGGCGAGCGGCCGGCCGAACGCCTCACGGGCGCGGGCGTAGCAGAGCGACTCGGTCAGGGCGCGCCGGGCGATGCCCGCGCCCATCATGGCGACGCCGAGCCTGGAGGCGTTGGTGAGCTTCATCATCGTGCCGAGGCCGGAGCCGGAGCCGGGCCCGGCCAGCAGGAAGGCCTCGGCGCCGGCGAACTCGACCTCGGCCGAGGCGACCGAGCGGGTGCCGAGCTTGTCCTTCAGCCGTCTGATGCGCACGCCGTTGCGGGTGCCGTCGCGGCGCTCCCACAGCACCAGGAACGGCGCCACGGAGCCTTCGTGCCTGGCCAGCACCACGAACGCGGACCCGTTGGCGTTGGAGGCGAACCATTTCAGTCCGGTCAGCGACCAGGCGTCGCCGGACGGCTCGGCGGTGGTCTCCAGGGCGGCCAGGTCGGAGCCGCCGGTCCGCTCGGTGAACATCTGGGCGGCTTCGCCGGAGTAGTCGCCGTTGGCGAAGATCTCCCGTACCCGTTGCTTGACGTCGTCGGGCGCGTGGCGTTCGGCGAGCGAGACGACCATGTCGCCGCCGGTGCCGAGCGCGCAGCCCATGCCGATGTCGGCCTGGTCGAGCAGGTAGGTCCAGGCGGCGGCGAGCGCGGCCGGGTCGGCGCCGTGGGCGCGGGCCTGCTCGGCGAAGGCCGGGGAGGTGAAGTTGTCGGCCATGAGCGCGTCGCGGGCGGCGTGGAACGAGGGCGGCATGACGACCTCGCTGATGTCACGCCCCCATTTGTCGTACTTCTCCAGCTGGGGCGGGTTGCGGTCGGTCTCCTCCGCGTGCGCGGCGATCGGGCCGCCCATGAGCGCGCCGAGGCGGTCGAGGTGCGGCTCGGCCCAGGCGTAGCCGTCGCCGAGGTGGCGGCGCATGAGCAGCTGGAGCGACGGGTCGCAGCGCCACCAGTTGCGTCCCGCGGCTCCCTGGTAGCGCTCGGTGGCGTAGCGGTCGCTGGAGTCGAAGGGTTCGACGAGATACCTGCCCATACCACCGAGCATTACATATCATCGACACGCGATGGAAGAGCGTAATACACTCAGCGCCCGCTCGGCCGTGCTCAGCGCACTGCTCGGCAGCCATCCGCCGAGCCTGCCCGCCCGCCGCCTGGTGCGCGTCGGCGCGCTGTTCGGCATCGCCGAGGGCACCGTACGGGTCGCGCTGTCGCGCATGGTGGCCGCCGGCGACCTGGTCCAGTCCGGCGGCCGCTACGCCCTGACCGAGCGGCTGGTCGAGCGCCAGGCCAGGCAGGACGAGAGCCGCGCCCCGCACACCCGGCCGTGGGACGGCACGTGGGAGATCGCCGTGGTCACCGCCGAGCGGCGCGCGCCCGCCGACCGGGCCGCGCTGCGGCACGCGATGACCACGCTGCGCCTCGCCGAGCTGCGCGAGGGCACCTGGATGCGGCCCGCCAACCTGCTGCGGGAAGAGTGGCCGGCGGTCGTGACCGCCCAGTGCACGCTGATCGACGGCCGCCCGCACGCCGACCCCACTCCCCTGCTGTGGGATCTCGACGGCTGGGCAGCCGAGGCGCGCGGGCTGCGGCGCTCGCTCGACCGCGCCGAGGGACTGGCCGAGGGGTTCCTGGTGTCGGCGGCGGTGCTGCGCCACCTGCTGGCCGACCCGCTCCTGCCGCCCGAGCTGCTGCCGGACGACTGGCCGGGCGCCGGGTTGCGGGCCCGCTACGACGACTTCGACCGCCGCTTCCGCGAGCTGCTGGACCGGCATCTCAGAGATTGACGCCGAACACCACCCGTTTGCGCCGGAACTCGGCCAGGCTCCACACCTTGCCGCCCCGGGCGGTCAGGTCCTCCGGGCCGATCGGGAACGGCCGCGGGGCGAGCTTCCCGTTCTCGTACACGAGCAGCCTGCCGTTGGCGCCGGAGCCGGCGGACTGGCTCAGGTACCACCGGCCGTCGCGGGAGATCGCGCCCTGGATCTTCTCGTGCCCCATGACGAACGCGTCCGCGGGCTCGCCGTCCAGCTCCAGGTTCCAGCGCACGACCCGGCCTTCGCGGTGGTCCTCGGCGTACTCGCCGGAGATCAGCGTGTGCGGGGTGGTGCTGCGGTCCAGGCCGACGAACGAGAACCTGGCGCCCTTGACCGCGACCCTCCAGAAGTCGGTCTGCGGGATGACGTAGCGGTAACCGAAGGCGTGCAGCCGGCCTCCGTGCCGGCCCACCCGCTCCCCGTCGCCCACGCCGGCCTGCGCGCTGGTCAGGTCGAGCACGTTGTTCAGGTCGAAGACCCGCAGGCCCCTGGTGGTGTCGGCGACGTAGAGCAGGTCGCCGTAGCAGGCGACGCCGCCCGCGTGGATGTCGATGGGCTTGTACGACCCGTCGGGGGCGGCCTCGACCAGCAGCGCGTGCCGGTATTTCAGCGTGGAAGGGCTTAAGAACGTCACCCTGATCCCCCGCTCGCCCGCCTCCGGCCGGTAGTACCACGTGGCGACGAACACCGAGACCGGGATCGTCCCGGAGTCCGCCCCGCAGGTCAGCCCCTGCGGGTACCAGTCGGCGGTCTCCTGGTCGCCCTGGTCGAACGCGTACCACACCGACGGCTTGGGCATCGACCCGAACGCCTCGGGCGCGCCCTTGCGCACGGCCTTCCTGTTGGCCTGGGCCAGCACCTCCTCGATCGGGGCGGCGCGGATCTCGCCGGCCAGCTTCGCCGCCCCCTCCGCCAGGGTCCCGGTGTCACGCACCAACCGGAAGGGGGTCCCGTCGGTGGGTTTCATCCCCGTGTCAGCCATGCATCCCTCGCTTTTCCCGTCTGTACGCAAGAGTCTGACGGAAGGGGTGACGAGAAGGTTGCGTCACTAAGACCACAGGTGTACCGGCAGTCCCGAGAGTGCCAGTTCCCGGTAGCGGCGCACCAGCCGGGCCCGGTCGCCGCCGAACTCGGCCAGCTTCTCCCGCTGCCAGGCCGCGCCGGTGCGGCGCAGCCGGGTGCGCTGCTCGATGATGCCGAGCGCGTCGTCGGCGTCCTTCACCGACACGCCGTTGGCCAGCAGCGCGGCGCGCGCCTCGGGCAGCAGGCTCAGCACCAGGTCGGCGGCCTCGAACTCGCCGTCGCGGCCCGGCCACGACAGCTTGGCGTCCAGCCCGTGCATGGCCGCGCGGTAGAAGTTCTGGTACGCCTCCGCGAACCGGTAGCCGGTCAGGTCGCGCTCGGCCTGCGCCAGCGTCAGCCCGAGCAGGAACGCGGTGTTGGCGGTCATGTCGGCGCACGACGGGCCGGCGGGCAGGGCGCGCATCTCGATGCGCAGGTGGCCGCCGTCGGCGGGGTCGTAGACGGGCCGGTTCCACTGCCAGATGGTGCCCTGGTGCAGCCGCAGCTCGGGCACGTCCGTACGGTCGCCGTCCTCGACGAGGTTGGGCACGACGGGGTCGTAGTCGTTGACGTACCGTTCGAAGAGCTCGTACGCGCCCTCGCGCACCCAGTCGGAGCCGAAGGTCACCCGCCCGTCCTTGCGGTAGAGCCGCTCCACGTCGCGGTCGTCGGCCGCCTCCTCGAACAGCGCGATCCTGGTCTCCTCCCACAGCGTCCGGCCGAGGAACGCCGGCGAGTTGCCGCAGGCCGCCAGCACCGGGCCGATCGCCAGCTGGGCGGCGTTGAACAGCCGGGCGAACCGGTTCGGCGGCACCCGCAGGTGCACCTGCCAGGAGGTGTTGGCGCTCTCCAGGATGACGTTCTCCACGCGCAGTTCCAGGTCCTCGACCTTGACCAGGAACGGTTCCAGCCGCAGCCGCCGCAGGCCCCTGCGCAACGCCTCGTAGCGGTTCTCCTCGCTCATCGCGTCGGCGGTGAAGTCGCCCACGTCGAGCGTCGGCAGGATGCCGATGGGCAGCGCCCCGCCTCCCTCGACGGCCTCGTCAACCTTGCACATCGTCTCCTGGATCTCCGCCCCGAGCCGCTCGAACGGCCGCCCGGCCAGCGGGATGGGGGTGAGGTTCACCTCGATGTTGTAGCGGCCCAGCTCCAGCACCACGCGGGGATCGCCGAGGCGGTCGCGCACCTCGCTGTTGCGCGGCAGCGGCCTGCCCTGCTCGTCGACGAGGAAGAGCTCCAGCTCCGCGCCGATCGTGACCGGCCCCTCGCCGAAGCCGGGGCGGTCGAGCAGCTCGCGCAGCACCGTGAGCTGCTCGTGGAGCCGCTCGCCGAACCGCAGGTATTCGTCCTCGGTAAACCGTGCTTTATCCAGATCCTGTCCCATGCCCCTCATCTGTCCTGGGAAGGGGGGTTGACACCCGTCACCAGGTCACAGTGCGCTGTCCTGCGGAACGGGACCGTGACGCGAGGCCTGTGCGAGCTGCGGCGGCTCACTCTAAGCTCATGAGATGCGTGCTGTTGCCTACGACGAATTCGGTGGCGAGCTCGACCTGCGCGAGCTGCCCGACCCGGCGCCCGCCCCGCACGGGGCGGTGATCCGCGTCGAGGCCACCGGCCTGTGCCGCAGCGACTGGCACGGCTGGCAGGGGCACGACCCCGACATCCGGGTGCTGCCGCACGTGCCCGGCCACGAGCTGGCCGGGGTCGTGGAGGCGGTCGGGGCCGAGGTGCGCGGCTGGCGGCCGGGGGCGCGGGTGACGGTCCCGTTCGTGTGCGCGTGCGGGTCCTGCGCGGCGTGCCAGGCCGGCGAGCAGCAGGTGTGCGAGCGGCAGACGCAGCCGGGGTTCACCCACTGGGGCTCCTTCGCCGAGCTGGTGTCGATCGACCACGCCGACGTCAACCTGGTCGCGCTGCCGGAGGAGATGTCGTACGCGACCGCGGCCTCGCTCGGCTGCCGGTTCGCCACCTCCTTCCGTGCGGTCGACCAGGTCGCCGGGGTGCGGCCGGGCGAGTGGGTGGCGGTGCACGGCTGCGGCGGCGTCGGCCTGTCCGCCATCATGATCGCCACCGCGGTGGGGGCCAGGGTGGTGGCCGTCGACATCAGCGGCGACGCCCTCCATCTGGCCGAGCTGGCGGGGGCCACCCACTTCGTCGACGGCTCCGCGGGCGACTCCGCCACCCAGGTGCGCGAGCTGACCAGGGGCGGCGCGCACGTCTCGATCGACGCGCTGGGCAGCCCGCGGACCTGCGCCGCGTCCGTCGAGAGCCTGCGCCGCCGGGGCCGCCACGTGCAGGTCGGGCTGCTGCCCGGCGCGGCGACGCCGGTGCCGATGGGCCGGGTGATCGCCCAGGAGCTGCGGCTGCTGGGCAGCCACGGGATGGCCGCGCACGCCTACCCGCGCATGCTGGAGCTGATCAGGGCGGGCGTGCTCCACCCCGACCAGCTCGTCACCCGGACGATCGGGCTGGCCGACGCCGGCAAGGCGCTCGCCTCGATCGGCTCGGTGGCGGGCGTCACCATGATCATGCCCCGCGGCCCGTTCTGAATCGCGCTTTTCCGGCCTACATGGCTGGGTATGTAGCCCCGCAGTGACCAGGACCCCACAGACCGCGAGGAATCCGCGATGATCCGCACCATGCTGGCTGAGGATATGCATCTGGTCCGCGGGGCGCTCGTCGCCCTGCTCGCCTACGAGGAGGACATCGAGATCGTCGCCGAGGTCGACAGGGGCGACAAGATCCTGCCCTCCGCGCTGGAGCACCGGCCTGACGTGGCCGTGCTCGACATCGCGCTGCCCGGCAAGGACGGGCTGGTCGCGGCGGGCGAGCTGCACGACGAGCTGCCGGAGTGCGGCGTGCTGATCCTCACCGGGGTCGGCACGCCCGGGCTGCTCAAGCGGGCGCTGGACGTGCACGTGAGGGGTTTCATGGCCAAGGACGCGCCGCCCGGCCACCTGGCGGACGCCATCCGGCGGGTGGCCGACGGGGAACGGGTGATCGACTCGGAGCTGGCGATCGCCGCCATGCGGCCGCCGGACGCGCCGCTGACCCGGCGGGAGCTGGACGTGATCGGCGCGGCCGCGGAGGGCGCGTCGGTGCCGGAGATCGCCGCGTCACTCTTCTTAGGGGAGGGAACCGTCCGCAACTACCTGCACCGGACCACCGCCAAGCTGGGCGCCCGCAGCCGCATCGACGCCATCCGCATCGCCCGCGAGGCCGGCTGGATCTGAGGTGTGCCGCGCGATGAACGCCAGCGCGTCGGCCGCCAGCGCGATCGAGCGGCTCGCCGCCCGGGCGCCGTGGCCGACGTCCGGCTCGTGCCGCAGCAGGATCGGCCGGTCCCCCGAGGTGGCGTGCTGCATCGCCGCGCACATCTTGCGGGCGTGCATCGGATCCACCCGGGTGTCGGCCGCCGACACCGTGAACAGCGTCGCCGGGTAGTCCACCCCCTCCCTGACCCGGTGGTAGGGCGAGTACGCGAGCAGCCACGGGAGCTGCTCCGGGTCGTCGGCGCACCCGTACTCGGCCACCCAGGACGGCCCGAGGCCGGAGTGGTGGTAGCGGACCATGTCGAGCAGGCCCGCCGAGCAGACCGCGGCCGCGAACAGGTCGGGCCGCTGGGTGATGGCGGCGCCGACGAGCAGGCCGCCGTTCGACTCTCCCCAGACGGCCAGCCGGTCCGGGGTGGTCCAGCCGTCGGCGATCAGCTTCTCGGCGGCGGCGACGAAGTCGTCGAACACGTTCTGCTTGCGCTCCAGCATGCCGTCGCGGTGCCAGGCCTCACCCTCCTCGCCGCCGCCGCGCAGGTTGGCGATGGCGAGCACGCCGCCGGCCGCCACCCAGGCCAGCGAGTCCGCGGCGTAGCCGGGCAGCAGGGGGACGCCGAACCCGCCGTAGCCGTTCAGGATCGCCGGGCGCGGCCCGCCCCCGGTGTCCGGGCGGGCGATGACGATCATGCGGATGCGGGTGCCGTCGGCGGACTCGTACTCGACGTGCCGGCTCTCCACGTCCGGCGCGGGCGCCTGGCCGGGCGGCGCCGCCCACAGCTCCGCCGTGCCGCCGCGCGCGTCGTACCGCCACACCTGGGGCGGGGTGACCGCGTCGGTGTAGCTGAACCAGGCCTCGTGCCCGCGGCCCGGCCGGGACGTGAACGCGCCGACAGAGCCGTTGCCCGGCAACGGCACCGGCCCGGCGGGCTCTCCGGTCTCCGCGTCGTACACGTTGATCTCCGCGACGGCGTGGCGGACGGCCGAGACCAGGAGCCTGCCGCCCTCCAGGACGGTGAAGGCGCCGAGCACGGCGTCCGGGTCCTCGGGGACCAGCTCGCGCCAGCGGTCCGGCTCGGCCGGGTCGGCCACGCACAGCCTGCGCCGCGGCGCGTCCCTGTCCGTCAGCAGGTAGAGCCGGCCGTCCGGGCCGATCCCCGCGGCGGTGCGCGCCCGCACGCCCCGCTGGGCGGCGCGCAGCGACGGCTCCTCCGGGCCGCCGCGCGCCAGGTCGGCGACCCACACGTCCTGGTACGCGGACCCGCCCGCGGAGACGAGCAGCCACCGGCCGTCGGGGCTGATCGAGATCCCGTACCCCACGGCGCCTGCGCCGCACACCGGCACGTCCTCGGCGACGCCGAGCCGGTGCAGGAACACGCCCTCGTGGAAGCGCACGTAGTAGAACGCGTCGCCGCCGGGCAGCCACGCGACCGGGGAGTAGCGGCAGCCGCCGATCGGGCCGTCGAGCACCAGGCCCGTGTCGAGGTCGCGCACGTAGAGGTCCGCCCGCTCGTCGCCGCTGCGGGAGAGCTGGTACGCCAGCAGTCTGCCGTCCGGGCCCGGGTGCCAGTCGTCGAGGGTGGTCAGGCCGGCGGGGTCGAGCTCCATCGGGTCCAGCACCGGCACGCCGTCGCGGTACAGCACCGGGTGCTCCTGGCCGGCGGACTGGCTCCGGTGGAAGCAGCGCTCGCCGCGCCACACGGGCGGCGTGACCATGCCGACGGCGCCGAGCTCGGTCAGCCGCGCGTGGAACGCCTCGCGCAGGGGCGGGGCGGCGCCGCGCCACAGCTCGTCCTGCTCGGCGAGCCACGCCTTGGTCTCGGGGCTGCCGGGGTCCTCCAGCCAGCGGTACGGGTCGGCGACGCGGTGGCCGTGGAGGTCTTCCACGAGCGGCAGGCGCACGGTTTCTGGATATCTCATGGCACATCCCGGGTCTCTCAGGGGACGGTCTCCGGTTGCCAGTGACCGGCCAGGTCGGCGTAGAGCGGCGATCGGCTGATCAGCTCCTCGTGGCTGCCCACGGTCGTACGTGAGCCGTCCATGAGCAGGATGCGGCGGGCGCGCAGGGCCGAGGTGAGCCGGTGCGCGACGACCACCAGCGTGCCGCCGCGCCGCGTGAACGCATCCTCCACGCGGGCCTCGGCGGCGGGGTCGAGGTGGCAGCTCGCCTCGTCCAGGATGATCAGGCGGGCGGGCGACAGGTAGGCCCGCACCAGCGCGACGAGCTGCCGTTCCCCGGCGGACAGCGCCTTCGGCTCGACCAGCGCGCCGTACCCGCCGATCCGCTCGACGAGCCACTCCGCGCCCAGCGCGGCCACCGCCGGCCCGGGGTCCGCGCCGTCGCTCAGGTAGGTGAGGTTCTCCCGCAACGTGCCGCGGAAGACGTACGCCTCCTGTGGGATGAGCACCCGCGCGGAGTGGTCGGCCGCGTGCGCGGGGACGCCGCCGATGGTCACCTCCCCCGCGCCGGGCCGCAGCACCCCGGCCATGAGCGCGGCGAGCGTGGACTTTCCCGCCCCGCTCGGTCCCACCACGGCGAGGTGGTCGCCTTCCGGCACCCGCAGGTCCAGGCGGTCCACGACGGGCTCCGAGTGCGGCCCGTACGCGAACGTCACGCCGCGCAGCGTCACCTCCGCGCCCGCGGGCCGCGCGCGCGGGGCGGCGGGCGGCTCCGGCGGCGCCCCCGCGACGATCCGCGACAGCGTCGCCACCAGCCGCACCCCGCTCACGCCGAGCCCGTGGACCAGGCCGTTCAGCGCGGGGACCAGCGACTGGGTGAGGTACGCGAGCATGCCGACGATGACGCCCGCGCCCGCTCCCCCGGAGGCCAGCCACGGGGTCCCGGCCAGCACCAGCACGACCGGCAGCCACCCGCCGACCCCGAGCGCGGCGGTGCGGACGGCGGTCACGCGGGCGAGGGCCCGGGCGGCGGCGGCCTGCGCCTCCACCCGGCCTGCCAGCCGGTCGGCCACCCGGTCCTCGTCCCCGCACGCGACGATGTCCCGCAGGCCGCCGGCGGTGACGGCCATGGCCGCGGCCAGTTCCTCGTCGGCGATCAGGAAGGCCCGTTGCCGCCGCGCCAGCAGCGGCAGCGACATCAGGAACAGCCCGAGCCCGGCGGCGAACGGCGGCAGCACCAGCACCAGTGCCCCCGGGGCCAGGGTCAGCATGCCGAGCAGCACGCCGCCGGCGGTGAACGCGAACCCGCGCACGGTGGTGACGACGGCGGCGAAGGCGTCCCTGGCCAGCTCGACCTGCATCCCCGCCCTGGCGACCGCCGAACTGTCCTGGCCTTCCCGTACGGCGCCCTCCACCACGCGGGTCAGCAGGTCGTCGCGGAACGGCTCCGCGACGGCCGCCACCGCGAGCACCACCTGGCGCGCGGCCAGCGCCGCCACCACCCACGCGCCTCCCAGCGCCGCCAGCCAGCCGAGCCCCGTCCCCACGCTGCCGGCGGCGAACCCGTCCTCGATGGCCCGCGCCACGGCATGCCCGATCAGGAACGCGGGCAGCGCCTCCAGCACTGACCACGCGGCGATCCTGGCGACCTGCCCCGGCCGCCGCCACACCGCCCGCCACACCATCCCCGTCACCCGGCACCTCCCCGCGTCCAGGGAGTGCCCGGACGCCGAGCGGCGGCCATCAGCGTGGCGCAAGCGACCGAGATACGGCGGACAACGCGAGGCCGAGACTTGGGCCCCCGCGTTCCCTTCCGCGGAGTGACCGGGTGCCGGGCCGCGCGAACGGCGGTGATCGGGGTGGCGCGCGCGGCCGAGGTCCGGCGGACGACGCCCGGCCTGGACGCGGGCCTCCTCGTTCCCTTGCGAGGAGTGACCGGGTGGTGGGCGGCGCGAACGGGGGTGATTTGGGAGGACGGTCTGACCGGAGGGCGGCCGGGGTGCTGGGTGGGGTGGAGGGTCATGGGGTGGCTCCCTGGAAGACCGCGCGGTAGTCGGGGTCGGGCCACAGGTCGTGGTGCGGGGCGACGGCGCGGAGGGCGCCGTCGTGCAGCCAGACGACCTGGTCGGCGCGGGCGGCGGTGGCGAGGCGGTGGGCGACGACGATCCGGGTGCGGCCGCGGGGGTCCGCGGTGAGTGCAAGGGAGACCTGGCGTTCGGTGACGGTGTCCAGGCTGGAGGTGGCGTCGTCGAGCACCAGCAGCCGCTCGCCGCGGGCGAAGGCACGGGCCAGGCCGAGCCGTTGCCGCTCGCCGCCGGACATGGGCGCGGCGTCGAGCGGGGTGTCGTAACCGGAAGGCAGCCGGCGTACGAAGTCGTCGGCACGGGCCGCCCGTGCCGCCGCCTGTACGGGCCCGGGGCCGATGGCCTCGCCGACGGTCTCGCCGACCAGGACGGGCCGTTCGAAGGCGTACCCGACGGCGCGGCGCAGCCCGGCGCGCGTCAGCTCGGGCAGCGGGACCCCGTCGAGCAGTACGGTGCCGCGCGCCGGGTCGGCCAGCCGGGCGGCGAGCGCGGCGAGCAACGACTTCCCGGACCCCGAACGACCGACGACGGCGGTGACGGACCCGCCGGGGATCACCAGCCGCGGCACGGCGAGCCCGTCGACGACGACGTCCCGGAACTCCACCGTCCCCCGCCTGCCGCGCCCCGGAGCAATACGAGGCGAACCGGCCGCCTGCCCCCCGCACGGGCCAGGCACCCCTGCCGTGGACGAAGAGGAGACAACGCCACCCTCCGGAGAGAGCTCTCCCTCCGGGGATGCCCGGACCTCGGCGGAGGCAGCGACCTCCGGGGACGCCGGAGCTTCGGCGTGCGCGCAAGAGGCGGCGACCTGCGGAGAGGAGGTCCCGTCCGAGGACGCCGGAACCTCGACGGGCGCGCAGGAGCCAGCTCCCTGCGAAGAAAAGCCTCCGTCCAGGGAGGTCGGAACCTCGGCGGGGGCAAAGGAGACGGCGACCTCCGGGGAAGGAGTTCCGTCCCGGGATGCCGGAACCTCGGCGGGTGAGGTGGCGGTCTGCGGAGAGGGGGTCCCGTTCGACGACGCCGGAACCTCGGCGGGTGAGTTAACGGTCTGTGGAGAGGGGGGTCCGTTGGGGAACTCGGGGAGGGTTCGGGTGCCGTAGGAGGGGGTGGGGGTGGTGAGGATGTCGTTGACGCGGGATGCCGCCGATCGTGCCCGGGCGAGGCCGCCGAAGTAGCCGAGGGCAGAGCTGAGGGAGGCGCCCAGCACCGCGTACCGGGCGGCCGCGTACAGCTCGCCGACGGTGAGGTCGCCGGCCGCGAGCAGGAGGCCGCCGGCGGCGAGGACCGCCACCTCGACCAGGGGCACGACGAGACCGGCCCGCACGCCGGAGGAGGCGTTGGCCCGCCACAGGTCCATGCCGTGCGCGCGCAGCCGGGGCAGCGGCGCGAGGACGCGGCGCGCCTCGGTGGCGGCGGTGCCGGCGGCGGCGATGGTGCGGGCGCCGTCGAGCGCGTCGACCAGCCGGCCCGCGATCTCGCCCTGCGCCTCCTGGTAGCCGCCCGCGATGGCGGTGCTGGCGCGCAGGAAGGCGCGGAGCACGACCAGGATGACCGCCACCCCGCCGACGAGGGCGAGCGCGAGCCGCGGGTCGATGAGGACGAGCGCGACCAGCGCCCCCACGGTGGGCACCATGAGCGACAGCGCGCCGGTCACCGCCTCGGGCGCGCGGCCGACCTCCTCGGCGTTCAGGCCGGCGCGCGTGACCAGCTCCCCTTCGGGGAACCGGCGGGTCATCAGGGGTCCGGCGCCGAGCACGTGCCGGAGCACGCGCAACCGCAGCCGGGACGCGGCGTGCGCGACGCTCGCGCCGCGCGCCCACACGCCGAGGCTCTCGCACAGCGTCGCGGCGGCGACCAGGGCCACGCACAGCCCGAGCCAGAAGACCCGGTCGGGCCCGGTGGCGAGGAGGGCGTCGACGGCGCGGCCGATCGCGTACGGCAGGGCCAGCTCGGCGGCGGCGCCGCCGATCGCGGTGCCGGCCAGGACGGCCGGCCACGGGCCGCCGCGCCGTACCGCGTCCAGCACCAGCCGCTCTTGGGCCCGCACCGGGAGCCTCCTTGGGGGTACCTTGGTACTACGGGGCTGAGTTGGGAAGGGCCCCCGTGCCGGTATCAGCGGTACGGGGACCCTAGGCCACACAGGATCAGTGGCAGATGGCGACGCTCAGGTTGCTGGGCTTGCCAGAGTGGCACGTGAGGACAGTCAGCGAGCTGCCGCCGCTGGCCACGTCGGTCGACGCCGGAGCCTCCAGACCCTGCAGGTCGAGAAGAACCATGTGATTACACCTCCTTCGGGGACTCGGTGCCGAGAGGCCGCTCGGGTGCGGCCTCGAGGAACGGCAGACGGCACGGACGTTCGCCCTGGGCCGTGCCGATGGCGAACAGCACGCCCGCCGTTCCGGTCGAGAAATCCATGGACAGCCGCAGGAGCTGGTCACCGGGGAAGGCGAGCCCTTCCCCGTACGGGAGCGCGTGCCAGCTCAGGGACTTGACGTGCGGTTCGATCACGGGGTCGCCGGCCAGTGCGGCGATGATGCCGGCGCGGCCGGTGAACATGCCGGGCTGGACGAAGAACCCGGACCGGGCCACCAGCTTGAGCTCGGCCAGGGCGGTCGCCAGCTCGTCGTCGTGGCGGTGGGCCAGGTAGCGGGCCAGGACGGCGGCGATGCCGACGGATCCCTCGTCGAGGTACGGCAGCAGCCGCCAGCCCTGGTTGACCTGGAGCGAGCCGTCCACGGCGTGGGCGCAGCGGCGCAGGTCCTGCCGGAGGGCGCGCTCGGCCAGGTCGAGCAGCGCCGTGTCGCCGGTGTGCTCGTAGGCGTGCAAGAAGAGCAGGGCGGGCCCGGACGAGCCGTACAGGAGCCCGGCGCGCGGGTGCTCGCCGCCGCTGGTCTCGGGCACGTCGCCGACGTCGCCGAGCCGGTCGGCGCAGATGCCGGCGGCGCGCAGCGCCTCGTCGGTGCGGCCCAGGCGCAGCAGGTTCAGCCCGATGCCGGACAGTCCCGAGTGCAGGGCGGACTCCAGGCGCTCCCAGTTCTCGCGCATGGCGATCTCGACCAGGTCGTGCGCGTCCTGCCGGTGCCCGAGCAGGTCGAGCACGTACGCGATGCCGTGCAGCCCGTCGTACAGTCCGAGACCGGAGCCGGGGACGGGGTGCGGCGCCCGCTTGCGCAGCCACTCCTCGTGCTCGGGGAAGCGGCCCGCGCCGGTGGCGTGCAGCGCGTAGAGGACGCCGGCGGCGCCGGTGGCCATGTTGAGCCCGCCGCCCGGCCGGAACTGGGTGACGTCTCCGGGGAAGAGCCTGTCGTCCCGCTGCGGCGTGGCCGACGCCAGGATGGCCCGGCACATCGCGTCGCGCAGTTCCGGCCAGGGGGCGGAGCCCGGCAGCGGCATCGGCGCCGGCTCACCGGCGTCGCCCGCGATGATCCCGACGGTCTCGTCCAGGTACGCGGGCGGGACCGGGAACGTCTCGGCGACGAGCCGCCCGAGCTGGACGACCTTGGGGCGGTGCAGCGGCAGCATGATCGTGCACTGCGGGGCGAACAGCCCCAGCCGCAGGCAGGCGAGCGCGTACTCGTCGACGCCGGCGCCGCGCCGGTCCTCGGGGGCCGCGAAGGCCGGGTGCCCGAGCGCGGGGCGGGTGTCGTCGGCGAGCAGGGTGGCGACCTCGTAGTCGATGAGCACCACCCGCCCGCTCTCGGTGAGCAGGATGTTGTCGGGGTGCAGGTCGCCGAAGACCACGCCGCGCTCGTGCAGCGCGGCGACGGCCCGCCCGACCTGCTCCAGGGTCTCCAGCGCCCAGTCCGTGTACTCGGCGAGGTCCCGCTCGGTGCAGGTGGCGCGGGTCAGGGGGAAGCGGTGGACGAGCCGCCGCTGCAGCGCCACGCCGTCGACGAACTCCTGCACGAGGAAGTGGTGCTCGCCGAGGACGAAGTGGCCGCGGAGCGCGGGGACGGCCGCCAGCCCGTCCAGCCGTTCGAGGATGGCCCGCTCGTGCTCCAGCCGGGCCACGGCGTCGCGGCCGGCCGCGTCCAGTCCCGCGTACGGGCGCGCTTCCTTGAGCACGACCTGTTCCTGGGTGCGTAAGTCGCGGCCCAGGTAGACGCCGCCGCCGTTGGAGAAGTGGAGCACGCTCTCGATCCGGTACGGGAGCTCCGAGGTGGTGACGGCGTTGCGCGCGGCCAGGTGGGGCTGGAGGAACTCGGGCAGCGTCGTCCAGGGCGGCACCGTGAACGTCGAGCCGCGCACGTCGGGCACCAGCCGGCCGCCGCCGTCCTCGACGGCGAGCACCCGCTCGCCGGAGCCGGACAGGGTGTGCCGCTCGGCGAACCCGCCGTAGCGGACGTACAGCGGGCCCTCGCCGTAGCGCAGGTCACTCAGGATGTACGGGCCGCGCACGTCCTGCAGCAGCTCGCGCAGCTCCTTCAGGACGAGCTCCAGCTGGGCCTCGTCGCGGGGGTAGATGGTGACGAGCTTGCCGCTGGAGGCGCGGGAGGCGGCCTTGGAGTTCGTCATGACCAGCACGGCGAGGCCGCGCAGGAACTTGAACGCGATCCCGCGGGGCACGCAGTAGTCCCAGACCGTCTCGATCGCCTTCTCGGCGTCCTCGACCCGGGCGGAGACGTGGATCTTCCAGCCTTGGGCGGGCAGGGGCGGGGCGCCAGTGGGAGCAAAATAACACCATGTGTCGGTCTTCTCGTGAAACCAATTCGCGGGAAGGGTCCGGCCGAGAATGGCGAATTCGGCATCCGCGGCGTCAGTGTGCTCAAGGTTGTCGTAGAAGACGGGATCGGCCAGGCAGTACAGCTCGTGCTGGTCCATCAGGTGCGACCTCCGGTGCGTTCTCGTATGAGATTGCTCCAGAAGCCCGCTTGACGTCTAGTAGCACATTACATGACTCATATCTGTTAAAATAATTCTCTATTGTGTGTTTTTCATCAATCAACGGTTGTGCGGCAGATAAACCGTGAAGGTGAACGACCCCTCGGGCGCCGGCGTCGCCTCCAGCCAGCCCCCGAGCATGGCCATCCTCTCGGCCACGTTGAACAGCCCCTGACCGGCGCTCTCGGTCTTGCGCCGCGGGCTCGCCCCGTCGTTGCGGATGGTGAGCCGGACCAGATTGTGACGTTCCATAAGATGGATCGAGCACTCCTTGGCCTCCGTGTGACGCAGCACGTTCGTCACGCCCTCGCGCAGCGCGTGGGTGAGCGCCTCGGCCTCACCCGGGGAGAGCTCCCGGCAGGACACCTGCACCTGGCAGCGCACGCCGACGGACTCCAGCAGGGCGGAGGCCGAGCTCAGTTCGGCCTCCAGCGACAGGCCGCGGGTGCCGTGCGCCACCGCCCGCACGTCGGCGGCGAGGCCGCGTACCAGGGAGATCGTCACCTCCAGCTCGGCGCCCGCCTTCTCGTCGTCCTCCTCCACCAGCCGCTGGAGGAGCTGGAGCTTGAGCACCAGGGCGGTGAGCCGGTGCCCGAGCAGGTCGTGCAGGTCCCTGGTGAAGCGGCGGCGCTCCAGCGAGACGGCCTTGCCGATGGCCTCGGCATGGGCGTCCGACAGCCTGTCACCGCGCAGGACCAGGTGGACGATCACGTACTCCAGCAACCCGACCGCCGGCGCGGCGACGGCCCAGCCCCGGTCGGCCACGTCCGGGAACGCGAGCAGCACCGGGCCGCACGCCAGCGCGAGCGCCACCAGGACCGGCGACCTGATCCGGCCGGTCAGCAGCAGCAGCCCGCCGGCCAGCAGCCCGCACACGGGCGTCCAGGCCGCTCCGAACAGCGGTAACGGCAGGTACGTCAGCCAGACCTGCGCCCCGAAGATCCACCAGCGCCCGTCGCCGCCCAGCAGCACGCCCAGCACGAACGAGGCGTGCACCGCCAGCAGGGCGAGCAGCGTGAGCGACCCTGCCACGGCGTCGCCGGAGCCCGCCAGGCCGGAGAACACCGCCGCGGAGAGCCCCAGCGCGCCGGCCGCCAGCCCGATGCCGCCGATGACGAGCGGTGAGTACGCCGACGAGCGCAGACGGTGAACGATGTCGGCTACGTTCACCCGTCTCCCCGTTGAGTGGCCCGATCCCGCCCTGGCGGGAAAAGGCCCGCCCCCATCCCAATCGACCCGATCCGAGCGGATCTGTAAAGGGTTCTTTCCGCTTTTGGACACTCCGTTGTACAGAACCTCCCGGCGCATCGCAACGCCGCAGGCTGCCCTAAAGTTGCCCCATGGAATACACACGGCTCGGTGACACCGGCTTGAAAGTTTCTCGTATTTGCCTGGGCATGATGAGCTATGGCGATCCGGGCAAGCAGGAATGGGCGCTGACGGAGGACGCGGCGGAGCCGATCGTCCGCCGGGCGGCCGACGCGGGCGTGACGTTCTTCGACACCGCCGACATCTACTCGCGCGGCGTCAGCGAGGTCGTCACCGGCAACCTGCTGCGCAAGATCTTCCGCAGCCGCGACGACTACGTGCTGGCGACCAAGGTGTTCTTCCCGATGGGCCGGGGCGCCAACGACGGGGGCCTGTCACGCAAGCACGTGCACGCCTCGATCGACGCCTCGCTGCGCCGGCTCGGCACCGACCACGTGGACCTCTACCAGATCCACCGGTGGGACCCCGAGACGCCGATCGAGGAGACCATGGAGGCGCTGCACGAGGTGGTCAAGGCGGGCAAGGCCCGCTACATCGGGGCGTCGACCATGTGGGCGTGGCAGTTCGCCAAGGCGCAGCACGTGGCGGAGCTGCACGGCTGGACTCGGTTCGTGTCGATGCAGAACCACTACAACCTGCTCTACCGCGAGGAGGAGCGCGAGATGCTGCCGCTCTGCCTCGACCAGGGGGTGGGCGTGATCCCGTGGAGCCCGCTGGCGCGCGGCGTGCTGGCCCGCGCGGGCGCGCCCGCCGAGACGGCGAGGACGGGCTCCGACGCGCGCATCGAGGCCCTGTACGCGCCGGAGGCCGACCGCCAGGTGCTCGACCGGGTGGCGGAGCTGTCGCGCGAGCGCGGGCTGCCCGCCGCGCAGGTCGCGCTGGCCTGGCTGCTGCACCAGCCTGCGGTCGACGCGCCGATCGTGGGCGCTACCAAGGACCGCCACGTGGACGACGCGGTGGCGGCCGTGGGGGTGTCGCTGTCGGACAAGGAGCTGGCCTTCCTGGCGGAGCCGTACCGGCCGCGTGAGGTCCGTTTCTGACACGTCCGATCGGTACAAGACGCGGAGGCGGCGGACGGCGGAGCATGGACGCATGAGTCACGACCGTTCGTCCGCCGCCTCCTTCATGGCGGGGCATGCCAGGGTTCTCGACCGCCGCCGCTTCGAGCTGATGGAGGGCGGCGGCGACGTGGCCGGCGTGCTGGCCGCGCTCGACGCCTACCGCAATCCCGACGGCGGCTACGGGTGGGGCCTGGAGCCCGACCTGCGCTCGCCGGAGAGCCAGCCGGGCGCGGCGCTGCACGCGTTCGAGGTGCTGGAGGAGATCGCGCCGGCGACGTCGCCGCGGGCGGCGGAGCTGTGCGGGTGGCTGGAGTCGGTGACGCGCGACGACGGCGGGCTGCCGTTCGCGCTGCCGCTCGGCCTGCCCGCCGCGACCGCGCCCTGGTGGGCGGGCGCCGACCCGTCGGTCTCGTCGCTGCAGATCACCAGCGTGTCGGCGGCGATGGCGCACCGCGTGGCCGCGCACGACCCGGCCGTCGCCGCCCACCCGTGGCTGCGCCGGGCCACCGACCACTGCCTGGAGGCGATCGGCGCGCTGCGGGAGCCGCCCGGTGCTTACGTGCTGGCGTTCGCGGTGCGTTTCCTGGACGCCGTGTACGAGTCGCGCCCGGAGGCCGCCGGGCTGCTGGGGCGGCTGGCGAAGCTGGTGCCCGCGGACGGGCGGGTGCCGGTGGCGGGCGGCACGGCGGACGAGGCGCTGCGGCCGCTCGACTTCGCCCCGTACCCCGGCCGCCCGGCGCGTGAGCTGTTCGCGCCCGGCGTGGTCGAGGCGGACCTGGACCGGCTGGCCGGCGAGCAGCGCGACGACGGCGGCTGGAGCGTCGAGTACGCCCGCATCTCGCCCGCCGGGGCGCTCGACTGGCGGGGCGCGATCACCGTGTGGGCGCTGGGCGTGCTGCGCCGCAACGGCCGCTGAATTGTCGGAGCGGCCCCCTAAGCTGGGGCGCATGGCACGGGCAAACGACGAGGCGGCCGCCGCTCTCCAGGAATACGCGGAGCTGTTCGCGCTCACCGGCGGCGACGCCTTCCGGGTGCGGAGCTACCAGAAGGCCGCGAAGGCGATCGCCGGCTACCCCGACGACATCGCGGCGGTCGACGTGCGCGGCGTGCCCGGCGTGGGCGAGGCGATCGCCAAGAAGATGGAGGAGTTCCTCCGGCGTGGCAGCTTCCGCCAGCTCGACGACCTGCGCGGCCGGGTGCCCGAGGGGGTCAGGCGGCTGACGCGCGTGCCGACGCTGGGCCCGAAGACCGCGATCATGCTCTACGAGGAGTTCGGCGTCGACTCGCCCGCCGCGCTAGCCGAGGCGATCAGCGGTGGCCGGCTCGACGGGGTCAAGGGTCTCGGCCCGAAGACGCTGGCCAACCTGCTCAAGGGCGTCGAGCAGCTGGAGCAGTCCGGCCTCCGGGTCCACATCGGGGTCGCCATGGCCCTGGCCGAGCAGGTGATGGCCTCGCTGTCCGCCGAGCGCGTCGCTTACGCCGGGTCGCTGCGCCGGATGCGCGACACGATCGGCGACATCGACATCCTGGCCGTCGCGCCAGAGTCGATCATGGAGGAGTTCCGCGCCCAGCCCTACGTCGCCGAGGTGATCGCGGCGGGCGCGAAGAAGACGTCCGTCCGCACCACCTCCGGCATGCAGGTCGACCTGCGCGTGGTGCCCGCGGAGTCGTGGGGCGCGGCGATGCAGTACTTCACCGGTTCCAAGGAGCACAACGTCGCCGTCCGGGAGATCGCGGTCAAGAAGGGCTGGAAGCTCTCGGAGTACGGGCTGTTCGAGGGCGAGCGGGTGATCGCCTCGGAGTCGGAGGAGGAGATCTACGCGGCGCTCGGCATGCGGTTCGTGCCGCCGCCCATGCGCGAGGACGGCGGCGAGGTGAAGGCGGCGCTGGCCGGCGAGCTGCCCGTCCTGGTGGAGCTGTCCGACCTGCGCGGCGACCTGCACACCCACACCGACCTGACCGACGGCATCGCGTCGCTCGACGACATGGTGGCGGCCGGGGCCGCCCTGGGATACTCCTACTACGCGGTCACCGACCACGCCCCCGACCTGGCGATGCAGCGGATGACCCTCGACAAGGCGCTGGAGCAGCGCGAGCGGGTGGCCGCGCTGCAGGCGCGCCACCCCGGCATGCGGCTGCTCCATGGCACCGAGCTCAACATCGCGCCCGACGGCTCGGTCGACTGGCCCGGCGAGATCCTGCGCGGCTTCGACGTGTGCGTGGCCTCGGTCCACTCCCATTTCACGATGGGCCGCGACGAGATGACCCGCCGGTTCATCGCCGCCTGCGAAAACCCGTACGTCGACATCATCGGCCACCCGACCACCCGCAAGATCGGCAAGCGCGGCATGGTCGACGCCGACTGGGACGCCGTCTTCCGCGCCGCCGCCCGCACGGGCACCGCCATGGAGATCGACTCCTACCCCGACCGCTCAGACCTGCCGGCCGACCTGGTGCGGCTGGCCAAGCACCACGGGGTCAAGTTCTCGATCGACAGCGACTCCCACGCCATCCCGCACCTCGCCCACCAGCGGTTCGGCATCGGCATCGCGCAGCGGGCGTGGCTGACGACCGACGACGTCATCAACACCTGGCCGCTCGATCGGCTGCTGAAGTTCCTGGGGCGCTGACCCGCCCGCAAGAAATCTCCGTTGATGTCACCTATGTCGGCAGTTCCCATGGGGTTGCCGATGATGGGCTTCGGTAGGAAGCAACAAACAGGACGTCCCGCCGTCGCAGAGGCCGTTCGCCTGCCGGTGATTTGGGTATGTCCCGGTCGTATCCGGCTGGAGCGATCCACTGCGGCCGGTTTTCCCCTCGTACGCCCACAGTGACATGGCCAGGAGGTGAAAGGCGTTGAGGGGGACTCTGGGCGCGGTCGTCAAGCCGCTGCCCGACCAGCTGTTCATCCGGCACGCCGCGGACGCCGACAGCGTCGGCGAAGACGGCGGTCCCTCTTCGCGTGCCCTGGCTCTGGGCAGCGGGAACGCCGAGATGCGGTGGGAGAGCATGGCGGGGCAGGGCTACCACACGCCCACCGACCGCTTCTTCGTGCGCCACCACACCTTCACCCCGCGGCTCGACGCGGCGACGTGGCGGCTGCGGGTGCACGGCCGGGGGGTGCGGCGGCAGGTCGAGTTCGGCTACGACGACCTGCTGCGCATGCCGGCCCGCACCCTCGACGCGGCCATCGAGTGCGCGGGCAACGGCCGGCGCTTCTACGCGACCCAGCAGGGCACGGCCGCCCCCGGCGCGCAGTGGGGGCTCGGCGCCATCGGGGTGGCCAGGTGGCGCGGCGTGCCGCTGAGCGAGGTGCTGCGTGAGGCGGGAGTGCGTGACGAGGCGGTCGACGTGGTGGCCTGCGGGCTGGACGCGCCGTTCGAGAGGTACGGGCGCGTCCGCCGGCCGCTGCCCGTGTGGAAAGCCATGGACGATGTGCTCGTGGCCTATGAAATGAATGGCGAGCCGCTGCCGCCGGACCATGGATTTCCGGCCCGGCTGGTCGTCCCCGGCTGGGCCGGAATCGCGTCGATCAAATGGCTCGGCGATATTGAAGTCTGTACGACCACGGTTCTCACGCCGTGGAACACGGTCTTTTACCGGGGGGTCGCGCGGCAGCCGGTGAAAAGCGCTTTCGAGCTCGCCTGGGACGCCCGGGTGCAACTGGGCGAGCCGCTGGTGCTGCGCGGCCGTTCGTGGTCGGGCCGGGGGCGGATCGTGCGCGTGGAGGTCAGCTTCGACGGCGGCTGGAGCTGGCGCGACGCCGATCATCGCGGACATCACCTGGTCGGCGCCTGGTTGCCGTGGCATGTCATGTGGGTGCCCGACCATCCGGGCCCGCACGTGCTCATGGCCAGGGCCACCGACGCGTCGGGCGTCACCCAGCCGCTGGTCACCCCCTGGCATCCGGCCGGCTATCACTTCGACGCCGTCGTGCAACATCCCATTTACGTGGTGCGTGGTTAGGAAAATGTCACGCATCTCGGTTGAGCTGGGTATTCGGGCACGGCGTGCACAGCCCCCGGCAATTCATCTGAAAGACTCGCGCAGAAACGTTATGGAAATCCCTTCATGTGATGCTGACCACACCCTAGGGAAATGGGAGATCAGATGCGCCAGCTGACCGCGCTCGACGCGCAGTTCCTCAACGTCGAGACGGCGACCACCGCCGCGCACGTGGCCGGACTGGCGATCCTCGACGCCGCCGACGGCCGCCTGAACCGTCAGGCGCTCGCCGACCTCCTGCTGGAGCGCCTGCACCTGGCGCCGGCGCTCCAGCTCCGGCTGGTGGAGGTGCCCCTCGGCCTGGATCACCCGTACTGGGCCGGCGATCCGGAGTTCGACATCGACAACCACCTGTTCGAGATGACGCTCCCCGCGCCTGGCGGCGAACGGGAGCTGGCGGAGGCGGTGGCCGAGATCCACGCCCGCCGGCTGGACCGGACGCACCCGCTGTGGGAGATGCATCTGATCAACGGGCTGGCGGGCGGGAAGGCCGGCGTCTACACGAAGGTCCACCACGCGGCGATCGACGGCGTCTCCGGCGCCGAGACGCTCGCCGCCCTCCTCGACCTCGCTCCCGAGACCGGTCCGCTCCCCCACTGCGCCACCCGTACGGGAAAGACCTCCAGGCCGGCGGCCGTGTCCGATGACAAGGGCGACGGGGTGGTGCGGGAGATGGCGTCCGCGCGGCCGAAGGCGGGCGCGGCGGGCGAGGAGGCGCCCGGGCTGCTCGCGATGCTGGCCGGGGCCGCCGCCAACGGGGTGGCGCATCCCGGGCGGGCGCTGCGGTCGGTCATGCGGGCGGCCGGCGATCTCGACGCCATCCCGCTGGCCGCGACCGTGCCCGGATCGAGGCTGATCGCCAGGGCCGCCCGGAAGGTGGCGGGCGACCCGCGCGAGCGTCCGCCCCTGCCCAGCCTGACCGCGCCGCGGACCCCGTTCAACGGGCCGATCAGCCCGCGCCGCCACCTCGCGTTCGGGTCGGTGTCCTGGAAGGACGTCAAGAACGTCGCCAGGGCCAACGGCATGAGCGGCAACGACGTGGTGATGGCGCTGTGCACGACCGCGCTGCGGGCCTGGCTGCTGGAGCGTGACGCGCTGCCGGACGAGCCGCTGATCGCCGCCGTCCCCGTGGCGGTGCGCTCGGCCGGCGCGCAGGAGCGCGTCGGCAACCAGATCTCCGCCATGATCGCCCCGCTGCCGACCACCACGGCCGACCCCGAGGAGCGGCTGCGGGTCGTCGGCCAGACGATGAGCGCGGCCAAGCGGCGCTTCGCGCTGGCGCCGACGAGCTGGCTGAGCGAGCTGTGCGCCGTGCTGCCCTCGCCGGTCACGGGCCTGGTCACGCCGGCGATCTTCCGGTTCGTCTCGGCGGCCCGCCCTCCGGTCAATCTGATCATCAGCAACGTGCCGGGGCCGCAGTTCCCGCTCTACCTGTGCGGGAGCCGGGTGCTGTCCTACTACCCGATGTCGGTGCTGAGCGACGCGACCGGCGGGGTCAACATCACCTGCTTCTCCTATGACGGGATGCTCGACTTCGGCGTGGTGGCCTGTCCCGAGCGGATGGACGACGTGTGGAGCCTGCTCGACCACCTGCGGCGGGCGCTGGACGAGCTCGTGGACAGGCCGGACGAGTACCACGGAGGACGCGACGCCTTCCCGCACTGAGCGTCTTTGTTGTATCGTCTGAGACATAATTGTCTCAGACGATATGAAGGTGTCTCATGAGTGTGGGCCGCGAGCAGATACTCACGGCGGCGATCCGTCATCTGAACGAGGACCCGACGGCCTCCATGGCGGAGCTGGCCGAAGCCGTCGGCATCAGCCGGGCCACGCTGCACCGCCACTTCAGCAGCCGTGACGAGCTGATGGTGGCGCTGGGACACCGGGCGCTGGCGGAGTGGGAGCAGGCCCAGGAAGCCGCCGGGGTGGCCGTGGGGGCGGCCTCGACCGACCCGGAGGTGATCCGGCGCGTGCTCGACGCGTTGCTGGGGCGGCTGATCGAGGTGGCGGACGCCTACGGGTTCGGGCTGACCGACCACGCCATGGCGGTCCACCCCGACCTGCTGCGGCGGTCGGACGAGCTGGAGGAGCGGGAGGTGGCGCTGTTCGCCGCCGCCCAGCGGGCCGGCATGCTCCGCGCCGACCTGCCGCCCCGCTGGATCAGCAACGCGGTCTTCGGCCTGCTGGTGGCGGTCCGGGAGAGCCTGCGCCGGGGCGAGGTGGCCCGCCGCGACGTCCGCCACCTGCTCACCACCACGTTCTTCCAGGGCGCGGCCGGCGACGGGGGGCGGGCATGACCGTGGCCGGGCCGGAGCCGTCGACGCGGCGGCGGTGGGCCGGGCTGGCGGTGCTGTCCGCCAGCGTGCTCATCGTGGTCATGGACATGACCATCCTGAACGTCGCGCTGCCCGCCATCTCGGAGGCGCTGCTGCCCGGCTCCGCCGAGCTGCTGTGGATCGTGGACGTGTACGCGCTCGTCCTGGCGGGGCTGCTGGTGACGGCCGGGGCGCTGGGCGACCGGTGGGGACGCAAGCGGATGCTGCTGGCCGGGTTCGCGGTGTTCGGCGCGGCGTCGGCGGCGGTGCTGCTGGCCGGCGGGTCCGCCGAGCTGATCGCGGTGCGTGCGGTGCTCGGCGCGGGCGGGGCGATGATCATGCCGTCCACGCTGTCGATGATCCGCACCCTGTTCACCGATCCGCGCGAGCGGGCCACCGCGCTGGGCGTGTGGGCGGCGATGGCGGCCGTCGGCGCGGCGCTCGGGCCGATCCTGGGAGGCGCGCTGCTGGAGGTCTTCAGCTGGCAGTCGGCGTTCCTGGTGAACGTGCCGATCATGGTCGTGGCCATCGTGGCGGGGCTGTTCCTGCTGCCCGAGTCGCGCGCTCCCCGGCCGGGCGCGTGGGACGCGACGGCGACCGTGCTGTCCATCGTCGGCATGGGATCGCTGGTGTACGGGATCAAGCGCGTGGGCGAGTACGGCCTGGGCGACCTCACCGGGACGGCCGCGGGGGCGGTGGCGGTGGTGGCCCTGGGCTGGTTCACCGTCCGGTGCCTGCGCCGGCCGGATCCGCTGCTGGAGCTGCGGCTGTTCCGCAGCCGGCCGTTCACGGCGGGCGTGGTGACGGCGCTGGCCACGTCGATCGCGATCGCGGCCACGCTGCTGTTGCTGGCGCAGTGGATGCAGCTCGTGCGCGGCTACGGCCCGCTGGAGACGGGGGCCCGGCTGCTCCCCGCGGCGGTGGCGGCCGCGGTGGCCTCGCCGCTGGCGCCCCGGCTGGCGGCGCGCGTGGGCGCCCGCGCCGTGCTGGCGGGCGGGCTGGCGGTGTCCGGGCTGGGGTTCCTGGTGCTCTTCGTCGCGCCGGCGCTCCTGGGGGACGCCTCCGGGTCCTTCGCGGCGGGAGCCGTCGCGTCCGACGGGCTCGGGTACGGGACGGTGGCGGGCGCGCTGGCGCTGATCGGGGCCGGGCAGGGATCGCTGGCCGTCGCCTCGGCGGCGATCATGTCGGGGGCGCCCGTGGCGAAGGCCGGGAGCGCCGCCGCCATCGAGGAGACCAGCTACGAGATCGGGGGCGCGCTCGGCGTGGCGATACTCGGGAGCGTGGCGGCGGCGGTCTACCGCACGGGGCTGGACTACCGGGGGCCGTCGGAGGAGGTCGCGAGGGAGTCTCTCGGGGGTGCGCTGACCGTGGCGGCCGAGCTCGGGCAGGCGGGGATGCGGCTCGCCGAGCAGGCCAGGAGCGCGTTCACCGAGGCGCTGACGCTCACCTCCGGGGCGGGCGGGGTGCTCATGCTGCTGGCCGGGCTGGGAGTGTGGCTCATGCTGCCGCGAGGCCTCGACCTGTCGCGCCACTGATGCCGCCGTGCCGCGCGAGGCGCGTGGTGACCGGTGCGGATAATGGGGTGATGAGATCGATAGGCACCACAGATCTGTCCGTCCACCCCATCGCGCTCGGCACCAACGTGTTCGGCTGGACCGCCGACAAGGAGACGTCCTGGGCGGTGCTCGACGCCTACGTCGAGGCCGGCGGCAACTTCATCGACACCGCCGACAGCTACCCGTACTGGGCGACGGGCGAGTCCACCTCCGAGATGCTGATCGGCGAGTGGATGGAGCGCCGGGGCAACCGGGACCGCCTCGTGCTGGCCACCAAGGTCGGCATGCTGGAGGGGCTCAAGGGGCTGGCGCCGCGGACGATCAGGACGGCGGTGGAGGCGTCGCTGCGCCGGTTGCGCACCGACCGCATCGATCTCTACTGGGCGCACGTCGACGATCGTGACACCCCGCTCGGGGAGACGCTGGAGACGTTCGGCGAGCTGATCCGCGAGGGGAAGGTCCGCCACGTCGGGGCGTCCAACTACGGGCCCGAGCGGCTGGCCGAGGCGCTGAAGGTGGCCGACGAGAACGGGCTGCCCCGGTACGTGGCGCTGCAGCAGCCGTACAACCTGGTCGAGCGCGCGTACGAGGGAGAGCTGCGCGACGTGGTGGCCAGGGAAGGGCTGTCCAGCACGCCCTACTGGGGGCTGGCCAGCGGGTTCCTGACCGGGAAGTACGCGGGCGGGGCGACGGTCGACAGCCCGCGGGCTTCGAGGGCGGCCGTTTACCTGCGGACGGAGCACGGGCGGCGGACGCTGGAGGCGCTGGGCAAGGTGGCGGCCGAGCGCCGGGCGGAGCCCGCGACGGTGGCGCTGGCGTGGCTGGCCGCGCAGCCCACGGTGGCCGCGCCGATCACCAGCGCGCGCAGCGTGGAGCAGCTGGCGCCGCTGATGGCCGCGGCCACGCTGGAGCTGACCCCGGAGGAGCTGCGGCGCCTCGACGAGGCCTCCCGCCCCTGACCGCACGCGCCCGGCCGATGAGGTCCTGTCGAGGGCGGGGGTCGGCCGGGTCAGTGGATGCGGTCGGCGAGGGAGACGCACAGGGCGCGGAGGTCGGCGGCGCCGGGGAGGCAGTCGTCCACGGTGGCCAGGGCTGACGACAGGTAGCGGTCCGCCAGGGCCTCGGCCTCGGCGCGGCCGCCGGCCTCCTCGACGAGGCCGGCGGCGCGCCGTACCGAGTGCTCGTCGGCGGCGCCCGCGTGGAGGAGGGCGGCGAGGTCGTGGGCGGCGGCGCCGTCGGTGGCGAGGGCCGCGAGCACCGGGTAGGTCTTCTTGCCGCGGCGCAGGTCGCTGTCGGCGGGTTTGCCGGTGACGCCGGGGTCGCCCCAGATGCCGAGGATGTCGTCCACGAGCTGGAAGGCGACGCCGAGCTCGCGGCCCATCTCCCACAGGCGCGGGGCCAGGTCCGCCCGGCCGCCCAGGATGACGCCGGTGGCCGCGGCGGCGCCGAGCAGGCCGCCGGTCTTGCCGAGGGTCATCTCGGTGTACTCGTCTGCGGTCACCGCGCCGGGGCCGCGCCACGGGCGGTCCTCGAAGGCCATGTCGGCGGTCTGGCCCTGGACCAGCTCGACGAGGGCCCGCGACAGGTAGTTCATGGCCTCGCCGGAACCGGCGAGCTGGGCGACGGCGAGCGCCAGGAGGGCGTCGCCGGCCAGCAGGGCGGGGCCGGTGCCGTACGCCTTCCACAGGGCCGGGCGGTGCCTGCGCCGCTCGTCGAGATCGATGATGTCGTCGTGCACCAGCGAGAACGCGTGCACCAGCTCGACCGCGACCGCCGCGGGCACCGCCGACTCGGCGGGCGCGCCGGCGGCTTCGGCGCAGAGCAGGGCGATGGCCGGGCGCACGCCCTTGCCGCTGTTGCCCTCGTACGGCCTGCCGTCGGCGTCGGACCAGCCGAGTGTGAACGCGGCCATCCTGGCGCTCCAGGGATGCAGCGAGGACACCGCCTCACGCAGGGCGGGCTCGAAGAGACTCCGGCAACGCGCTATCGCCGCGTCGCTCCCCGGCGTGCCAGGATCCCCGAGATCCACTGGTGCTCCTTCTGCCTCGATCTTGAATGTACCGCCAAGATCATGTGATACTCCATCCTAGATTTGGCTTTTGTGGGCAAATGTCCGTCCCGGTGGGGACGGGGTGCTGTGGGCTTGGAGGCACGACTGTGGCGACCGGCGCCGCACCGACCAGAACCGTTCCCTTTCTCACCAGACTCACCAAGCACCACCGGATCCCGGTCAACGCCCTCGAAGAGGCATCGGTGCAGGCCGGAGGCGAGCTCGTCCGGCTCCACATGGGCCCGTTCCGCCCCTACCTGGTGACCCATCCCGACCACGTCCAGCACGTGCTGACCCAGAACCAGACCAACTTCGTCCGTGAGGGCATGTTCTGGGACCCGCTGGCGCCGCTGCTCGGCGAGGGCATCCTGTCGGACGGCGAGACCTGGGCGGAGAGCCGCCGGATCCTGCAGCCGCTCTTCACGGCCAGGTACGTCAACTCGCTGGCCGAGCAGATGGCCGTGATCATCAACGAGCTGATCGAGGAGACGATCGTCCCGGGGCGGCCGATGGACATCTCCCGCGGCGTCTCGGCGATCGTGCACCCGACGATCGTCCGGCTGTTCTTCGGCTCGAAGATCTCCGCGGCGGACATCGCCCGGCTGGTGCCGGCCTACGACGTCGCCGTCACCGCCAAGGCCGTGCGCCTGGTGATGCCGTTCGTGCCCGAAGGCATGCCGATGCCCGGCGACCGGGCGTTCCGGCGCGCGATCAAGGACATCGACGCGGTGGTGTACCCCCGCATCCGCGAGGCCAGGGCACGGGCGCGGGAGGGCCTGGACCAGGACAGCACCGACGTCGTCGCGCGCCTGGTCAGCGCCCGCGAGGACGTCCCCGGCGAGGAGGGCGACCGGCGGATCAGGGACGACCTGGTGGCCATGCACGGAGCCTCCACCGAGACCTCGGCCACGGCGCTAACCTGGGTCTGGCCGGTCCTCGACGCCTACCCGGGGATCGCCGCGAAGGTGTACGAGGAGATCGACCGGGTGGTGGGCGGCGACCCGGTCAGCACCGGTCACCTGCCGCACATGCCGTACCTGAGGATGTTCGTCAACGAGCTGCTGCGGCTCTACCCGCCGGGCTGGATCCTGCCGCGCAAGGCCGTGGAGGCGGACGTGGTCGGCGGGGTCGAGGTCGAGGCCGGGTCCACCATGCTGCTCAGCCCGTACCTGACGCACCGGATGCCGGACTTCTGGGAGTCGCCGACGGTGTTCGACCCGGAGCGGTTCGCGCCGGGATGGGAGGCCGGGCGGCACCGGTACGCCTACTGGCCGTTCGGCGCGGGGCCGCACGTGTGCCTGGGACAGCACCTGTTCCAGATGGAGGCGCCGCTGCTGATCGCCGGGATCCTGCGCAAGTACCGGCCGGTGGTGCACGTCGACCGCCCGGTGACCCCGCGGCTGGCCTCCTCGCTGCGGCCCCCGCCCGGGCTGACGATGACCCTCGTGCCGGCGGGCCGGTCATGAACGATCCCGGCGCGCTGTTCGCCACCGGGCGGACGTGCGCGCTCGCGGTGGCGGGCGGGCGCGACCTCGAACGGCACGCGGCGCGCTACGAGGGCCTGTTCCCCCGCGAGTCCTTCGACTCCGGTCTCTTCGGCTCGCTGGCGATGGCCGGCGCGTTCGGCTCGCCGTGGGCGAGCCCGGCCTCGCTGCGCGTCGTCAACCGGACGTCGCTGCTGGTGTTCGCCGTGGACCGGCTGTTCGACGAGGAGGCGGCCGCACGGGACGACGTGGCGGCGCTGACCAGGACCTGCCTGGCCGCCGCGGACGGGTTCCCGGCCGCTTCGCCCGTCGCCCGCTTCGTGGGGGACCTGCGGGCCGAGCTGGGCACCGTGGCCGCCTTCGCCGCGCTGGAGCCGGCCTGGCGCGAGCGGCTGGAGCTCATGGTCGCCGCGATGGCCCGCGAGTGGGAGTGGAGCAGGGGCGGCGGCAGGCCCTCCCCCGAGGAGTACCTGTCGAACGCCGACAGCAGCGGCGCCCTGTTCATCGCGGTCTCGCACTGGATCTACACCGGCGAGGTCACGACCCCGGAGGACCTGGCGGGGCTGCGGGCGGCGGGCGAGACCGTGCAGCGCTACCTGCGGCTGCTCAACGACCTGGCCACGCACCGCAGGGAGTCGGCGTCCGGTGACGTCAACGCGCTCACCCTCGGCATGACGGCGGACGAGGTGAGCACGCGGATGGCGGAGCTGGCGCGAGAGGCCGCCGAGCTGATCGGGCCGCTGCGCGACAGCCGCCCGCGGGCCGCGGACCACCTCTGGTGGCAGATCCACTACAGCGCCGGCTTCTACGGGCTGTCCGACTTCTGGGCTTCGGGGGCGGCGTGAGCACCGACATCACCCGGCGTGCCGCCGAGCTGGTCGCGGGCCTCATGGTGACGCCGTGGGGCCAGGTCTCCCCTTCGGTGTACGAGACGGGGCGGCTGGTCACGCTGGCCCCCTGGCTCGGCGGTCATGCGGAGCGGATCGCGTTCCTGCTGGCCGAGCAGGGTGCGGACGGCTCGTGGGGCCCGCCCGGCGGATACCGGCTCGTACCGACGCTGAGCGCCACGGAGGCGCTGATGAGCGCGGCGCGCGACGGCGACCGCGAGGTGCTCCTGCCGGCCGCGAAGGCGGGGCTGGAGGCGCTGCGGCGCATGCTCGCGCAGCCGCCCGAGCTGCCGGACACACCGGCCATCGACCTGATCGTGCCGTCGCTGGTGGCGCTCATCGACGGGCACGGGTACGGCGAGCCGCTGCCGCATCCGCCCGGGATGGACGGATCCCGGCTCGAACTGGTCAAGCGCCTGCTGGAGTCCGGCGCCCAGCCGCCGCAGAAGGTGCTGCACGTGCTGGAGGCGGCGGTGCCGCAGCGGGCGGACGGCGTGCTGCCCACGTCGATCGGCACGGTCGGCGCCTCGCCGGCGGCGACGGCCGCGTGGCTGGGCGGTTCCGCGCCGGCCGACTCGTCCGACTCCGCCAGGCACCACCTGGAGGCGGTGGCCAAGCGGTTCGGCGGGCCGGTCCCGGTCGGGCTGCCGATCACCGTGTTCGAGCGCGGATGGGTGCTGAGCTGGCTGGCCAGGGCGGGCGTGCCGGTGGAGGCCCCGCCGGAGATGATCGCCGACCTGCGGGCGGCGATCGGCCCGCAGGGCACGCCGGCGGGCGCCGGCCTGCCCGCCGACGCCGACACCACCAGCGTCGCCCTCTACGCGCTGGCCCTGCTCGGCGTGCCGTCCGATCCCGAGTCGCTGCTGCTGTTCGACACGGGCACGCACTTCTGCACCTGGCAGGGCGAGGACGGCTTCTCGCCCAGCGTCAACGCCCACGTGCTGGACGCGTTCGGCCAGTACGTGCGGGCCAGGCCCGCCGCGGCCGAGCGGTACGGGCCGGTGATGGCGCGGGTGGCCGGCTGGCTGGCCGGGCTCCAGCGGCCCGACGGGAGCTGGGACGACCGGTGGCACGCCTCCCCTTACTACGCGACGCTGGGCTGCGCGCTGGCGCTGGGCGAGTTCGGCGGGCCGGAGCACGCCGGCGCGGTGCTGCGGGCGCGGGAATGGGTGCTGGCCAGCCAGCGGGACGACGGGTCGTGGGGGCGGTGGGCGGGCGTGCCGGAGGAGACCGCCTACGCCGTGCAGACCTTGCTGCTGTCAGGACCGGAGCCGGACGAGCGGTGCAAGCGGGCAGCAGGGCGTGGATACGACTATCTTCTCCAGGTGGTCGATTTACCGCATTTCACACCATTGTGGCATGACAAGGACCTTTACTCGCCGACAGCGATCGTGCGAGCCGCGGTCCTGGCGGCCTTACACGTCGCGGAGACCCGCATGCAATACGAATTTAACCCGAAAAACGGGACATAGCGTCTCATTCGCGCCGTTTTGTGTTGAGGCAGCAATAGTACATTGCTAGGGTGACCCGAGTGTCAGATTCCTGGTTTGCCCATTTCGCCGCCTTGACAAGGTATGCTTACCGCGCTTTTCCGACGGGTGGGCCCGATGCGCTTCCGTAACGCCAGCGTCCGTTCGAAGGTCACGGCGCTGATCGTGTCGCTCATCCTGCTGTGGGCGTTCGCCGCCTGGGTCACGCTGCGGGAGGGCGTCAACCTGCTCGGGGCCGCCACCGTCGACTCGCAGGTGGTCGAGCCGAGCGAGCCGCTGCTCGTCGAGCTGCAGCGCGAGCGCCGCCAGACGATCGCCCGCATCGGCGCGGGGTCCAGGGGCGCCGACAAGGCGCTGCGCGACCAGCGCGCGCGCACGGACGCCGCGCGCGCCGAGTTCGCCGCCTCCATCGACAGCACCGCCGTGTCACTGGCCGCCGAGGACTCCCTGATGGAGCGCATCGCGGACGTGCGGGCCGAGCTGGCCAAGCTTGACCAGGGCAGGAAGTCGATCGACTCCGGCCGGGCCGGCGGCGCGCAGGCCGCCGCCGCCCCGTACAACAACGTGATCGACTCCCTCTACCAGATGTACGACTCGGTGGCGGCGTTCGACGACAAGGAGATCGCCAAGGACGGACGGACCCTTTCGCAGATCCACCTCTCCCGCGAGTGGCTGGCGCGCGGGGACGCGCTCATGGCGGGCGTCTTCGCCAGGGGCGGGTTCACCCCGGACGAGCACGCCGAGTTCATCACCACCGCGGGCGTCTTCCGCCACACGCTGTCCACGGCCATGTCCCAGCTCCCGGACGAGGACTGGACGGCCTTCGACCGGTGGATGAAGAGCGACCCCGCCACCCGCGTGCAGGCGATGGAGCAGCGGCTCATCCAGCACGACCCCCGCGTCGGGCCGCTGCCGGTGGACGCCGAGGAGTGGCGCAAGGCGACCGAGTCGACGCTGGCCGACATGCAGCGGGTGACGCTCGCGGCCGGTGACCGGCTGGCGGAGCGCATCGTGCCCATCGCCGTCGGCGTCGTCGTCCGGCTCCTCCTGGCCGGCGGCCTCGGCCTGGTGGCGGTCATCGCCTCGATCGTGCTGTCGATCACCACGACCAGGCAGTTGCTCGCCCAGCTCAGGAAGCTGCGCGACGCCGCGCACGAGCTGTCGGACGAGCGGCTGCCGCGCGTGGTCGAGCGCATCGGCCACGGCGAGGTGGTGGACGTCTCGAAGGAGGTGCCCGACCTCGACTTCGGCGACAACGAGATCGGCCAGGTGGGCCAGGCGTTCAACGCCGTGCAGCACACGGCGATCAGCGTCGCCGCCGAGCAGGCCGAGCTGCGCCGCAGCATCCGCGACATCCTGCTCAGCCTGGCCCGCAGGACGCAGGGCCTGGTCCACCGCCAGCTCACCGTGCTGGACGTGATGGAGCGGCGCGAGACCGACCCGGAGGAGCTGAAGGAGCTGTTCCGGCTGGACCACCTGGCCATCCGGATGCGCCGCAACGCGGAGAACCTCATCGTCCTGTCCGGCTCGTCCCCCGCCCGCACCTGGCGGCGCTCGGTGCCGATGCTGAACGTGGTGCGCGGCGCGCTGGCCGAGGTGGAGGACTACACCCGGGTGACGATCCTGCCGCTGGGCGACGTGGTGCTCGTCGGCCGCGCCGTCGGCGACGTCATCCACCTGCTCGCCGAGCTGATCGAGAACGCGGTCTCGTTCTCCCCGCCGTACACGGCGGTGCAGGTCAGCGGGCAGCTCGTGGCCAACGGGTACGTGATCGAGATCGAGGACCGGGGCCTCGGCATGAAGCCGGAGGACCTGGCCTCGGCGAACGAGCGCATCGCCGACCCGCCGGAGTTCCGGATCACGGGCACCGCACGGCTGGGCCTGTACGTGGTGAGCCAGCTGGCCAGGAGGCACGACATCCAGGTCAGGCTGAAGGCTTCCCCGTACGGGGGGACGACGGTCGTGGTGCTGCTGCCGCAGGACCTCGTCGAGGTCGACACCGACCCGCATCCGCACGAGGGCGAGGCGTCGCCGGCCCTGCCGCGCAGGGCCGTGGCGGTGGCGGAGCGCGCGCCCGCGACGCACAACGTCCGCCAGCTCAAGGTCGCGGCCGATCCGGCGCGGCCGCAGCCCCTGCCCCAGCCCGTACGCGACCAGCCTCGTCAGGCCCCGAACCAGCAGCCGGCCCCGCGTGCCGTGCCCGCGCGGACCGGCGAGTCCGAGGAGACCGTGGAGCCGAAGCAGCCCGAGTTCACCCCCGGAGGCCTGCCGCTGCGCGTGCCGCAGGCCAACCTGGCCCCCGCCCTGCGCGAGGAGGGGCCGAGCACGCTGGACGACACCGAGGAGGACGATGAGCGTTCGCCGGAGGAGATCCGGGCGATGATGGGATCCCTGCAGTCGGGCACCCGTCTCGGCCGGACCGAGGCCGCCAAGCTGATGGGCGAGCAGCCGGGAGGTGACTCATGAGCCCCGGCACCGACCTCAACTGGCTGCTCGACGACCTGGTCGGGCGGATCAACGACGTCGAGCACGCGATCGTGCTGTCCTCCGACGGCCTGCTGATGGCCTCCTCGGCCGGGCTGGTACGCACCGACGGCGAGCACCTGTCGGCCGTGGCCTCCGGGCTGCAGAGCCTGGCCAAGGGAGTCTCCGAGCACGTGAAGGGCGGCCCGGTCAAGCAGACGGTGGTGGAGTGGAAGTCCCAGTTCCTCATCGTCACCACGGCCGGCGAGCGCGCCTGCCTGGCCGTGCTGTGCGGGCAGCAGGCCGACATCGGCCTCGTCGCCTACGAGATGGCGATGATGGTCGCCCGCGTCGGCCAGTACCTCACCTCGGGGGCGCGGGTCGAGGCCGCGCAGGTCGAGGCGGGGAGGGAACGGTGAGCGCCACCGACGGCCCCACGGACGAGCACTGGATCGACCCGGAGATCATCCGCCCGTACGTGGTGACGCGCGGCCGGACGGCCCCCACGCGGGGCAGGTTCGACCTCATCTCCATGGCGCTCGCGATCGGCCCGCCGCCCGGCCCGGACGCCGGGCTGGACCCGGAGCACCTGTCGATCCTGCGGCTCTGCCGCGAGCCCAAATCCGTGGCGGAGATCGCCGCCCATCTGAACCTGCCCGCGGGCACCATCCGCGTGCTGCTCGGCGACCTGTTCGACAGGGAGCTCGTCTCGGCCCAGGAACCGCAATCCGAGGTGGACATGCATGACGTGAAGATGTACAGGGCGGTGCTCGATGGTCTTCGATCGCTCTGAGCGGCCGCGCCTCCCGCGGGCCATCAAGATTCTCGTGGCCGGCGGCTTCGGCGCGGGCAAGACGACCATGGTGGGCGCGGTGTCCGAGACCCGGCCGCTGCGCACCGAGGAGATCCTCACCGACCGCAGCGTGGGCGTGGACGACCTGTCCAGCGTCGAGGCCAAGCGGACCACGACCGTGGCGATGGACTTCGGCCGCATCACGCTGAACGACGAGTACGTGCTCTACCTGTTCGGCACGCCCGGGCAGGAGCGGTTCTGGTTCGTCTGGGACGAACTGGCGGAGGGGGCGCTGGGCGCGGTCATCCTGGCCGACACCCGGCGGCTGGCCGACTGCTTCCCCTCGGTCGACTACTTCGAGCGGCGCGGCACGCCGTTCGTGGTCGCGGTCAACTGTTTCGAGGGGGCTCCCTCGTACGACCTGCCCGAGGTGCGGCTGGCGCTGCAGCTCAACCCGTCGATCCCGATCGTGATGTGCGACGCGCGCAAGCGCGACTCCAGCCGCGAGGTGCTGATCACGCTGGTGAAGCACTCGGCGCGGCTGCGCGCGGAGCCGGTGGGCTGACCCGCGGCTGCCCCCGTGCGAGCGGGCCCGGCCACCCGGCCGGGCCCGCTCGGCGGTTCTAGTGCTTGACGGCCTTCTCCGCGCCGACGCCGGTGAGGGATCGCACCTCGATCTCGGCGTACTTGGCGGCGTTGTACTCCTTGCTCATGATCGTGCCGAGGTAGCCGCACAGGAAGCCGAACGGGATCGAGATGATGCCCGGGTTGCTGAGCGGGAACCAGGCGAAGTCGGCGTCGGGGAGCAGGGCCCTCTCTCCGCCGGAGACGACCGGCGAGAAGACGACCAGCAGCAGGGCGGAGAGGAGACCGCCGTAGATGGCGCTGACCGCGCCCGCCGTGTTGAACCTCTTCCAGAACAGGCTGTAGAGGATCGCCGGCAGGTTGCCCGAGGCCGCCACCGCGAAGGCCAGGGCCACCAGGAAGGCGACGTTCTGGTTCTGCGCGAGGATGCTCAGGCCGATCGCCACGGCGCCGATGACCAGGGCGGAGATCCGCGCCACCACGACCTCCTGCCGCTCGCTGGCCTGGCCGCGCCGGAAGACGTGCGCGTACAGGTCGTGGGCGAAGCTGGAGGAGGAGGCGAGCGTGAGGCCCGCCACCACCGCGAGGATCGTGGCGAAGGCGACCGCGCCGATGAAGGCCAGCAGGATCGTGCCGCCCACCGAGCCGAAGATCTCCTCGCCGATCCGCAGCGCGAGCAGCGGCGCCGCTGTGTTGCCTCCCGGATCCTGGGCGACGATCTCCTCCCGGCCGACGATGGCGGCGGCGCCGAAGCCGAGCACGAGCGTCAGCAGGTAGAAGGTGCCGATGATGCCGATGCCCCACATGACGGACTTGCGGGCGTCCTTGGCGGTCGGGACCGTGTAGAAGCGGATGAGGATGTGCGGCAGGCCGGCGGTGCCGAGCACGAGCGCGAGGCCGAGGCTGATCAGGTCGATCTTGCCGGCCAGGCCCTGCTCCTCGGTGCCGTACCTCAGGCCGGGGCTGAGGAAGCTGTCGGGGTTGGCCCCCGGGCCGCTGGTCGCGGCCGCCTGACCGAGCAGGCCCGACAGGTTGAAGCCGAACTCGGCGAGCACCAGGATGGTCACCAGGGCGGCGCCGGTCATGAGCAGCACGGCCTTGACGATCTGCACCCAGGTGGTGCCCTTCATGCCGCCGAAGACCACGTACACGATCATCAGAGCGCCGACGGCGACGATCGTCCAGACCTTGCCCGCCTCGGAGGTGACGCCGAGCAGCAGGCCGACCAGGGCGCCGGCGCCGACCATCTGGGCCAGCAGGTAGAAGATGCTGACCACGATGGTGGACACGCCGGCGGCGGTGCGGACCGGGCGCGGGCTCATCCGGAAGGCGAGCACGTCGGCCATGGTGAACTTGCCGGAGTTCCGCATCAGCTCGGCCACCAGCAGCAGCGCCACCAGCCACGCCACCAGGAAGCCGATGGAGTACAGGAACCCGTCGTAGCCGAACAGCGCGATGATGCCCGCGATGCCCAGGAAGGAGGCTGCCGACATGTAGTCGCCGCCGATGGCCAGGCCGTTCTGCGCGCCGCTGAAGGACCGGCCGCCCGCGTAGTAGTCGGCGGCCGTCTTGGTCTGGCGGCTGGCCCAGACCGTGATGCCGAGGGTGGCCGCGACGAACGCCAGGAAGAGGATCGTGGAGAGGGTGGTCGAGCTCACTGAGTCTTCTCCTCCACCTCGTGCCGCAGCTTGTCGGCGATGGGATCGAGCTTCTTCTCCGCATGGCGGGAGTAGGCCCAGGCGATCCAGAAGGTGGACACGAACTGGAGCAGGCCCAGGACCAGCCCGACATTGATGTCACCGAGCAACTTGATCCCCATGAAGCCGCGGGCCCAGCCCGACAGCACCACGTACAGCAGGTACCACGCCAGGAACGCCACCGTCATGGGGAACGTCCAACGCCGGAAACGCCGCTTCAGCTCTTGGAATTCAGTGCTCTCCTGCATTTGTTCATAGACGGACGCGTCATGTTCTCTGGTCGTCACGAGACCTCCATTGTGATGAGGATCACGCTCACGGTAAGAGCCCGGAGCGCCCCGCGTGGAGATCTCGCGCGACGCCTGTCGCCGAGCCGCCGACGAGCGGCGTTCAACTGGAGAGCTGTTGCGGTGAATGGTCAATTGAGTACGACGAACGGTAGATCGGCCTCTCACCGTCCCACCGCTCGTGGACGGACAGCGCTGTCAGGCGTTCCCCATCCGCTCCAGCGCGCCGCCCAGGTCCTTGATCAGCGTCTCGGCCGGTTCCAGGCCGACCGAGAGCCGCACCAGCCCCGCCGGGATGCCCATGGTCGCCCGCACGCTCTCCTCGGTGGACAGCGCCGGCGCGTTGACCAGGCTCTCGAAACCGCCCCACGACACCCCGACGCGGAAGTGGCGCAGCTCGTCCAGGAAGGCGGCGACCTCGTCGCGCTCTTCGGTGGCCAGCTCGAAGCTGAACAGGCTGGAGAAGCCCGACATCTGGCGCAGCGCCAGCCGGTGCCCGGGATGCGAGGGCAGCCCGGGGTGGTTGACCCGGCGCACCGCCGGGTGGCCCTCCAGGAACGCCGCCACCGCCAGCCCGCGCTCCTGGTGCGCGGCCATCCGCACCGGCAGCGTGCGCAGTCCCCTGATGACCTTGGCCGCGTCGTGCGGTGACATGGCGGCGCCGTAGAGCTGGTACTCGGTCAGGGCCAGCGGCCTGACCAGCCGGGACGGGCCCGCCACCACCCCGCCCACCAGGTCGCTGTGGCCGCCCGCGTACTTCGACAGCGAGTGCACCACCAGGTCCACGCCCATGGTCAGCGGCTTCTGGAAGATCGGGGTGGACCAGGTGTTGTCCATCACGGTGACCAGGCCGTGCCCGGCCGCCCAGCGGGTGACGGCGGGGATGTCGAAGATCTCGTACCGCATGTACGAGGGAGACTCGAAGTAGAGTAGGCGAGTGTGGTCCTTGATAGCGCTGTCACACGCGTCGAGATCGACCACATGCGTATGCGTCACGCCGAACTTCTCCAGGTAACGCAGAAACTGGGTGGTCGGCCCGTACACCGCGCCCAGCACCAGCACGTGATCGCCCGCCGACACCAGCGAGGAGATCGTCGCGGAGATCGCGCCCATGCCGGAGGCGAAACACTTGGCGCGCTCGGCCCGCTCCAGCGCGGCCAGCTTGCGCTGCGCCAGGTCGACGGTGGGGTTGGTGCCGCGCCAGTAGACGTACCGTTCGTCCTCGTTCCTGATCGCCTCGCCCAGCTCGGCCGCGTTGGCGAAGGTGAACAGCGAGTTCTCGAAGATCGGCGGGTTGACCGCGCCCAGCATCCAGGGCTCGTCCTCGCCGAGGCGTCCGCAGATCCATTCATCGTCCATGAGGGGACACTATGACAGCGACCCCGGGGAAACCGACCATGGTGGACGTCGCCCGGCACGCGGGCGTGAGCCTCAAGACCGTCTCCCGGGTGGTCAACCAGGAGCCGCACGTGAGCGCGGCGCTGCGGCAGCGGGTGCGGGCGTCGATCAGCGCGCTCGGCTTCCGGCGCAACGAGGCGGCCAGCCGGCTGGCGCGCGGCGCCACCATGCTGACGCTCGGGCTGATCATGGAGAACATCTCCAACGAGTTCTACTCCCGCCTGGCCAAGGCGGTCGAGGCGGCGGCGGCCGAGCACGAGGCGCTGGTCGTGTTCGGCTCCTACGAGGAACGGCCGGAACGCGAGCGCATGCTGGTGGAGTCCATGTACGCGCGGGGCGTGGACTCGCTCATCATCGTCCCCTCCCCCGCCGACCATTCGTGGCTGGCCGGGCATCCTGGGCTGGAGGCGGTGTTCGTGGACCGGCTGCCGCCCGGGCTGGAGGGGGCCGACGTGGTGGCGCTGGACGACGTCAGGGGCGGGCTGATCGCGACCGAGCACCTGCTGGCGCGCGGCCACCGCCGGATCGCGCTCATCTCCGACGACGACGGGCTCAGCTCGGTGCACGACCGCGCGACCGGCTACCGCACGGCGCTGGGGGCGGCGCTGGACGAGTCCCTGGTGGTGCGCGGGGTGTTCGACCCGTGGCGGGTCTCCCGCGAGGTGGAGCGCCTGCTCGGCCTGCCCTCGCCGCCGACGGCGTTCTTCGCCGCGAACAACCGGGCCGCGATCGGCATCCTGCAGGCGCTGCGCGAACGCCCGGAACGCCCCGCGTACGTGGGATTCGATGACTTCGCGCTGGCCGACGTGTTCGACCCCGGCGTGACCGTGGTCCGCTACGACGTCGACCGGCTCGCGCGCGGCGCGGTGGACCTGCTGCTGGACCGCTCGGGTGCGGGCCGCCGGGTCAAGATCCCGGTGGAGCTGGTCGCGCGCGGCTCCGGCGAGATCCCGCCGCCCTAGCCCGGCCCTCCGGCGGCGAAGGCGGTGGCGTACGCGGTGCCGGGGTCGACCAGCACGCCGTAGCCCTCGGGGATGAGGTCGAGCAGGTCGCGGCCGGTGGCCGAGAAGAAGCGCGGCTCCGTCTCGTCCTTGCCTGCCGCCGCGAACGCGGCCAGCGCCTCGGGAAGGGTGAACGCCGGCACCAGCCCGGCCCCCGGCGGCCCGACGGCGACGACGCCGGGGCTCTCGGTGGCCTGGCAGTAGAGGCGGGTGCGCAGGAAGGCTTCGTAGGTGGACCTGCTCACCCGGACCGGCTCCTCGCCCGCCAACGTGGCGATCGAGTTCTCCAGCCGCAGCAGGTAGGCGAGCCAGCCGGAGCCCGCGCCGCCCCTGGAGGCGGCGTTCAGGCCGTCCGTGAGGTCGTCGATCTCCTCCGGGACGAAGCCGGTGACGTGCAGGAACGCCGCCAGGACGTCCTCGGGGGCGCGCCCTGGGCTCGGCCGCGCCAGCACGGCCACGTCGCGGCTGCCCTGCCACCACGGCTCCACCAGGGCCACCTCGTCTCCGGAGTTCAGCCGCATGGGCTGCCAGCTGCCGCCGCCGGCGAATCCGTAGAAGGCGCCATGGAGCCGGTGGGCGGCCTCCTGCCCGTCCAGGTGCAGCCGGGCGATCGCCCGGAAGTCGCCGAGGTCCGGCGACGGGTCGTGCCGCATGACCAGGAAGGGCAGCTCAGGCCAGGGTCGCAGGAGGTCCATGTGCTCCAGCACCCGGCGCAGGAAATCACGGATGTCCTGCTCGTCATGCGGGACGGGCGGATCCGGCAGCAGGTCGAGGAGACGTTCTCCGGAGTCCAGGGCCTCCTGGAGCGCCTCGTACTCCTCCTCGCGCGTGAAGCCGCCGAACGGCTCCAGCACCAACCCCCCGGCCCTCCACCGGACGAGGTCGTCGTCCCAGACCGGCTTGAACTGCACGGTGTAGAGCAGGGACCAGACCACGCGGCGCCAGCCCCACGGCGGCGGCAAGTCACCCACTGGTGTATCCCTCCTTGATCACGCCTTCGAAGTCCACTCCGGCTCTTCGCAGGCGGTCGATGGCCCGCTGGAGATCCTCGGGGCCGGGGCGGTAGTGACCGCTATGACGGGAAACTGCCTTCAGGACCCCATTCTTCACTTCGAGGTCTCCGGCCGCCGCCACTTCGCCACCGCGCAGGAAGCTGGAGTGGTGGAATCTGCCTACGGTGTGCTCCGGGTTCGCGTAGAGGTTCCCGTATCGATCCATGACGAAGATGGCGCGCCCCTCTCCCGAGAAGTGGGCACTCGCCTCGCTGGTGTCGAACGGCTTCCCGGTCACGTCGTAGAGCTTCCCGTCGTGGACCACCAAGCGTTTGCTCTCAAGCTCTTGAGCGTCAAGGTACTGCACGCCGGTGCGCTCCTCCCCCACGTGCTGGCGCCGCATCGGGATGGTTCTCAGGGGCGGGCCGTCGGCGGCGGTCCTGGGCGGGGGGATCGGGGAACCGTCCGGGAGGCGGGGACCGGCCCGCGTGGCCGCGCCGGTGAGTCGGCCCGCGCGGGTGGCGGCCGTGCCGGCCCCGAGCAGGACCTCGGGGATGAGGCGGCCGAACCAGCGGGCCGGGTTCTCCGTCAGCGTCTTCCAGTCGACAGCGGACTTGGCGAACTCCAGCGGGTGCTCGGCCGCGAACTCCCCCGCGTCGTACGCCGCCCGCGCGCGCTCCACCGGGCCGGAGGGGTTGGTGATGAGGCCGCCGAGCGAGTGCTCCCAGCCGAACCGGGCGGCGCCGATGACGGCTTCGGCGGCGCCCTGGGCCAGGGGTACGGCCACGCGCTCCGCGTACTGGTGGGCGAGGCCGCCCGCGGCGGGCACGAGGCCGGCCACCTGGTCGGCCCAGAAGGCGCCGACACGGGCCAGCGTGTCGGTGACCCCGTCGGTGACCGTCTCCGTGACCGTGTCCGTGACCGTGTCCGCTACCGTCCCGTTCGCCGTGCCAGCCGCCGGATCAGCCGCCGTGCCAGCCGCTGTGCCGGTGGCCGGGCCGGGTGCCGTGCCGGTGGCCGGGCCGAGGGCGGGGCCGTCGAAGGCTGACTGCGGGGGTGGGTCGGGCGCGGGGGCGGGGGTGGTCTTGAGCAGGTCGGCGCGGCGGCGGCGCAGGTCGGGGCGCTGGTCGGCGAGCCAGGCGCCGGCGCGGACGACGTCCTGGCCGGGCGCGCTGTCGAGGCCGACGCGGACGAGCGTCGCCGCCAGGCTCTGACCGGCAAGCTGCCAGGATTCGGCGACCTCGGCCAGTTCGGCGTCGATGGCCTGCATGAGGTCGGGGTCGCCGCCCACGAAGCCCCCGGGCGGCTCGCGCAGCGGCACGGGCGGGCGGCGCGGGTGCGGAGCTGGCACGCGAGGCGGGTCGCCGCGGGCCGTGGCGAGGCGTTCGACCTGGCGGAAGGCCCGGGTGAAGGCCCGGCCGACCTCTGCGCACCGGTCCACCAGGCCGGCGTGTAATCGGGCGGCCCTGGGGCCGAGCAGCGCGCCGTCGCCGAAGAGCCGGAAGGCCCGGTCGAGCGCGTCGCCCTGCTCCTCGGCCAGGCGGGCGACGGCGCGCAACGCCTGCGCGGCCTCGTCCGGGGTGGCCATGGCGTACCCCCGCCTGTCGGTGGACACGCCGAGCGTAAGGAGGCCGCGCGGTTCCTATGCTGCGATATTCCCGTTTTCTATGGGATCAGGACGACCGGGGACGCCAGTCGCCGCGGTCGAGGTCGAGGTTCTCCGGGGTGTGCAGGCGGACCATGATCCTGGCCACGCCCCTGGGCACGCGGTGCTGGGTGACGAACGACACCACCACCATGACCAGGAACGCGATCGGCACGGTCCACGCGGCGGGCTGGGCCAGCAGCGCGCCCAGCATGCCGTCGTACGGGCCGCCGGTGATCGTGACGAGCACCGCCAGGCAGGCCAGCCCGCCGCCGGCGAACAGCCCCGCCAGCGCGCCGGTCGTGGACAGTCTTCGCCACCAGATGCCGAGCACCAGCAGCGGGCAGAACGACGAGGCGGCCACCGCGAACGCCAGCCCGACCACGTCGGCCACCGGCAGCGCCCGCGCCCACAGGGCCAGCGCCAGCGGCACCGCGACCGCCATCAGCGTGGCGATCCTGAACGAGCGCACCCCGCCCTTGAGCAGGTCCTGCGCGATCACGCCGGCCACGGAGACGGTCAGCCCCGAGGAGGTGGACAGGAACGCGGCGAACGCTCCGGCGGTGACGAGCGCGGTCAGCAGGTCGCCGAGGGTGCCGCCGATCATCCGGGAGGGCAGCGTCAGCACCACGGTGTCCGTGCGGACCAGGTCGGGCGCGTACAGCCGGCCGAGCCAGCCGTACACGGCCGGCAGCAGGTAGAAGGCGCCGAGCAGCGACAGCACGACGAGCGTGGTGCGGCGGGCGGCCCGGCCGTCGGGGTTGGTGTAGAAGCGGACGAGCACGTGCGGCAGCCCCATCGTGCCCAGGAAGGTGGCCAGGATCAGGGAGTACGTCGAGTACACCCCGTACTCCCTGGGCCCGCCCAGCGGGGTGAGCCAGAGTTCGGTGTCCTCCGCGCTCAGCGGGGGCGCCCCGTCGGCCCGCCAGGCGAGCAGCAGGAACACCACCGGCACGGCCAGCGCGGTCAGCTTGAGCCAGTACTGGAACGCCTGCACGAACGTGATGGACCGCATGCCGCCCGACAGCACGTTGAGCACCACCACGCCGGCGACCAGCAGCCCGCCCGCCCACACCGGCGCCCCGGTGATCGTCCGCAGCACCAGGCCAGCGCTCTGGAACTGCGGCATGAGGTACAGCCAGCCGATGAGCACCACGAGCACGCTGGCGGTGCGCCGCACCATCATGGACTCGAGCCGGGCCTCGGCGAAGTCGGGCAGCGTGTAGGCGCCCGAGCGGCGCAGCGGCGCCGACACCAGCACGAGCAGCACCAGGTAGCCGCCGGTCCAGCCGACCGGCAGCCACAGCATGTCGACGCCGTACGACAGGATGAGCCCGGCGACGCCCAGGAACGACGCCGCCGACAGATACTCGCCGCCGATCGCCGAGGCGTTCCACAGCGGGCTGACGGTGCGGGAGGCGACGTAGAAGTCGGAGGTAGTGCGGGAGACGCGGATGCCGAACGCGCCGATGAGCACGGTCGCCACCACGACGATGAGGACGGCGGCCAGGCTCACTGGATACCTACAGGCTGGAGGCCCCGTCGTTCAGGGCGGGGAGGCGTGGGCGGGGTGAGGGGTTCCGGATCGTCGCCGTCCCTGACGAGGTGAAGTCGTACCGCGTTACCCGCGACCGCGCGGGTCGCTGGCATGTGGCGTTCGCCGCCATCCCCGATCCCGTCCCGGCGCCGGCTACGGGCGAGGTCGTCGGCGTGGACCGGGGTGTGGCCGTGTCGGCCGCTTTGTCCACCGGAGAGATGCTGAACGCTCCCGGGCTGCGCGACACGGAGAAGGCACGACTGCGGCGGCTGCTGCGCAAGCTCGCCAGGGCCACGCGCGGATCGAACCGGCGCGCCAAGGTCAAGGCCGCCATCGCCCGGGTGAAGGCGCGCGAGAGCGACCGGTGCAAGGACTGGGTGGAGAAGGTCAGTACGGGCCTCGCCCGGCGGTTCGACGTGATCGCCGTCGAGGACCTGAAGATCGGTGCCATGGCCCGGTCGGCGCGCGGCACCGTCGAAGCGCCCGGGCGCAATGTCCGGGCCAAGGCGGGGCTGAACCGGTCGATCTTGGCCGCCGGATGGGGCGGTCTCGTCCGACGCCTGGAGGACAAGGCGCCCGGGCGGGTGGTGAGGGTCAGCCCCGCGTACACGAGTCAGCGGTGCTCGGCGTGCGGGATCGTGGACCGGGAAGCGCGTGAGAGCCAAGCGCGTTACCGGTGCCGATCGTGTGGATACGCCGGCAACGCCGATGTGAACGCGGCCAGGAACATCGCACACGCGGCAGGGCATGCCGTGTCCGCGCGGGAAGGGCCACGGGTTGCCGGGCCGGTGCACCGCGAACCTCAACGCGACCTCCTCCTCGTGGGGTAGTTGCGGTTGGAATCCACGTGCTTCAGCACGGGGAGGATGTCAAGGACGGTCGACCAGGTCGGCGAAGTGGCGCTCGTTGCGCTCGGCCTGGCGCACGTAGAGCCAGGCCCCGATGACGAAGGCCGGGTAGATCAGCCCTGCCAGCACGGCCCACGGCAGCGGGATCCCGAGCACGTCGACCTCGGCGAGCTCGGGGATGAGCAGGAACAGCAGCGGCAGCCCGCACACCACGCAGGCCAGCACGGTGCAGACGAACATGGCCAGCCGGAACTGGGTGCGCAGCAGCGAGCGCATGTAGACCTCGCCGAGGTCCGTCTGCTCGTCGATCTCCCGGGTCGCCGGGAAGCGGGGTCTGCGCGTGGCGGCGGTGTGGGGGCTGGTGACCGCCACCCGGCGGCCGGGACGGGGTTCAGGGCTCACAGGTCTGACGTCTCCTGGGGCAGTGGCTCAATAGGATCTCCCCTTCCCTGGCGCGGCTCATTCGGGCCTGTGCCGCCGGGCTCGGCGGACGAGGAGGTCGCGCAGCTCACGGGTGTGGCGGCGGCTGACGGGGATCTCGGTGTCACCGACGCGGACCGTGCACCGGCCGGAGTCGATGTGCAGCTCGACGATGTGCTTGACCGCGACCAGGTGGCTGCGGTGCACGCGGACGAACCCGGCCGCCGCCCACCGCTCCTCCAGCGTGGCCAGCGGGATGCGCACGAGGTGGCTGCCGGTGGCGGTGTGCAGGCGGGCGTAGTCGCCGTGCGCCTCCACGTAGATGACGTCGGCACTGGACACGAACCGGGTCACGCCGCCCAGCTCGACCGGGATCGTGTCGGTCTCGGCGCCGTCGACGGGCACGTCGGCCGAGACCGCGACCCGTCTGATCGCCTCGGCCAGGCGTTCCGGGCGCACGGGTTTGAGCAGGTAGTCCTCGGCCTTGATCTCGAAGGCGTCGACGGCGTGCTCCTCGTACGCGGTCACGAACACCACCCGCGGCGGGTTGGCGAACTGGGACAGCAGCCTGCCCAGCACCACCCCGTCGAGGCCGCGCATCCTGATGTCGAGGAAGACCGCGTCGATCGGCCGGCCTTCGGCGATGGCCCGGTCCAGCAGGCGCAGCGCGGCGGCCCCGTCGCGGGCGGTGGCCACCTCGCCGATCCGTGGGTCGGCGCGGAGCAAGTAGGAGAGATCTTCCAGGGCGGGAAGTTCGTCGTCCACCGCGAGCACCCGAAGTTGCGCCATGTACAGTGATAAAACCGACAACAAAGATCCAGGTCAACGGGCTGAGACGCCTGGGTGATATTTCGGCAACCTGACGTTGACCTTCGTGCCCGCTCCGCGGCCCGTCTCGACGACCAGCCCGTACTCGTCGCCGTACACCTGACGCAGCCGCAGGTCGACGTTGGCCAGCCCGACGCCGCCCGCCGGCATGATCTCACCTGCGAGGATGCGCCGCAGCCTGTCGGGGTCCATGCCGAGACCGTCGTCCTCGACGCTGATGCGGCACTCGGCGCCGGCGTCCTCCGCCATGATCGCGATGCGGCCGACGCCGTCCTTGCTCTCCAGGCCGTGCCTGACGGCGTTCTCGACGAGCGGCTGCAGGCACAGGAACGGCACCGCGACCGGCAGCACCTCCGGCGCGATGCGCAGCGTCACCTGGAGCTGGTCGCCGAAGCGGGCGCGCTCCAGGATCAGGTAGCGGTCGATGGAGCGCAGCTCCTCGGCGAGCGTGGTGAACTCGCCGTGCCGTCGGAAGGAGTAGCGGGTGAAGTCGGCGAACTCCAGCAGCAGCTCCCTGGCCCGCTCCGGGTCGGTGCGGACGAACGAGGCGATCGTGGTGAGGGAGTTGTAGATGAAGTGTGGCGAGATCTGCGCGCGCAGCGCCCGCACCTCGGCCTCCATCAGCAGCGTGCGGGAGCGGTCGAGCTCGGCCAGCTCCAGCTGGGAGTCGACCCAGCCCGCCACCTCCTGGGCGGCGCGGACCAGCCCGGCGGAGGCGTGCTGGCCGTAGGCGGCGAGCGTGCCGACGACCCGGTCGTCGGTGGTCAGCGGCACCACCACGGCCTGCCTGATCGGGCATTCGAGCAGGTCGCAGGAGATGCTCAGCACCTGCGTGCGACCGTCTTCGAGCGTCGCGCGGGCGTGCTCGAACGCCTCCCCCGCGTGGTGCTCGCCCTCGCCGTCGTACACCAGCAGCCGCTCGCCGTCGGTGATCGCCAGCGCGGGCGAGCCGAGCAGCCGGCGCAGGTGGCGCGAGGCGCGGTCGGCGCCGTCGGCGGTGAGGCCGGCGCGCAGCGGCGGGCCGGCGAGCGAGGCGGTGTGCAGGGTCTCGAACGTGGCGCGCTCGGCCGGGCTGGTGCCGAGCTCGCGCCGGCCGCGCAGGACCCGCCACAGCACGATCGCGGGCACGGCGACGATCGCCGCCACGACCGCGATGCCGACCAGGAGCTCCACGGCTCAGCCCGCGGTGAGCGCGCCGGCGACGCGTCCGGCGTAGTCCTGCGCCTCCTCGGGGGAGGCGTACTTGGTGCGCGGCCAGAAGAAGCCGCGCAGGCCGTCCTTGGGGTTGCGCGGGACGACGTGCACGTGCAGGTGGGGGACGCTCTGGCTGACGCGGTTGTTCATCGCGACGAAGGTGCCGCCCGCGCCCAGGCCCTCCTCGACGGCGCCGGCCATGGCGCGGACCCGGTCGAAGAAGGGGCCGACGTCGGCGAGGTCGGCCAGCGTCTCGATGTGCGCCCGCGGCACGACGAGCACGTGGCCCTTGAAGACCGGGCGGGCGTCGAGGAACGAGACGGCCACCTCGTCCTCGTGGACGAGGGTGGCGGGCCGCTCCCCGGCGATGATCTCGCAGAACAGATCGGTGCTCACCGGCGCACCCTACTCCACGGCCGTCGCCGGGGTCGCCTGTCTCCGCACGGTCACCCGGGCAGCGAATCGGGCTTCGGCGGGTCCCTGGGGACGGCGTACGGCTCCTGCTCGGCGGGCTTCCCCTCGGCCACCCGGCGCTCCCTGATCAGCTCGGCGTCCAGCTCGGCGCCGAACAGCAGCGCCATGTTCGACAGCCACAGCCAGATCAGGAAGACCACGACCGTGGCGAGCGTCCCGTACGTCTTGTTGTAGGAGCCGAAGTTGGCCACGTACACGGCGAAACCGGTGGAGACGATCAGCCACAGGACGACCGCCAGCAGCCCGCCGGGCGTCAGCCAGCGCACCCCGGGCTGGCGCACGTTCGGCGCGGCCCAGTACAGCACCATGATCAGGCCGACCGCGATCAGCGCGAGCACCGGCCACTTGGCCACGTTCCAGACGGTCACCGCGGTCTCGCCCAGGCCGAGCGCCTCACCGGCGAGGCGGGACAGGTCGCCGGTCAGCGTGACCGCGACGGCGGCGGCGGCCAGCAGGACCATCAGCATGATCGTGAGGCCGAGCCGGAGCGGGGTGAGCTTGTAGAACGGGCGGCCCTCGTCGATGTCGTAGATCTCGTTGCAGGCCCTGATGAACGCCGCGATGTAACCGGACGAGGACCACAGCGCGACGGCCAGGCCGAGGATCGCCGCCAGGCCCGGCCGGCTCGCCTGCTGGACGCCCTGCAGGCCCTGGGTCAGCAGGTCGCGCACCTCGGCGGGGGCCAGCGTGACCACGTTCCCGAAGAGCGTGCTCGCGTTCTGCTGGCCGAACAGGCCGAGCAGCGACACGAACACGATCAGGGCGGGGAAGATGGACAGCACCGCGTAGTAGGTGAGCGACGCGGCCAGGTCCTGGACGCGGTCGTTCTTGAACTCCACGGCCGTGCGCCTGACGACGCGCCACCAGGACCGGCCCGTCAGCTCGGCGGGGGTCTCGGGGGGTGTCACGTCATAGGCCCCGGCGGCGCCGGTCGGCACGGCGGAGGATCAGCGCGACCACCGCGCCGGCGACCGCGAATCCCAGGACCGGCCGCAGGTAGTCGTTGCCGGCGGCGTTCTCCCGTGCCTTGTCCTTCAGTTCGAGTGCCCTGCCGGACATCTCGGCCGCCCTGACCCTGGCGGTCCCGCCCATCTCGGCCGCTCTGGTCTTCGCGGTGCCGCCCATCTCGCCGGCCCTGGCCTTCGCCGTGCCGCTCATCTCGGCCGCCTTGGCCTTAGCGGTGCCGACCATCGCGGCGGCGCGCTCCTTGGCCGACTCGGCCGCCTCGGCCGCCCGGCTCTTGACGTCCACCTTGTGGGCCAGCGCGCTCACGGTCTCGCCGAGTTCGCGGCGGGTCTCCCTGATGCTCTCGCGGACCTGTTCCTCCTCGTCGCCGCTCACGGCGGCCCGGCGCGCGCGGTCGGTGAGCGGCGTCGCGATGGAGCCCCGGTCCTGGTAGGGAGTGGTCGACTCGGGGACCCGCGTGCCGCCGCCGCGCAGCGACTCCTCCTCCACGGCGCGGGAGTGGATCGCCTCCGCGCGGTCGTCCGGCTCCGGCCCCTCGGGGATGAACGTCTCGTGCGGCTCGCGGCGGAGCTCCGCCTCGTGCGCGTTCTCGGCCGCGCCGCCGCGTGTGACGGGCACGTTGATGGATTCGGGGTCAGTCGGGGTGCCGACCGTCGCCCTGCGTGAACCCACGTCGCCCGCGTACTGGTCGTCGGAGTATCCCGGGTTCGTCTCACTCATCGGTGTGCTCCCTCCCTGACCGCGCCGATGTCGGCCTTCACGCTGGCGATCGTCTCCCTGGGAACGGGCGGGGTGGCCTGCTGGACCTGCTTCTTGCCGGCCAGGCCCAGCACCGCCGCGGTCGCGAGCAGCACCACGGCCACGATCGCGGCCGCCAGCCAGGCGGGCATGACGAGCGCGAGCAGCATCACGACGGCCGCCACGAGCACGGCGCCGCCGAAGAGCCCGACGATGCCCGCGGCGCCCACGATGCCGGCGCCGAGGCCGGCGCGCTTGCCCTTGCGCGTGAGTTCGAGCTTGGCCAGCCGGAGCTCGTCCCTGACGAGCCGGGAGACCTGCTCGGACAGATCGCTGACTAGTTTCTGGGTGTCGTTCACGACGTCGCCTCCTCCGTCGAGGAGTGCGCCTACCCACCTATACCGCCTTCTATCACGACCCTTCAGGCCGGTGATCAGCGCGGATTCCGGGCAGCGCGAGGCCGCGCGACCGCTCGGGCCGCGCGGGCCGCGCGGGCTCTCTCAGCGCTTGGCGGCGCGCAGCAGGAAGCCGACGACCCGTACGACGGGCGAGGCGGGCGCCTCGCACCAGTTGGCGGGCTGCTTCGGCTTGCTCCACGGAGAGGGGAGCTCGCACGAGGGAGCCTGCGGCTTGGGCCGCTCACACCACGATCCGGGAGGATTCATACTTCCACTGTACAACCGGGCATCACGCTTTCAGCGGCTGAATGGAGCGGGACGCGCGCACGACCGCCGCGAGGGCGTCCGGGTCGGCGGTGCGTTCGTACACGTCCAGCGCGGTGTCGGCCAGCTTGATCACGTGCTCGTCGCCGTGCGCGACGGCCCGGTCGAACGCCTCCTGCGCGGAGCCGGGCGCGGCGGGCAGCTCCCGCCCGGTCACCGGCCCCGCGGGCCCGTACGCGGCCGTGACCGCGGCGGCGGCGGCCCACGCCGCGTCGAGGCTCGGCACCCAGAGGGAGGCGGGCAGGGCGGGCAGCGTGCGGAGCACCGCCGTGGGGGCGGTCGCCGAGTGGATCAGCATGACGGGCGAGCCGTGCGCGTGGGTGAGATAGCGCAGGGTGGCGGCGTCGGCCAGCGCGGCGAGCCGGTCCCTGGCCTCGCCGGCGCCCGAGGCCGGGGCCAGCGCGGCGACCGACGGCTCCCAGCCGCCGGTGCCGGCGAGCTGGCGGAGCCGGTGGTCGATGTCCCGGCTCTGGTCGGCCACCCGCGGCACCCCGGCCAGCGCGCCCGACGGCGTCTCCGTGCCGGATGGCGGGGCCGCTCCGGCCACGGGCTGCCAGCGTGCCGCCCAGTAGCCGAGCGCCTGCCCCAGCTCGGCGAGCCGCGGCCCGTCCTCCAGCTCCAGCAGGGCGTGGACCGCGTGGCCGGTGCGGATGACGCCGTGGGTCGCCCCGGCCGCGATGCCGGGCAGCAGCCGCGGCCACCACTCCTCCAGCACGGCCCGCCACGGCCGTTCCTTCGTCTCCCGCTCGAAGAACCGCAGCCAGTCGCCGAGCCGTCGCGGGTCGCCCAGCGCTTCACGCCAGTCGTCCCCGATCGCGCGGGTGCCGCCGGGAGCCTCCTCCAGGCGGGCGGTGTAGGCGTCCAGCCAGCGGTGGACCTCGCGGGCGTGCCCGCGCCTGACCATCGACTCGACCGCCATCGGGCCGTGGTTGCTCAGCCAGCCGTCGAACTCGGGGCCGGTGCGGTGCAGCCGCTCGAACGCCTCTTCCAGGGTGCCGCTGTCGTCCATGCACCCGACGCTAGCCCCGCCCGCCCCCGCCGCGCCTCGGTCCATGGACCTAGGCGCCCTCCTCCGTTCGTCCTATGACGGATCGCCGGAGCTCCGGCGGGTAACCTGCCGGGGTGCTGGTCGTACACGGGGTGTGGGCGGGAGAAGGGCTGGCCTTCTGGGCGGAGCAGCCCGCGCGGGCTGCGGGCGGGCCCGGCCGGCATCCGTTCGCCGCGCCGGTCCCCGCGCTGCGGGAGGCGCTCGGCGTCGACGGCGGGGACGAGCCGGAGCTGGCGCTGCTGCTGCCCGGGACGGCGAAGGAGCCGATGCCCTCGCCCGAGACGGGGCGGCCCGCGACCGCGACGCGGCCCCGGTTGCGGGTGTGGCGGGTGCCCGCCGTGGTGCCGCCCGTCTCGGCCGCCCTGCGGGTGGTGGACGCCTGCGACGGCAGCGCCACCGTCCGTCACTGGGCGGCCGCCGCCGGGTTCGCCCGCGACCTGGTACGGCGCGGCCGGGTGGTCCCGCGGCTGGTGGCGGCTCCCGGCGGCGCCTGCCGTGCGGTCTGGGAGCCGGTGGTCACCCGGGGTGACGCGGCGTACTTCAGGGAGCTGGCCCTGGCGATGCCGCCCGCGTCCCGTACCTCGGAGGTGGAGCGGCCGTCCGGGGAGGTGCTGTGGGAGGCGCTCGGGGCGTTCACCGACGCGCTGGTCCGTGAGGCGCTGCCCGAGCCGCTCGTCGAGCGGGCGGTGACGGCGCGCGAGCGGTGGCTGGCCGCCCTGACCGGCCCCGACGGCTCGTGCCCCGACGTGCCGGGTCTGCGCGAGGAGCTGGACCGGTGGCGCGAGACGGTGGTGAGCGCCGAGGGCGCCGCGCGGGTGTGCTTCCGGCTGGTCGAGCCGGTCGAGGAGGACGAGGCCGACCGTGACCTCGACGCGGGGTGGCGGGTGGAGCTGGCTCTGCAGGGGGTGGAGGACCCGAGCCTGTACGTGCCCGCCGTGCGGGTGTGGCGCGGGGAGCCGGTGGCCGGGGTGCCGGCGGCGGAGCGGGAGCTGCTGGCCGGGCTCGGCCGGGCGGTGCGGCTCTATCCGGAGCTGGAGCGGGCGCTGCGCGTGGCCGAGCCGGGCGAGCTGGTGCTCGACACCGCGGGCGCGTTCGGGTTCCTCAGGGAGGCGGCGCCGCTGCTGCAGGCCGCCGGGTTCGGGGTGCTGCTCCCCCGCTGGGCCGGGCGGAACCGGCTGGGGCTGAAGGTGACGGCCAGGAGCAAGGACCCGGGGGCGGTGGCCGGGCAGGGGCTGGGGCTGCGCGAGCTGGTCGGCTTCCGGGTCGACCTGGCCGTGGCCGGGGAGACGATCGGCGAGGAGGAACTGGCCGAGCTGGCCCGGTTGAAGGTGCCGCTGGTCCGGGTGCGCGGCCGGTGGGTGGAGCTGGACGAACGGCAGCTGGCGGCCGCGCTGCGGGTGGTCGGCGGCGAGCGGGCCGGTGAGGCCCCGGCGGCCGACCTGCTGCGGCAGGTGGTCCGGGGCGACGGCGAGCTGCCGCTGCTGGAGGTGGACGCCGACGGGGTGCTCGGCGACCTGCTGTCCGGCGAGGCGGAGCGGCGGCTGCGGCCGATCGGCACGCCCGCGGGCATCGACGCGACGCTCCGCCCGTACCAGGAGCGGGGGCTGGCCTGGCTGAGCTTCCTGTCGGAGCTGGGGCTGGGCGGGATCCTGGCCGACGACATGGGGCTGGGCAAGACGATCACCACCCTGGCGCTGCTGGTCCACGAGGGGACGGGGCCGACGCTGCTGGTGTGCCCGATGTCGCTGCTGGGCAACTGGCAGCGGGAGGCGGCCCGGTTCGCGCCGGGCCTGCGCGTGTACACCCACCACGGCCCCGGCCGCGACCCCGCGCTCACCGCCGGCGCCGACCTGGTCCTCACCACGTACGGCACGGCGCAGCGGGACCTGGAGGCGCTGCGCGAGGTCTCCTGGCGGCGGGTGGTGTGCGACGAGGCGCAGGCGATCAAGAACAGCGGCACGCTCCAGGCCAGGGCGGTCCGGGCGATCCCGGCGGCGCAGCGGCTGGCGCTGACCGGGACCCCGGTGGAGAACCACCTGGCCGAGCTCTGGTCGATCATGGAGTTCGCCAACCAGGGGCTGCTGGGGACGCGGGCCGGGTTCAGGGAGCGGTTCCAGGAGCCGATCGAGGCCCGGCAGGACGAGGAGGCGGCGCACGCGCTCAGACGGGCGACCGGGCCGTTCATCCTGCGGCGCGTCAAGACCGACAAGTCGGTGATCAGCGACCTGCCGGAGAAGCTGGAGATCAAGGAGTGGTGCCCGCTCACCACCGAGCAGGCGTCGCTCTACCAGGCGGTCGTGGACGACATGCTGGGCAAGATCGACGGCAGTGAGGGGATCGAGCGGCGCGGGCTGGTGCTGGCTACCGTGGCCAAGCTCAAGCAGGTCTGCAACCACCCGGCCCACCTGCTCAAGGACGGCTCCCGGCTGGCCGGCAGGTCGGGCAAGCTGCAGCGGCTGGAGCAGCTCGCCGAGGAGATCCTGGCCGAGGGCGAGAAGGCGCTGGTGTTCACCCAGTACACCGAGTTCGGCGCCATGCTCCAGCCCTACCTGGCGCGGCGGCTGGACCGGCCGGTGCTCTGGCTGCACGGCGGCCTGCCGAAGAAGGCCCGCGACCGGCTGGTCGACCGCTTCCAGGAGGACGGCGAGCCGATGCTGTTCCTGCTGTCGCTCAGGGCGGCGGGCGTGGGGCTCAACCTGACCGCCGCCAGTCACGTCGTCCACGTCGACCGCTGGTGGAACCCCGCCGTCGAGGACCAGGCCACCGACCGCGCCTTCCGCATCGGCCAGCGCAAGAACGTGCAGGTCCGCAAGCTGATCTGCGCCGGCACGCTGGAGGAGCGGGTCGACGAGCTGATGGAGCGCAAGAAGGCGCTGGCCGAGCGGGTGGTGGGCACCGGCGAGGACTGGCTGACGGACCTGTCGACGCGGGAGCTGCGCGAGGTGTTCCGGCTGACTTCGGAGGCGGTGGCCTGAGATGCGGTACGGGACCCCGATCAAGGTCGAGGGCGGCCTCCGCGCCCGGTCGAGGCGCGGCTCGATCGGGTCGGCGTGGTGGTCGCGGCGGTTCATCGACATCCTGGAGCGCGTCTGCGACCGGGGCAGGCTCTCACGCGGGCGCGGCTACGCCAGAGCCGGGCAGGTGCTGTCCATCGACCTGTCGCCCGGCCTGGTGTCGGCCGCCGTGCAGGGTTCGCGGCGCACCCCGTACGAGGTGACGATCGCGATCGAGGCGTACGGCGAGGAGCGCTGGGAGACGCTGGAGTCGGCGATCGCCGAGCAGGCGGTCTACCGGGCCAAGCTGCTGGCCGGGGAGATGCCGGAGGAGATCGAGGAGCTGTTCGCCTCGGTCGGCGTCGACCTGTTCCCGCGCGATCTCGACATGGACTGCTCGTGTCCCGACTGGGGGTTCCCGTGCAAGCACGTTTCGGCGGTGCTGTACCTGCTGGCGGAGTCGTTCGACGAGGACCCGTTCCGGGTGCTGGCGTGGCGCGGGCGGGGGCGCGCGGAGCTGCTGGGCTCGCTCGCCGCCCGGCCCGCCGCGGGCGTCCCGGCGGTGGCGGACGTGCCGTTCGCGGAGCGGCTGGCGGACTTCTACACGCCGGGCGGCAGCGCGCACCCGCCGGAGCGCCGCCCGGCGGGCTCGGACCTGCTCCCCCGGCTCTTCCCGCCGCCAGCGGACCTGGCCGCCCCGCTCGGCGTCGCCTACCGCCGGCTGGGTGAGTGAGCCGGGGTCAGCGGTCCTCGAAGTCGGCCGGGACCATGACGCGTACGCCGTTGGGCACCACGCGAAGCCTGATCGGGGTGCGGAGCCGCACCTCGCCGTCGACGTCGGCGGCCATCGGCGGGTCGGTCTCCAGCAGCATCTCCCGGCCGGTCACGAAGGGGCCGCCGGCCAGGCTCCGCCACCGGCCCGTGGTGGCGCGGGCGAGCGTCTCGACCAGCAGCCGCAGCTTCTTGCCCGAGCCGAGCTGGTAGGCGACGAGCATGCCGTCGTCGATGCTGATGTCGCGGGCCACCTGCCAGCCGCCGTGGAAGCGGCCGTTGGCGATGTTGAGCTGGTGGGTGAGGAGCTCGTGGCGCTGCCCGTCGACCGTGATGTAGGCCCGGAACGGGCGGTGGCCGGGCAGGATCGTGAGCGCGGTCAACGGGTAGGCGGGCCGGCCCACCCACCGCTTCAGCCACGGCCTGACCTTGCCCGCCACCTCCACCGACACCCCGAAGCTGGCCAGGTTGGCGAACGGCCGGTCGTCGGCCATGCCGAGGTCGATGTCGGCCACCTTGCCGGTGGCGAACACCCGGATCGCGCCCGAGAGGTCGAGCGGCAGGCCGAGGCTGCGGGCGAAGTTGTTGGTGGTGCCGAGCGGCAGGACGCCGAGCGCCACGTCGCGGTGGGCGACGTGGCGCACGGCTGAGGAGAGCGTGCCGTCGCCGCCGCCGACGATCAGCAGGTCGGGCCCCGTCGCCAGGGCCGTGTCGAGCAGCTCGCGCAGCCGTTTCGGGTTGTAGACGCCGATCTCGGCCAGCGGCTCGAAGCCCAGCTCGTGGACCTGCTCGATCACCTCGAAGTAGTGGCGGCGGCCGCGTCGTGAGCGAGTGTTGATCACCACTGCCACACGGCGATCCTTGAGGATCGCCGCGGTGTGCTCGGCCTTGGTGCGCAGTTCGCTCATGGTCATCAATCGTAGGTCCAGAAGCCCCTGCCTTCGCACGGCGACCGTGTGAAGACAGGGGCTCGCGACCCGCCTGATCTACTTCTTCGGCGGGGTCACCTGGACGATGGCGCCCAGGTCGCCGGGGAGCGGGCTGATCAGCTTGATCCCCACGCCCAGCGCCTTGCCCTCGTCCCCGGGGTTACCGGAGCCGAGCACGTGGCCGCCGCCGATGTCGAGGCCGTAGTACTCGGTGGCCGGGGTGCCGTCCACGTTCACCACGCGGGTGCTGTACGGCTGGTCGCCCTTGGACGGGACGACGGTGGAGGCGTCGAAGTCCCGGTAGAACAGGCCGCCGTCCTGGACCTCCAGGCCGGGGTACCAGGTCTTGGCGTCGGTGAACTCCTTGACGCCCTTCAGCCCGCCGATCTGCGTGCAGTACTCGCTGAACGGCTCGTCCGGCGCCTCCAGGCACTCCTTGAGCGGGTAGGTGTTCCTGAACGAGAACGCCGCGTTGGACGTCTGGGTGCGGCCTTCCATGTTCTTGTGCCTGGTCGGGTCCTTCGCGGCCGCCTCGCCGGTGCGGCGCAGCGGGTCGAAGTGGGAGTCGACGAGCAGCAGGGTGCCCTTGGAGCCGATGCTCGGCGCCGCCTCCAGGTTGTTCACCAGCACGTTGTTGGTGTAGGTCGAGTCGCGGTACCAGACCAGCAGGCCGGGCGCGTTGTACTTGACCTTCTCCACCTTCCACGCCCCGTCACGCGAGTACGTGGTGTCGTAGGCGTACTGCAGGCCCTTGTCGAACCCGTCGAAGTTGCGCCACTCGGCGAGGTAGAACCGCTGGATCTCGCGCTCGCCGTTGTTGATCGTCCAGCCCTGGCCGCTGGTGTTGGTGAAGGTGCCGCCGGTGGCCCGCCAGCCGTTCTCGCCGCCCTCGACGTCGTCGCTCCACACGGTGGCGCCGTCGCTGGTGAGCTCGAAGTCGTCGGCGTGCCAGCCGCGCGGGGTGAAGGCCGCGTCGGTGTTGTACGTCAGCCGCAGCTTGATCGATTGGCCGGCGAACGGGGTCAGGTCGACGTAGTCGTGCCGCCAGCCGCCGGTGTCACCGGTGATGCCGTACTTCTTGTCGCCGAAGGTGGCGAGGTTCTTGTTCGGGTCCGGGTAGTCGTCGGGCGTGGTGATCTCGTCGCCGGCCTCGTCGAAGACCTTCTGCTGGGCCCAGGTCGAGCCGCCGTCGGTGGACACCTCGACGAAGCCGAAGTCCCAGTCGGACTCGATCTCGTAGTTGTTCCACATCCAGAACCGCACGTCGGACCCGGCGGGCACGTCGATGTCGCGGCCCACCGAGACGTTCGCCCACTCCTGGTCCATGCCGGACCACCAGGCGTTGCCGCCGCTGTGCGGGTCGACCATCTTGAGCGGCTCGGAGGCCAGGTTCACCCGGACGCCGTCCTGGGTGAGCTTCGGCGTGCGGGAGGACTGGCCGACGGTGACCAGGCTCTTGCGGTCACCCGGGTCGAACACCTTCGGGTTGGCCCAGCCGAGCACCCACTTGTCCCACAGGCCCATGTGCGTGGGCATGGACTGGAAGATCGGGCCGGAGTGGGAGCCACTGGACATCAGGTCCCAGAAGTCCACCGCGGAGCTGCCCGCGCCGGAGGTGTCGTACAGGTCGGGCAGGCCGAGGTCGTGGCCGTACTCGTGGGCGAAGACGCCGACGCCGGAGTCCTCGGGCTGCACGATGTAGTTGGAGATCTTCATGTCGGTGCCGGGCACCTGGTAGCCGCCGGCGACCGCGCTGGAGTGGGCCCAGATGGCGTAGGTGCCCTCGGCGCCGCCGTCGGAGGACTTGTCCTTGCCGGCGTGGACCAGCACGAGGTGGTCGATCACGCCGTCGGGCTCGGCGAAGTTCCCGTCGCCGTCGGCGTCGGAGACGTCCTCGAGGTCGTAGTCGGCCCACGGGAAGTCCGGCTGGGTCTGGGCCAGCACGTCGACGGCGTCGATGGCGAGCTGGCCGGCGCCGAGCGGGTTGTCCGGGTGGCCGGACATGTCCTGCGGGTTGCCGCCGCAGGCCGCGGCGCCGTACCAGGCCTCGGAGTGCGGGGCCTTGATCCAGCCGACGGCGGAGCCGGTGACGGAGTAGGCGCCCTTGGACATCTCCTCGTACATCTTCTTCAGCGTGAAGCCGGAGATGTCGATGCCCGGCCTGCCGTCGCGGGGGTCCTTCAGGTCCTTGCGGACGCGCTCGGTGATGCCCTTGTCGGTGTAGAGCATCTTGTTGAAGTGCTCGGGGCTGAAGTCCTTGACCCAGAAGGAGTTGTTGTCCTTCTGCGGCAGCGTGGCCGGGTCCGGGATGTTGTTGTGCAGGGGGCCGTTCTTGAGCGTGCCGGCCGGCTCGACGAGGCAGTCGTCGGGGGCGCTGTCGACGGTTCGCAGCCGGTTGTAACCGGAGAAGTCGTCGTCGGCGTTCTCGTTGAACTCGACCAGCAGCGTCAGCAGCTTGGCGGTCCTGGTCTGCTTGGTCTTCTTGAAGATGAAGTCGGCGGGGTTGCGGCCGGTCCTCAGGGCCTCCTGCTCGCGGGCGGCGAGCACCCGGGCGGCCGCCGGGTTGCCCAGGCTGTGCTTCTGGTCGATCTCCCGTGCCCGCGACCGTGAGCGCTTGTCACCGCCCGGCGCGCCCGGCTCCTCGGGCGTGGCCTCGTCCCTGGGCGGGGCGTAGTTGATGTAGAAGTCGGACGGACCGGGCTCGTAGCGCGCCACGGAGGACGCTTGCGCGGTGGGCGCCGTGAGGGTGGCGCCCAGCAGGACTACTGCCGAGATCGTGGCTAAGAGGCGCGTCTTTCGGGACACCGAGTACCCCTTCTGCCCGGGGTCGCCGGGCGATGGCCGGAGGGTTTCGCAAGCCGGACGGTAGACCCCGGATAAACTCGGCGTAAAGTCGCGGGTCGAAATATCACGAAACCAGGACATTCACCACAGCAGCCATGCCGCGACGGCGGCACCCCCCAGTGCCCCGCCGTAACACACCACGGCGATCGGCAGATCGAACCGGGCCAGGCCCAGCAGTTCCTCGCTGGTGTGGCGGATCCGGTGCGCGGCGTGGAAGAGGCAGAGCGCCACGACCGCCACCAGCGCCACCCGCACCGGCAGAGGTTCGAGCGCGCCCGCGAGGTGCGCGGCGGACGGCCAGTCGAGCACGCCCAGCGGCATGAGCACGCCGAACAGCAGCACGAGCACCGGCAGCAGCAGCGCGGCGACCACGCCTCCGCCGCTGAAGAGCAGCCACAGGTACGGTTCCAGCACGCGTCTCATGGCGACCTCAGCACGACGTACGCGACGACCGCGGAGACCAGCAGCCAGGCCGAGTGGTTGCCGCCCTGGATCATCCAGGCGGGCACCCGCCAGCCGTCCAGCCGCACCACCGTGGCCTTGGGCGCGAGGTTGAGGAAGGTGATCGCGTGGAAGCAGGTCGCGGCCAGCGCCACCACGTTGACCACGATCATCCACGGCCGCCCGGCGAGCGCCACGAAGCCCGCGTACCCGCCGCCGGTCAGGGCGGCGATCATCAGCAGCAGGTACGCGACCGTCCAGGCCACGAACACGCTGGTCAGCTCCCGGAGCACGAAGATCGTGTAGCGCCGCGAGCGGGCGAACCAGAGCCGGTCGCGGCCGCGTACGTAGGGCGCGGTCATCGACGGCTCCACGGCAGCACCGAGCGGAGCGCGGCGGTCAGCTTGTAGCGCTGGATGGCCTCGGCCGGGTCGACGTGCTTGGGGCAGGCGTTCGTGCACTCGCCGACGAACGTGCACCCCCAGACGGCGTCCTCCTGGCTGAGCACGTCGAACCGGTCGTCCATGTCGCGCGAGTCCAGGTTGTAGCGCTGCGCCAGCGCGATCGCCGCGGGCCCGAGGAAGTCCGGGTCGAGCACGTACACCGGGCAGGCCGAGTAGCAGAGCATGCAGTTGATGCACATGCTGTACTGCTTGTAGGCGTCGAGCTGTGCCGGGGTCTGCGCGTACTCGGCGGTCAGCGGCAGTTCCTCTCCCTCCCTGACCAGCCACGGCCGCACCGACGACAGCTTGGCCAGGAAGTCCTCGATGTCCACCACCAGGTCCCTGATGACCGGGAACCCCTTGAGCGGCTCGATCCTGACCGGTCCGTCGCCGTACTCGGTGAGGAAGGTCCCGCAGGTCAGCCGGGGTTCGCCGTTGACGGTCATGCCGCACGACCCGCAGATGCCCATCCGGCACGACCAGCGGAACGACAGCGTGCCGTCCAGCCGGTCCTTGACGTAGGTGAGCCCGTCGAGCACCGCCCAGTCGGGCATGAGCGGCACCTCGTACGACGCGAACACGGGCTCGGCGTCCTGCCCGGGGCGGTACCGGGCGACCTCCAGCCGGATCGACTCAGTCACGGCCATAGACCCTTTCCCCTGGGGGCCAGCGGGTGATGGTGACGGGCAGCAGCCCCACCGAGGGGGTGCCGTCGGGGGCGCGGTGGACCAGCGAGTGCGCCAGGAAGGCGCCGTCGTCCCTGACGGGGAAGTCGGTGCGCTGGTGGGCCCCGCGCGACTCCTGCCGGTTCAGCGCGCAGGCCACGATGGTCCGCGCGACGTCGAGCATGGCCCGCAGCTCCAGCAGGTTGATCATCTCGGTGTTGAAGACGGCGCTGGTGTCGTCGGCCCGCGCCTCCAGGGCCCGCTCGCACAGCTCGGCGAGGGTGTCGGCGGCCTTGGCCAGCACGTCGCCGCCGCGGTAGATGCCGGCCGCGCCCTCCAGCGTGTGCTGCATCTCCTCGCGCAGGACGGCGACGCGCTCGCCGTTCGCGCGGCCCTCGCGGGCGCGGGTCAGCCGCCGCCGCTCGTCGTCGCCCTGGCTGCGCACCGCGGGCGGCTCGCCCTCGCGGTGGGTACGGGCGAACTCGGCGGCGGCGATCCCGGCCCGCCTGCCGAAGACGAGGATCTCCGGCAGCGAGTTGGAGCCGAGCCGGTTGGCGCCGTTGATGCTCACGCAGGCCGTCTCCCCCGCCGCGTACAACCCCGCGACCGGGGTGGCCCCGTCGAGGTCGGTGTGCACGCCGCCCATCATGTAGTGCACGACGGGACGGACCGGGATGAGGTCGGTGGCCGGGTCGAGGTTCTGGTAGCTGCGGCAGAGCTCGCGCACGAACGGGATGCGGGCGTCGATCTTGTCCTCGCCGAGGTGGCGCAGGTCTAGGTAGACGACGGGCCCGTACGGGGTGTCGGCCGTGCGCCCTTTGCGCTGCTCGTGGACGAACGCCTGGGAGAGCCGGTCGCGCGGGCCCAGCTCCATGCTGCGCAGCTTCGGGGCGGGGGTGGGCCGGCCCAGGTCGTAGTCCTGCAGGTAGCGGTAGCCGTCCTTGTTGATCAGCCAGCCGCCCTCGGCCCTGGCCGCCTCGGTGATGAGGATGCCGGTGAACGGCAGCCCGGTGGGGTGGTACTGGACGAACTCCATGTCCTTCAGCGGCGCGCCCGCCCGGTAGGCCAGCGCCATGCCGTCGCCGGTCTTGATGGTCGCGTTGGTGGTGAACGGGAAGGCCCGGCCGCAGCCGCCGGTGGCCAGGATCACGGTCCTGGCGGGGATCGCCTCGACGCGGCCGGTCCTCATCTCGACGGCGACCACGCCGTGCACCCGGCCGTCGTCGACGATGAGCTGGGTGACGTACCACTCGTCGTATCGCACGATGTCGGGATATTTCAGGGTGGTCTGGAAGAGCGTGTGCAGCAGGTGGAAGCCCGTCTTGTCGGCCGCGTACCAGGTGCGCTGCCGTTTCATGCCGCCGAACGGGCGCACCGCGACCCGCCCGTCGGGCTCCCTGCTCCACGGGCAGCCCCAGTGTTCCAGCTGGATGAGCTCGCGGGGCGCCTCGGCCACGAACGCCTCCACCGCGTCCTGGTCGCACAGCCAGTCGCCGCCGGAGATCGTGTCGTAGCAGTGCTCGTCCAGGCTGTCGCCGGCGCCGATCACCGCGGCGGCGCCGCCCTCGGCGGAGACCGTGTGGCTGCGCATCGGATACACCTTGGACAGCACGGCCACGGTCAGGGACGGGTCGGTCTCGGCGACCGCGAGCGCGGCGCGCAGGCCGGCCCCGCCGCCCCCGACGATGAGCACGTCGATCATGCGATCAGCTCCCGCGGTCGGGCTGGATCGGGTCCTTCACCCGCCTGCCGTCGTGGCGGACGGCGGACAGGTGGATGCTGCCGTCGTGGTACTCGTGCCGGATCCGGCGGCAGCCGCAGTCGAAGAACTGGTCGCGGATGACGAGGCCGTAGCCGTCGTCGTCGACGAGGCGTTCGCCTCCCGACTTCCTCCCGCAGGGGGCCGTCTCGGGGGTGAAGGGGATCTTGGTGCCGGTCATCGCCGATCTCCTTAGACAGGCGACTGAATGGGCGGATCGTCACATCAACAGAAGCACCGCGACCTCTCGAGGGAAAGGTCTCACTTTGTTTCGCGGCGCTTGAGCGCGGCCTGCTGGGCCTCCTTCAGCTCCGGCTTGTCGTCGGGCGGGTAGTGCAGGTCGAAGGCGGGCCGTTCGGAGCGGATCGGCGGCATGAAGGTGAAGTTGTGCCGGGGCGGCGGGCAGCTCGTGGCCCACTCCAGCGAGCCGGCGAACCCCCACGGGTCGTCGACGGTGACCTTGGGCGCCCGTCTGGCTGTCCTCCAGACGTTGTAGAGGAACGGCAGCGTCGAGGCGCCGAGCAGGAACGCCCCCGCCGAGGAGATCTCGTTGAGCAGGGTGAACCCGTCGCCGGGCGAGTAGTCGGCGTAGCGGCGCGGGAACCCGAGCATGCCCAGCCAGTGCTGCACCAGGAAGGTGGTGTGGAAGCCGATGAACAGCGTCCAGAAGTGGAGCTGGCCGAGCCGGTCGTCGAGCATCCGGCCGGTCATCTTCGGCCACCAGAAGTAGAACCCGGCGAACATGGCGAACACGACCGTGCCGAACACCACGTAGTGGAAGTGGGCCACCACGAAGTAGGAGTCGGTGACCTGGAAGTCGAGCGGCGGCGAGCCCAGGATGACGCCGGTGAGCCCGCCGAGCAGGAAGGTGACGAGGAACCCGATGGCGAACATCATCGGCGCCTCGAAGCTCAGGTGTCCCCGCCACATGGTGCCGATCCAGTTGAAGAACTTCACCCCGGTCGGCACGGCGATCAAGAAGGTCATGAACGAGAAGAACGGCAGCAGCACCTGCCCGGTGGGGAACATGTGGTGCGCCCAGACGGTCATGGACAGCCCGGCGATGGCGATGGTCGCGCCGACCAGCCCGATGTAGCCGAAGATCGGCTTGCGCGAGAAGACCGGGATGACCTCGGTGATGATGCCGAAGAACGGCAGCGCGATGATGTAGACCTCGGGGTGCCCGAAGAACCAGAAGAGGTGCTGGTAGAGGATCGGCCCGCCGTTGGACGGGTCGAACACCTGGGTGCCCAGCCGCCGGTCCGACTCCAGCACCAGCAGCGCGGCGGCCAGCACGGGGAACGCCATCAGCACGAGCATGCTGGTCAGCAGCACGTTCCAGGTGAAGATCGGCATCCGGAACATGGTCATGCCGGGCGCCCGCATGCCGATGATCGTGGTGATGAAGTTGACCGCGCCGAGGATCGTGCCGAGTCCGGCGAGGGCCAGCCCCATGATCCACAGGTCGCCGCCGACGCCGGGCGAGTAGGTGGCCGACGACAGCGGCGTGTAGGCGAACCAGCCGAAGCTCGCCGCCCCGCCCGGGGTGAAGAAGCCGGCCACCGCGATCAGGCCGCCGAACAGGAACAGCCAGAAGCTGACCGCGTTGAGCCGCGGGAAGGCCACGTCGGGCGCGCCGATCTGCAACGGCATGACCGCGTTGGCGAACCCGGCGAACAGCGGGGTGGCGAACAGCAGCAGCATGATCGTGCCGTGCATGGTGAACATCTGGTTGTAGGTCTCGGCGTCGACGACCTGCAGTCCCGGCGCCGCCAGCTCGGCCCGGATGATCATCGCCATGACCCCGCCGATCAGGAAGAACCCGAACGAGGAGATCAGATACAGGTAGCCGATCACCTTGTGATCGGTGGTCGACAGCCAGGACGCGATGACCGTCCCGGTGCGCCGTCGCCTGACCTGTTCGATCGAGGTCTCGCGAACGGTGGTCACGGCTGCTCCCTCCAGTAGAGGTGGCGTGCCTACCCATTCCACGCCAACGATCGACGTGCGTGAAGGAGTTTTTCGAAGATTGCCGATATGTCCCCTTCTCGGATGGCGGACGCGGGCCAGGACCGGCCCCAGGATCTTCTATCCTTCGTGTCAACCCGATCGGAGGAGAGATTTCGTGACCGCTTCGCGTGACTACGCCGCCCTCGCCCAGCGTGGGCTCTCGCTCGACCTCACCAGGGGGAAGCCGTCGCCGCGTCAGCTCGACCTCTCCAACGACATGCTGAGGCTGCCGGAGTCCTACCACGCGGCCGACGGCACCGACGCCCGCAACTACGGCGACCTGCAGGGCCTGCCCGAGCTGCGCGAGCTGTTCGGCCCGCTGCTGCAGGTGCCGCCGGCGCAGGTCGTGGTGGGCGGCAACGCCAGCCTCGCGCTCATGCACGACACGGTCGTGCACGCGCTGCTCGGCAAGGTGCCGGGCGCCGAGCGGCGGTGGGTGGAGGAGCCGGAGATCACCTTCCTGTGCCCGGTGCCCGGCTACGACCGCCACTTCACGATCTGCGAGCGGCTCGGCATCACGATGGTGGCCGTCCCGATGGGCCCTGACGGCCCCGACATGGACGTCGTCGAGCGGCTCGTGGCGAGCGACCCGAAGGTCAAGGGCATGTGGTGCGTGCCCAAGTACAGCAACCCGTCCGGCGTCGTCTACAGCGACGAGACCGTGCGCCGGCTCGCCGCCATGCCGGCGGCCGCCCCCGACTTCCGGATCTTCTGGGACAACGCCTACGCCGTCCACCACCTCACCGACACCCCGGCCGAGCTGGCCGACCTGCTCGCGCTCTGCGCCGCCCACGGCAACCCCGACCGGGCCCTCGTGTACGGCTCCACCTCCAAGGTGACGCTGGCCGGCGCGGGCGTGTCGTTCTTCGGCTCGTCCCCGGCGAACGTGGAGTGGTTCCTGGCCAACACCCGCAAGCAGTCCATCGGGCCCGACAAGCTCAACCAGCTGCGCCACGTCGAGTTCCTGCGCGACGCCGACGGGGTGGCCGCCCACATGCGCCGCCACGCCGAGCTGATCGCGCCCAAGTTCGAGCTGGTCGACCGGGTGCTGACCAAGGAGCTCGGCGGCCTCGCCACCTGGACCAGCCCGCGGGGCGGCTACTTCATCAGCCTGGAGGTGCCGCACGCCGCCGAGGTGGTGGCCAGGGCCAAGGCGGCGGGCATCGCGCTCACGCCCGCCGGGGCCACCCACCCGTACGGCGAGGACCCGGACGACCGCGTGATCCGGATCGCCCCCACCTACCCCGAGCTGGACGAGCTGGAGCAGGCCATCCTCGGCCTGACCGTGTGCGTGCGGCTGGTGGCGGAAGAGCGCGCCTGATCAGAGCTTCCCGGCGGGGGGCCGGAAGCCGAAGATGTACTGACGCGTCTCGTGCGGGTGGAAGGTGACGTCGACCCCGGGCTCGAAGGCGACGTTGTCGCGGGAGCAGTAGCAGAGGCTCTCCCAGACGGCGTACGCCTTCTCCCGGGCGGGCCCCTCGGCCTCGTCGCGCTTGCGCGCCCCGTACGCGCCGAGCACGAGCAGCAGCCCGACCCCCCAGAACACGCCGGTCAGGCAGAACGGCGCGAGCAGCACCTCCGCCCAGCCGGAGAACTTGCCCATCGCGATCACCAGCGACACGACCAGGTGCAGCAGGGCCGCCACGCCGAGCAGGACGTACCCCTGGTTCCTGGTCCAGGGCGTGTAGTGGCGGCTGGGGAACGACAACCAGACCGCGAGCTGCGTACGGCTCATCTGGTGTTTGGACGCGCCCAGCGCGGCTCGCGAGGGCAGGTCGGCGACCTCACGATCGCCGGGCAGCCTGACCCGCCCGATCCGATACGTCGTGCCCGCCGCCACGACCCCCGGCACCGCGATGACCTGATCTACCAGCCCGCATGCCGGACACTTCACTTCCACCCGCCGCAGTCTCTCCGTAAAACGACACTCCATGCAAACCGTAAGGTTCTTCATGTGAGACCCATTGACGCCCTGGTGAGTTCCCTGCCCGACGGCCGGGTCGTGACCGACCCCGACGTGATCGACTCCTACGCCCGCGACCGCACGTTCGTGGAGCCCGGCAAACCGCTCGCCGCGGTGCTGGCCGGCTCGCGCGACGACGTGGTGGCCACGCTGCGCTGGGCGAGCGAGCACCGGGTGCCGGTCGTGCCGCGCGGCGCGGGCACCGGGCTCGCCGGCGGCGCGACTGCGGGCGACGGCGCGGTCATCCTCTCCCTGGCCAGGATGGACCAGATCAGGGAGCTCGCTCCCGCCGACGAGATCGCCGTGGCCGAGCCCGGCGTGATCACCGCCGACCTCGACCGGGCCGCCAGGCAGCACGGGCTGATGTACGCGCCGGACCCTTCCTCGTACGAGATCTCCACGATCGGCGGCAACCTGGCGACGAACGCGGGCGGGCTGCGCTGCGTCAAGTACGGCGTCACCCGCGACTCGGCGCTCGGGCTGGAGGTGGTGCTGGCCGACGGGCGGATCCTGAACACCGGGCGGCGCACCATGAAGGGCGTCACCGGCTACGACCTGACCGGCCTGTTCGTCGGCTCCGAGGGCACGCTGGGCGTGATCACCGCCGCCACCGTGCGGCTGCGGCCGGTCCCGGCGGCTCCGGCGACGTTCGCGGCCGAGTTCGGCTCGCTGCGCGACGCGGGCGCGGCGGTGTCGGCGATCATGGCGGCGGGGTGCCAGCCGTCGCTGATGGAGCTGCTCGACCGGGCCACGCTGGAGGCCATCGACGACTGGCGCAACATCGGCCTGGAGGCGGGCACGATGGCCATGCTCATCGGCCAGTCCGACGCCTCCGACGGCCAGGCCGCCGCCGCCCGCATGGAGCGGCTCTGCCTCGACAACGGCGCCACGTTCGTGGCCGTCTCCTCCAGCCCGCAGGAGACCGAGGAACTGATCGGGCTGCGCCGGATGGCCTACCAGGCCAAGGAGCGGCTCGGCGCGTGCCTGGTCGAGGACGTGTGCGTGCCCCGCTCGGTGCTGCCCGACATGATCGGCGCGATCGAGGCCGCCGCCGCCCGGCACGGCGTGCGCATCTGCACCGTCGCGCACGCCGGCGACGGCAACCTGCACCCGGTGTTCGTCTTCGAGCACGGTACGAGCGAGCCGCCGCCCGAGGTGTGGGCCGCGGCGGACGAGGTGTTCACGCGGGCCCTGGAGCTGGGCGGCACGCTCACCGGCGAGCACGGGGTCGGCGTGCTCAAGCGGCGCTGGCTGGCGTTGGAGACGGGGCCGGTGGCGCGGGAGGTGCAGCACGGCATCAAGGCCGTCTTCGACCCGCTGAACATCCTCAACCCGGGCAAGGCGATCTGACCGGTGGCCGGTTGTTCACCAAGACGTGACCTCGGCCGCGAATCCCGTAACGACCTGCGTGAAAACGCTGACACGCGAGCGTCAGACAGAGAAGATATTCCAGGTAGCGACTCATACCAATAGTCACGCTGGTAGCGTTTTGCCCCAGCGATCGTTCTGTATGGGGGTCCGGGGTGAGTCAGTTCCAGCCGTTGATGGCGGACGACCCGCAACGGCTGGGCGCGTTCGAGATCGTCGCCCGGCTAGGCGAGGGTGGCCAGGGGGTGGTCTACCTTGGCCGGACGGCGTCCGGCGAGCAGGTCGCCGTCAAGCTTCTGCACAATGCCCTGGCGGCCGACCCGGAAGCCAGGAGCCGCTTCCTGCGCGAGGTGGCGGTGGCCCAGCGGGTCGCCCGGTTCTGCACCGCGCCGGTGCTCCACGCCGACCTGGAGGGCAGCCGGCCGTACATCGTCAGCGAGTTCGTGCAGGGGCCGTCGCTGCGTGAGCTGGTGATCAACGAGGGCCCGCGCCGGGGGGCGGCGCTCGAACGGCTCGCGATCAGCACCGCGACCGCCCTGGCGGCCATCCACCGGGCGGGCATCCTGCACCGCGACTTCAAGCCCGCCAACGTGCTCATGGGTCCCGAAGGGCCCGTGGTGATCGACTTCGGCATCGCCCGCGCCCTCGACGCGCCCGGCGCGACCGCGACCGGCATGGCCATGGGCACCCCGTCCTATCTCGCGCCCGAGCAGCTCACCGGCACCGCGCCGGTGTCGGAGGCGGCGGACGTGTTCGCGTGGGGCGTCACCATGGTGTACGCCGCCACCGGCAAGCCGGCCTTCGGCGCCGACTCGATCCCCGTGGTGATGAACCGCATCCTCCACCAGGAGCCGCAGCTCGGCGGCATGGAGGGGCGGCTGGCCGAACTGGTGGCGCTCTGCCTGTCGAAGGACCCCGGCCAGCGGCCGTCGGCCGACCGGCTGATCGTCGAGCTGACGGGCCAGCCGGCGCCCAACGCGGCCATCGAACCGGTCTCGGGCCCCCAGGCCCAGCGCCCCTACGAGCCCGCCCCGTACCCCTCCCCCGAAGGAGCCACCCCCTTCGGCGCGGGCCCCTCCGAGGGCCTTGGAACGCGGCAGACCCCCGCCCACCCAGGCCACGCGGCAGCAGCCCACCTGGCCGCCCATCCCGGCACGAACCATCCCGGACCGGGCCAACCTGGCGCTGGCCAGGGGGGCGCTCAGCCTGGCACGGAGTACCCGGCCGGCCAGCCTGGGACAGGCCAGCCGGGCGTGCAGCCCGGACCTGGCGGTCCGCAGAATCCGTGGATGCCTGGGGCCGCGGCCGACGCCATGCCGCACACGGGCGCGTACGGCCCGCCCGGAGGCGCGCCCGAGACCACCGGCGGCGGCGCTCCCGGCGGGCACCCGGCGATGCACGGGTCGCCCGGCATGGGCGCCCAGCCTCCGTTCCCGGGCGCGCAGCATCCCGGCCAGGCGGGACCCGCCGCCCACGGCCAGGGCGGCCCTGGACACGCCGGTGCCGGTCCTGTCGCGCAAGGCGGACCGGGATCCGCGGGCCAGGGCGGACCGGGGCACCCGGGATCCGCGGGCCAAGGCGGACCGGGGCAGGGCGGGCCTTTCGGCCCCGGTCAGCAAGGTCCCGGTCAGCAAGGTCCCGGGCAGCAAGGTCCCGGGCAGCAAGGTCCCGGGCAGCAAGGTCCTGGGCGGGCGCCGCGTGAGCCGATGTCCAAGCAGCGGCGGTCGCTCACGTTCGCGCTCTCCGGAGCCGCGGCCGCGGCGCTGCTCGTGGTGGTCGGCGCCGTCGTGGTGCAGGCCAACGCCAAGTCCACGCCCGTGATGAACGTGGACAACGCCACCGCCTCCACGGCCCCCGCGTCCCAGCCCCCGCCGACCCCGGACACGTACTCCCCGGTCCCCACCCCGGACCTGGAGGAGCCGAAGCCGACCAAGACCCGGAAGAAGAAGACCGACGAGGCCACCGCCAGGCCCGACACGATCACGGTCCCCACCACCCGCCCGACGACCACCAAGCCGTCATCGTCGCCGTCGCCGACGAAAAAGAAGAAGAAGCGGAACACCCTCGTCGAGCCGGACCTGGAGCCGACGACGCAGCCCACGAGCGGCGGCGAGCAGACGGACCTGCCGACCAAGCCGCGACCCAAGCCGCTGGTCAAGAACACCACGAACGTGGTCGCCCTCTGCGGCACCGGCTACAAGGTGATCAACCAGCGCAAGCTCTCCGACAAGTCCGGCCGGGACACCGCCATGATCTACCTGCTCTACCACACCGGCCAGGGCAAGAACTGCGTGGTGACCAAGTCGCTCTACGTGCACACCGACAAGGTCGCGATGAGCGCCCACCTCCAGGTCAAGGGCGGCGCGCAGGCCGACGACCCGGGCCGCTTCACCCGGCACGCCGGCCCGATCCGGCTGGCCGCCAAGAAGAAGTGCGTCATCTGGGGCGGCACCTTCGAGGGCGTGAGCTGGAAGTCCGGCTGGAGCCACTGCGGCTGAGCCGCGAGCCTCACGGGCCGCGCTCCCTCCGGGGGTGCGGCCCTTCTCATGCGGGCAGGATGGCGCTACCGTTCCTGACGTGATCGTCAAGTCTCTGACCCAGCGGGGGAAGCGGACCCGCGCCGCTCTCCTGACGGCGGGGCGGGACGCGTTCGAGGAGTGCGGGTACGACGGGGTACGGGTCGACGACGTGTGCGCGCGGGCCGGGGTCTCCCATGGCACGTTCTACACGTACTTCGACTCCAAGGAGGCGCTGTTCGCCGAGGTCGCGGAGGCGGTGGTGGGCGAGATGTTCGCGGCGAACGTGGTCGGCCCGTCCGCGCCCGCCGACCCGTACGCGCGGATAGCCGCCGCGAACCGGCTCTACCTGCGGGCCTGGTCGGCGAACTCGCGCCTGGTGCGGATGCTGGAGCACGCGGCCACCGTCGACGACCGGTTCGGCGGCCTGCTGCTGGAACTGCGCGAGGTGTTCGTGCGGCGCGGCGAGGAGGGGCTGCGGCGGCTGCAGCAGCAGGGCCTGGCCGACGCGTCGCTCGACCCCAGGCTGACGGCGATCATGCTGGGCGGCATGGTGGAGCAGTTCGCGCACGTGTGGCTGGACCTCGGCGAGCGGGCGAGCGAGGAGGCCGCCGTGGACCATCTCACGCGGCTGTGGGCGCGGGCCATCGGGCTGACGCCGCCGTCAGGTTCCGGGGAGGAAGCGTGATCATCAGCAGGCTCGACCCCGGCGCGGACGACTACGCGCGCCGCCGCGAGGCGATGCTCGCCAAGCTGGCTGAGCTGGACGCCGAGCACGCCAAGGCGGTCGCGGGCGGCGGCGCCAAGTACGTCGAGCGCCACCGCCGGCGCGGCAAGCTGCTCGCCCGCGAGCGGATCGAGCTGCTCGTCGACCCCGACTCGCCGTTCCTTGAGCTGTCGCCGCTGGCCGCCTGGGGCAGCGACTTCCCGGTGGGGGCGAGCGTGGTGACCGGCATCGGGGTGATCGAGGGCGTCGAGTGCCTGATCAGCGCGAACGACCCGACGGTCAGGGGCGGCGCGTCCAACCCGTGGACGCTGCGCAAGACGCTGCGGGCCGCCGACATCGCCTTCGAGAACCGCCTGCCGTACGTGAACCTCGTGGAGAGCGGCGGCGCCGACCTGCCGACCCAGAAGGAGATCTTCATCCCGGGCGGCCGGATCTTCCGCGACCTGACGCGGCTGTCGGCCGCCGGGATCCCGACGATCGCGCTGGTGTTCGGCAACTCCACGGCCGGCGGCGCGTACGTCCCGGGGATGAGCGACTACACGGTGATGGTGCGCGAGCGGGCCAAGGTGTTCCTGGGCGGGCCGCCGCTGGTGAAGATGGCGACCGGCGAGGAGTCCGACGACGAGTCGCTGGGCGGGGCCGAGATGCACGCCCGGGTGAGCGGCCTGGCCGACTACCTCGCCGCCGACGAGCACGACGCGCTGCGCATCGGCCGCCGCGTCGTCGGCTCGCTCCACTGGCGCAAGCAGGGCGCCGAACCGTACCCGGTGCGGGAGCCCGCGTACCCGGCGGAGGAGCTGCTGGGGATCGTGCCGGAGGACCTGAAGGTGCCGTTCGACCCGCGCGAGGTGATCGCCCGGGTGGTCGACGGCAGCGCGTTCGAGGAGTTCAAGCCGCTGTACGGGGCGTCGCTGGTGACGGGCTGGGCCCGGCTGCACGGCTATCCGGTGGGCATTCTGGCCAACGCCCGCGGGGTGCTGTTCAGCGAGGAGGCGCAGAAGGCCACCCAGTTCATCCAGCTCGCCAACCAGACCCGCACCCCGCTGGTCTTCCTGCAGAACACCACCGGCTACATGGTCGGCAAGGAGTACGAGCAGGGCGGCATCATCAAGCACGGCGCGATGATGATCAACGCGGTGTCCAACTCGACCGTGCCGCACCTGACCGTGGTCATGGGCGCCTCGTACGGGGCGGGCAACTACGGCATGTGCGGTCGCGCGTACGGGCCCAGGTTCCTGTTCAGCTGGCCGAGCGCGAAGTCGGCGGTGATGGGGCCGGCGCAGCTCGCCGGGGTGCTGTCGATCGTCGGCCGCGCCGCGGCCGGGGCGCGCGGCCAGGTGTACGACGAGGAGGCCGACGCGGCGATGCGGGCGATGGTGGAGGCGCAGGTGGAGGCGGAGTCGCTGCCGTTCTTCCTGTCGGGCAGGCTCTACGACGACGGGGTGATCGACCCGCGCGACACCCGGACGGTCCTCGGCCTGTGCCTGTCGGCGGTCAACAGCGCGCCGGTGCCGGAGCCGGCCGGGTTCGGGGTGTTCCGGCCATGATCAGGCGTCTGCTGGTGGCGAACCGGGGCGAGATCGCCCGCCGCGTCTTCCGTACCTGCCGTGAGCTGGGCGTCGAGACCGTGGCTCTCTACTCCGACGCGGACGCGGACGCGCCGCACGTGGCGGAGGCCGATCTCGCGGTGCGGCTGAGCGGGGTGAAGCCCGCCGGGACGTATCTGGCGATCGACCGGGTGATCGAGGCGTGCCGGGCGTCGGGGGCGGACGCGGTCCATCCCGGCTACGGATTCCTGTCGGAGAACGCGGCCTTCGCCCGTGCCGTGCTGGACGCGGGCCTGACCTGGGTCGGGCCGCCGCCGGACGCCATCGCGGCGATGGGCTCGAAGACCGGGGCCAAGCGGCTGATGGCGGAGGCCGGGGTGCCGGTGCTGCCGACGCTCGACCCGGCCGCGCCCGGGGAGTTCCCGGTGCTGGTGAAGGCGTCGGCGGGCGGCGGCGGGCGCGGCATGCGGGTGGTGCGCGACCCCGCGGACCTGGCTCGGCAGGTGGAGTCGGCGCGGCGGGAGGCGGAGGCGGCGTTCGGCGACGGCGGCGTCTTCGTCGAGCCGCTGCTGGAGCGGGCCAGGCACGTCGAGGTGCAGGTGCTGGCCGACGGCCACGGCACCGTGTGGGCGCTGGGCGAACGGGAGTGCAGCGTCCAGCGCAGGCACCAGAAGGTCGTCGAGGAGTGCCCGTCGCCGGCGGTGACGCCGGAGCTGCGGGCCCGGCTGGCGGACGCGGCCGTGCGCGCCGCCCGCGCCATCGGGTACACCGGGGCGGGGACGGTCGAGTTCCTGGTCGCGGGCGAGCGGGTGGCGTTCCTGGAGGTGAACACCCGGCTGCAGGTCGAGCATCCGGTGACCGAGCTGGTCTACGGGGTCGATCTGGTCCGCCTGCAACTGGAGGTGGCCGAGGGCGCCCGCCTGCCGGAGGCGCCGCCCGAGCCGCGCGGGCACGCGGTGGAGGCCCGGCTGTACGCCGAGGACCTCGCGTACCTGCCGCAGTCGGGGGTGCTGCACCGGTTCGAGGTGACCGGCGCGGTGCGGGTGGACGCGGGGGTGGAGAGCGGGTCGGTGGTGTCCCCGCACTACGACCCCATGCTGGCCAAGATCGTCGGGTACGGGGCGACGCGCGGCGAGGCGGTGCGCAAGCTGGCCTCCGCCCTGCGGGGCGCCCGCCTCCACGGGGTCACCACCAACCGGGACATGCTCCTCCAAATCCTGAAAAATCCTGCTTTCGAGCGAGGCGACACCCACACCGGCTTCCTCGACGAGCATCCGCCCGTGCCTCCCCCGCCTCCCGGCGCCCGGGAGGCGCTGGCCGCCGCCCTGGCCATGGCCCGCGCCGGCCGCGACCGCGCCCCGGTCCTGCGCAGCCTTCCCTCCGGCTGGCGCAACGTCCGCTCGCAGCCTCGTACGGCCCGCTTCGAGGAGACCGAGGCCACCTACGACCCCCTCCCGCCCGGCACCGCCGTGGTCGCGGTGAGCCCTCTGCCCGCTGTCCGGACCGGCTCCGACGGCGGGGCGTATCGAGTGGTCCTGGAGACGGACGGGGTGCGGCGGGCGTTCGAGGTGTGCTGGTACGGGGACGGGAAGGTGTACGCCGACGGGCCGGAGGGCGCCGCCGTGCTGACGCCCGTGCCACGCCTGCCGGAGCCGGTGGAGCACGTCGCCCCGGGCTCGCTGCTGGCCCCGATGCCGGGCAGCGTGCTGCGGGTGGAGGTGGAGCCGGGTGACCGGGTGGCGAAGGGCGCCCCGATCCTGGTGCTCGAAGCGATGAAAATGGAACACGCGGTCACCGCCCCCGCGGCGGGCGTGGTCGCGACCGTGCACGTGGAGAAGGGCCGGCAGGTCGACGCGGGCGCCGTGCTGGCGGTGATCAGGGAGAGTGACGATGACGGAGCTGGTGCACAGCGACCTTGAGCACGGGGTCGCGACCGTGACCCTGGACTCGCCGAAGAACCGCAACGCGTTGTCCACCAGGCTGCTGGGCGACCTGGAGTCCCACCTGAAGCAGGCGATCGCCGACGACGCGGCGCGGGTGATCGTGCTGACGGGCACGGGTCCGGTGTTCTGCTCGGGCGCGGACCTGAAGGAGCAGCGCGACCCGGCCGCCGCGCCGGTGACCACGTCGCTGCCGGACATCCTGACCATGATCTGGCACAGCCCGAAGCCGGTGGTCTGCCGCCTCAACGGCACCGCCCGCGCGGGCGGCATCGGCCTGGTGACGGCGTGCGACGTCGCGATCGCGCCCGACACGGCGTCGTTCGCGTTCTCGGAGGTGCGGCTCGGCGTGGTGCCCGCCATGATCGCGGTGCCGGTGCTGCGCAAGGTGAACCCGCGGGCGGCGTCGGAGTACCTCTTGACCGGCGAGGTGTTCGACGCGGCCAGGGCCGTGGAGATCGGCCTGCTCAACCGGGCGGTGCCCGAGGCGGAGCTGGACGCGACCGTGCGCCACTACACCGGCATGCTGGTCAAGGGCGGTCCCGAGTCTCTGGCGATCACCAAGATGCTGCTCTGCGAGCTGCCGGGGGTGTCGTTCGAGGAGGGCGTGCGCCGGATGGCCGCCCTGTCGGCCGAGCGGTTCACCTCCGAGGAGGGGCAGGAGGGCATCGCCGCCTTCATGGACAAGCGCCCGCCCCGCTGGGTCCCGTGAGTCACCCGGTGGACCGCGCCGTGCTCCGGGTGGCCAACTGCAGCGGCTTCTACGGCGACCGGCTGTCGGCGGCCCGCGAGATGGTCGAGGGCGGCCCGATCGACGTGCTCACCGGCGACTGGCTGGCCGAGCTGACCATGCTCATCCTGGCCGGCAACCGGCTCAAGGGCCGGCCCGGCTACGCGCCGACGTTCCTGCGTCAGCTGGAGGACGTCCTCGGCACCTGCCTGAAGCGCGGCATCAAGATCGTGTCCAACGCGGGCGGCCTCGACCCGGCGGGCTGCGCCGACGCCGTGCGCGAGCTCGCCGCCAGGCTCGGCCTCTCCCCCAGGGTCGCGCACGTCACCGGCGACGATCTCACCGGCCGCGACCTGGACCTGGTCAACGCCGACACCGGCGAGCGGCTGACGGCCACCCCGCTCACGGCCAACGCCTACCTGGGCGGCCGGCCGATCGCCGCCGCCCTGTCGGCGGGCGCCGACGTCGTGGTGACCGGCCGCGTCACGGACGCGGCCCTGGTGACGGGTCCGGGCATCTGGCGGTACGGGTGGGGGCCCGCCGATCTCGACCCGCTGGCGGGATCGGTGGTCGCCGGCCACATCATCGAGTGCGGCTGCCAGGCGACGGGCGGCAACTACGCGTTCTTCCAGGACGTCCCTGACCTGGCCCGCTGCGGCTTCCCGATCGCCGAGCTGCACGCCGACGGCTCGTGCGTGATCACCAAGCACCCCGGCACGGGCGGGCTGGTCTCGGTGGGCACGGTCACGGCGCAGCTGCTGTACGAGATCGCGGGCCCGCGCTACCCCGGCCCCGACGTGGTGGCCCGGTTCGACACCGTCGCCCTGTCGTCCGACGGCCCCGACCGGGTCCGCGTCACGGGCGCCCGCGGCGAGCCGCCGCCTGACACGCTCAAGGTCGCGGTCAACTACCTGGCCGGTTACCGCAACACGATGACCCTCGTGCTCACCGGGCTCGACATCGAGGACAAGGCCCGGGTGGCGGAGGAGACGATCTGGGCGCGGATCCCGAAGGACTCCTTCGACCAGGTGGACGTCACGCTCACCGGCCACGGCCTGCTCAGGATCACGGTCATGGACGCCGACCAGCGCAAGGCGGGCCGGGCGTTCTCCTCCGCCGTGGTGGAGACGGGGCTCGCCGGCTACCCCGGCTTCTACGGTCTCACCCCTCCAGGCCCGGCGTCCCCGTACGGCGTCTACTGGCCGGTCCTGGTGCCGGCGTCGGAGGTCCGCCCGGAGGTGTACGTGGACGGCGAGCGGGTCCCGCTGGACGCCCCCGAGGACGTCGGCGAGCCCACGGACGCGCCGCCGCCACCCCGGGAGCCGGAGACGCCCGAACGTCTGGAAGGCGGGGCGAGTGTGCGGATGCCGCTGGGGCGGATCGCCGGGGCGCGGTCGGGTGACAAGGGCGGCAACGCCAACCTGGGCGTGTGGACCACCACTCCCGAGCGCTACGCCTGGCTGGCCGCCCAGCTCACCACCGAGCGCCTGAAGTCCCTGCTGCCCGAGCTGGCCCCGTACCGAGTCGACCGCCACGCGCTGCCCAACCTCAACGCGCTGAACTTCGTGATCCACGGGCTGCTCGGCCGCGGCGTGGCCGCCAGCCCGCGCATGGACCCCCAGGCCAAGGCGCTCGGCGAGGAGCTGCGTGCCTGCCCGGTGGAGGTGCCCGCGCGCCTCGTGTAAACCATTTGAGCCGGTATGTCCCCGTACACGAGGATGACCGGCATGCCGATGCGCCGATTGACCCTCGACGACCTGGACGACTGCGGCCGGTTGGCCGAGGACCGCGGCTGGCTGCCGGAGCGGCACAAGTGGACGCTGCTGTTCGAGGTCGGCGAGGTGTACGGGATCGACGCGCCCGACGGCGACGGCCTGGCCTCCACGACCGTCCTGACCCGTTACGGCGACGGCCACGCGGTCGTCAGCATGGTGCTCACCGCCGCCAGGTACGCCCGCAAGGGGATGGCCCGCGGGCTGATGGAGCACGTGCTCGCGCGGGCGGGCGACCGCGTCGTGTCGCTGCACGCCACCGAGTACGGCAGACCGCTGTACGAGAGCCTAGGGTTCCGCACGGCCGGCCGGGTGGCCAAGCGCACCGGCGTCTTCCGCGGCGCGCCCTCGGGCCGCACCCGGGTCGCCACGGAGGCGGATCTCGGCGCGATCCTGGCGCTGGACGCGGAGGTGTTCGGCACGGACCGGTCGGCGCTGCTGCGCCGCATGGACGGGTTCGGGGAGCGGGTCCGGGTGGCCGAGGGCGGGTTCGGCCACTGCTGGCGCAACGACGACAACGTGGTGATCGGCCCGGTCGTGGCCCGCGACGAGGAGACCGCCCGCGCCCTGATCGGCGACCTGGCCCTGGACGCGGGCGGCGAGGTGCGGATGGACCTCGACCTGGCACAGGACGGCCTGACGCGGTGGGCCGGCGAGCACGGCGTCGGCGCTCCGTGGGAGGTGTCGCTGATGGTGCGGGGCGGCGACCTGCCCGGCGACCGGTCGCGGCAGTTCCTGCCGTTCATGCAAGCGCTCGGCTGACTCCGCAGCGTTAGGATGAGGCGTTCCAGAATGTGATTCGGGTCGAAAGGCGGCCATGTCCTCCACCCATATCGACGTCAGCGCCGTCGACCTCGATGAGCTCGGCGCCTGGATGGACGAGCAGGGCCTGCCCGGAGGCCCGATCACGGCGGTCGCGCCGGTCTCCGGCGGCACCCAGAACGTGATGGTCCGCTTCGAGCGCGGCGGGGTCCCGTACATCCTGCGCAGGCCGCCGCAGCACGCGCGGGCCAAGAGCAACGAGGTGCTGCGGCGCGAGGCCCGCGTGCTGGCCGCGCTGCGCGACACGCCGGTCGCGGCGCCCCGGCTGGTGGCCGCGCAGACCGTGCGGGAGCCGGTCTTCTACCTGATGGAGCCGGTCGACGGGTTCAACCCCTCGACCGGGCTGCCGGAGCCGCACGCGAGCGACGCCGCCATCCGCCACCGGATGGCGCTGGAGGCGGCCTCGGCGCTGGCCGAGCTGGGCCGGGTGGACCCGGGCCTGCTGCCGGGCTTCGGCCGGCCTGAAGGGTTCCTGGAGCGCCAGGTGCCGCGCTGGATGCGCGAGCTCGACTCCTACGGCGAGCTCGCCGGCTATCCGGGGCCGGACATCCCCGGCCTGGAGGAGACGGCGCGCTGGCTTGAGAGCAACCGGCCCGCCTCGTTCCGGCCGGGGATCATGCACGGCGACTTCCACTTCGCGAACCTGATGTTCGCGCCCGACGGCCCGCGCGTGGCGGCCATCGTCGACTGGGAGATGTGCACGATCGGCGATCCGCTGCTCGACCTCGGGTGGCTGGTGGCGATGTGGCCGATGGCCGACGGCTACGTCCCCGGACTGGCCTCGCCGCGCGAGATCGTCGACTGCTACGCGGCGCTGTCCGACCGCGATCTGTCCGCCATCGACTGGTACGCGGTCATGGCGTGCTTCAAGCTGGGCATCGTGCTCGAAGGCACCCATGCGAGGGCATTCGCCGGGAAAGCCCCCAAGGACATCGGTGACCTGCTGCACGCCGCCACACTCGACCTCTTCGCCCGTGCAGGGCACATCATGCGCAACTCTCTCGAATCACCCACATAACATCCAATATCCTGATTTTCCCGAAAAACGATCACAGGGCAGCCCATGGACCGTACAATTGCGCGCAATTGCCGCGTAGTTCGGGGAAGGGTCGTCATGCGGATGCGGTTCCTTGGGTCCACGTCGGAGGCGGGCGCCTGCCCCACCCTCTACGAGACGGATCGCGGCACGATCGTCGTCCAGGGACTTCAGGTCTCGGACCCCGAGGCGCTCGCGGACCTGCGTGACGTGCTCGACGGCGAGACGGCGGTCGAGGTGCCGCGCGAGCTGCTCACCGAAATCGCGGCCCGGGTCCTGCCCGAAATCACGGCAACCGCTTTCCAGGGCAGTGCCTCCGCACGACCAGCGACCGGCTGATCACAATTGCGCGAACAGGCCTGGCATGATCCGGGATCACAGGTCTAGCCTCTAGCGACGTGAGCTCGTTTCAGCAGGCGCGCATCGACCTCGGCAGCCAGCTCCGCCAGTTGCGCGAGTCGGCGCACCTGTCCGGCAAGGAGCTGGCCGAGCGGCTGCGCTGGCAGCCGTCCAAGGTCTCCCGCCTGGAGAACGCCCGCCAGACGGCGACGGAGGACGACGTGGTGGTGTGGGCCCAGGCGGTGTCCGCCTCTCCGGAGACCACCGACGAGCTCATCACGCAGGCCATCGCGCTGCTGGAGCGGCACGACGGCTGGAAGCAGCGCCACCGCAGCGGCCTGGCCGCCATCCAGGAGGACCTGCGCGACCTGGAGGCGCGCACCAAGCTGTTCCGCGCCTTCGAGCCGGGCATCCTGGTCGGCCTGCTGCAGACGGCCGAGTACGCGCGCCACGTGTTCAGCAAGGTCAAGCGCCTCTACAGCGCGCCCGACCAGATCGACGCGGCGGTGCGGGTGCGCATGCAGCGCCAGGAGATCCTCTACGACCGCTCACGCACGTTCCGCTTCGTCATGCTGGAGGCCGCCCTGCACACCCGGCTCGCCCCGGCCGACGTCATGCGCGGCCAGCTCGACCGGCTGCTCGCCGTCAGCACGCTGCCCAACGTCGAGTTCGGCGTCGTCCCGTTCACCCGGGAGCTGCCGGCCAATCCGGTGCACGGTTTCTGGATCTTCAACGAGGCCCTGGTCACCGTCGGCACCCTGACGAAGGACCTGCTCTTCCGCGATCCGGACGACGTCGCCTTCTACACCAACGCCTTCGAGGACTTCGCCGAGGCGGCGCAATTCGACGAACCTGGCCGTGACATCATCATCAAGGTTCTTGACCAGTATCGAAAACATTCATCACATTAACCGGCGCAATTGCTTGCCCTCCTATCAAGATCGTGCAATTCTTTGCCCGAGACGTTGCGGAGGTGATGCATGATGCTGGATTCCGCGCTCTGCCTCGAGCAATTCGCTTGGCATGCGGGTCGTCACGCTGACCTGTCGGTTCAGCATGTCTCGCTGGCCAGCGACCCCGCCTACGTCTCGGTGCGCAACCGCTTCTCGGCCACGCTCGCCGAGAGCGTCACCTGTTCCGAGGATGGAAGTTTCATCACCTCGTGGGGTTACCGTCTCGGCACCGCCGACGACGTGGAGGCCGCCGCTGCCCGCCTCGCCTTCCTCCTGGCCGCGCTGCCCGCCTGAGCTCACGCCCGCGCGCCGGGGGCAGGCGTGCCCGGCAGGGTCATCGTCGCGACCACGCCGCCGTCGGCCGCATTGTGGAGCCTGATCTCTCCTCCCACCTCCTTGACGGCCTGGTGGACGATGGCCAGGCCCAGCCCGGAGCCCGGCAGCGACCGGGCCGAGGGCGAGCGCCAGAACCGGTCGAACACGTGCGGCAGCTCCTCCTCAGGAATGCCCGGCCCGTGGTCCCGTACGGTCAGCTCGCCGTCCCGGAGGGTGACCTCCACCTCGCTGTCAGGGCTGAACTTGGCGGCGTTGTCGAGCAGGTTGAGCACCGCCCGCTCCAGCGAGGCGGCCCCGCCGACCACGTACCACGGCTCCAGGTCGGCGGCGATCTCGGCGCCGCGCAGCCGCGCCCGCTCCACCGCGGCGGTGACCACCTGCTGGAAGGCGAGCTCGGCGTGCGGCTCGTGGTCGGTGTCGCCGCGGGCGAGCTGTAGCAGGTCGCCGACCAGCGTGGTCAGCTCGGCGAACTGCGCCTTGACGTTGACCAGCAGCCGCTCCTTGGCGCCGGGGTCGAGGCTGCGGCCGGTCTGCTCGCTGCGCAGCAGCAGGTCGATGTTGGTGCGCAGGGTGGTGAGCGGGGTGCGCAGCTCGTGGCCGGCGTCGGCGACGAGCTGCCGCTGCCGGTCGCGGGAGCCGGCCAGCGCGGCCGTCATCGCGTTGAAGGAGGCGCTCAGGCGGGCGATCTCGTCGCCGCCCTCGACCGGGATCCGGGTGTCGAGGTCCTCGGTCTGCGCGATGTGCTCGACGGCCCTGGTCAGGCGGCCGACAGGGCGCAGCGCGGCGCGGGAGACGAGCAGCCCGACCGAGGCGGCGACCAGCACGCCGAGCGCGGCGACGCCGGCCAGCAGGACCGTCACCCTGCGCAGGGTGTCGTTGATCTCCTCCACCGGCCTGCCGACGACGAACGCGGCGTTCTCGTCCACGTTCCTGACGTAGACGCGCAGCGGGGTGCCGTCGTCGGCGCGGCCGTCGTAGAACTCCCACTGGCCGTAGTAGCCGGCCGCGATCCGCCTCTCGTGGGGGGTGACCTTGATCGCGGTGTTGCCCATGACGCAGCGCTCGCCGCCGGGGAAGACGATCTGCATCGGCTCGGTGAACGCCGGGTGCCCGTCGAGCGCGGCCGCCGGCTCGGAAGAGCAGTTGCGCACCGCCCCCTGCATGGCCTTGACCGGCACGGCGATGTCCCGCAGCGACTGGTTGAGCTGCCAGGACAGCTCCCGCCGGACGAAGTACCAGCAGCCCACGGCGGAGACCGCGACGGCTATCGCCACCGCCGCGGCGACCAGGAGCGTCAGCCGCGAGCGAAGACTGCGTTTCCTCATGGCGAGCCTCTGAGCACGTAGCCGACGCCGCGCACGGTCTGGATGACGCGCGGCTCGCCGCCGGCCTCGGTCTTGCGCCGCAGGTACATCACGTACACGTCGAGCGAGTTGGAGGTGGGCTCGAAGTCGAACCCCCACACCTCGGCCAGGATCTGGTCGCGGGTCAGCACCTGGCGCGGGTGCGTCAGGAACAGCTCCATCAGCAGGTACTCGGTCCTGGTCAGGTCGAGCCGCCGCGTGCCCCTGGTGACCTCGCGGGTCACCGGGTCCATCCGCAGGTCGGCGAAGGACAGCGCGTCCTCGGGCGCGTTCGGGCCGCTGAGCGCGCCGCGCCGGAGCAGCGCGCGCACCCGGGCCAGCAGCTCGTCCAGCTCGAACGGCTTGACCAGGTAGTCGTCGGCGCCCGCGTCCAGTCCGGACACGCGGTCGCCGACGGCGTCGCGGGCGGTGAGCATGAGCACGGGGATGTGGTTGCCGCCGGCCCGCAGGCGGCGGCAGGCGGTCAGCCCGTCGAGCCGGGGCATCATGACGTCGAGCAGCACGGCGTCGTACGGGCTGCCGGCCAGCTCGTCCAGGGCCTCCTGCCCGTCGTCGGCGGTGGTGACCTTGTAGCCCTCGAACTCCAGGCTCGACTGCAACGCCTCGCGCAAGGCGGGCTCGTCGTCCACCACCAGCAACCGGGCAGCCTCGTTCATGCGCACCACGCTAGAGGAACATTCTGAGAACCCGATGAAGGCAGGTCAGCGCCCCAGGACCGCCATGGCCGCGTTGTGGCCGGGGATGCCGCTCACCCCGCCGCCGCGCCGGGCGCCGGCCCCGCACAGCAGGATGCGCTCGTGCTCGGTCTCGACGCCCCAGCCGCCTTCCTCTCCGTACGGCCAGCTCAGGTCCCGGTGGAAGATGTGACCGCCCGGCAGGCCGGCCTCGTTCTCCAGGTCGACGGGGGACTTGGCCTCGATGCACGGGGTGCCGTCGGGGGCGCGCAGCAGGCAGTCCTCGATCGGCTCGGCCAGCACCGAGTCGATCGAGGCGAGGGTGGCGCGCAGCGCGCGCTCCCTGGCCCCGTCCGGGTCCTGGCGGAACAGGCGGGCGGGCATGTGCAGGCCGAACAGCGTCATCGTCTCGGCCTTGCCGCGCAGGCCGGGGCCGAGGATGGACGGGTCGGTGAGCGAGTGGCAGTAGACCTCGGCGGGCGGCAGGTCCGGGATGTCGCCCCCGGCCGCCTGGGCGTGGGCGCGGGCGAGCTGGCCGCCGCTCTCGTTGATGTGGAACGTCCCGCTGAAGGCCGCCTTCGGGTCCACGCCGGCGTCCTTGAGCCTGGGCAGCCGGGAGAGCACCATGTTGACCTTGAGCTGCGCCCCCTCGGGCAGGCCCGGCGTGCGGTCGAGCACCCGGTCGAGCACCCGGTCGAGCACTGCGGGGGGCAGGTTGACCAGCACGTGCCCGCCGGTGACCGTGTGCTCGCCGTCGTCCGTGCGGAACGTCACCTCGCCGGACGGCGCGATGCCGACGATCTCGGCGCCGGTCCTGATCTCCGCGCCGGCCGCGCGGGCGGCGGTCTCCAGCGCGCCGGAGACGGCGCCCATGCCGCCCACCGGGACGTTCCACTCGCCGGTGCCGTCGCCGATCACGTGGTAGAGGAAGCAGCGGTTGGCCCGCAGGTCGGTGGCCGGGTCGGCGAACGTGCCGATCAGCGCGTCGGTGAGCACCACGCCGCGCACGACGTCGTCGGCGAACCGCTCGTCCACCGCCTCGCCGATGGGGCGGGCGAACAGGTCGCGCCACGCCTCGGCGCCGACCAGCTTCTCGACCTCCGCCGCCGGCCGCAGCGGCTCCAGCAGCGTCGGCGCCAGCGCCCGCGCGGCCGTCGCGGTCATGCCGTAGAACGCCTCCCAGGCGGCGTGGTCGGCCTCGCCGCCGGTGACGGCCCGGAACGAGGCCCTGGTGCGGTCCGCGTCCTCGCCGTCGACGAGCAGCCCGGTGTCGCCGACGGGCGTGTACGAGGAGTAGCGGCGGCGGCGCAGCTCCAGCTTCAGGCCCAGATCCTTGACGATCTTCGTCGGCAGCAGGCTGACCAGGTAGGAGTAGCGTGACAGCCGCACGTCCACGCCCGGGAACGGCCGGGCCGAGATCGCCAGGCCGCCCGTGTGGTCCTGCCGCTCCAGCACCAGCACCCGCCGCCCGGCCCGGGCGAGATAGGCGGCGGCGACCAGCCCGTTGTGCCCGCCTCCGGCGATGACCACGTCGAAAGTCCCCATTCTCCGCACTCTAGGACCTCCGATCCCGGCCCCGCCATCGGACCCGGGCCTCTCTTCCGTCAGGCCGGGCGGGCGGCGATGGAGAGGAGGGTGGCGGCGGAGCCGGTGAGGGGGCGGCCCCTGCGCCAGACGGCCCGCAGGGTGCGCGCCAGGTCCAGCCCGTAGAGCGGCACTTCGACCAGCCGCCCGGTGGTCAGCTCCGCCTCCACCGCGTAGGCGCTGAGCACGGCGGGGGCCACCCCCGCCTGGGCGGCGCCCTTGACCGCCGCGTTGGACCCCAGCTCCAGCCTCGGCCTGGCCCGGTGCAGCGCGCTGAACACCACGTCCAGCGTCTCCCTGGTGCCCGACCCGCGCTCCCGTACCACCAGCGGGGTGGCAGCCAGCTCGGGACCTCGCAGGAGGGTGCGGCGGCGCGCCCACGGATGGCCGGGCGCGACCACGACCACCAGCCGGTCGCCGCCCACCACCCGCTCGGCCAGCCCGTCAGGCACGGCCGGCCCTTCCACGAACCCGAGTTCCACCTCCCCGGCCAGCACCCGGGCCGCCACGTCGGCGGAGTTCATCACGTCCAGCCCGGCCTCGACGTCCGGCTCCCGGCTCTGCAGCTCGCCCAGCCAGCGCGGCAGCAGGTACTCGGCCACGGTCATGCTCGCCGCGACCCTGAGGTGCCCGGCCCCGCCGCGCCGGACGGCCTCGGCGGCGCGCACGAGCTCCTGGGCGGCGCCGACGACCTGCGCGGCCCAGCCGGCCACGATCTTCCCTTCGCCGGTGAGCGCCGACCCGCGCGGGGTGCGCTCCAGCAGGGGCAGGCCGAGGCGGCGTTCGAGCCGGGCGATGCGCTTGCTGGCCGACGGCTGCGCGATCCCGGCCGCCCTGGCCGCCTGCCCGAGGCTGCCCAGCTCGCCGACGTCGACCAGCAGCTTGAGCGAGACGAGATCGGGCAATTCACTCATAGCCCCAGGCTATGGCCTGCCATCCGGCGAGCGGCTACCGGCGTTCCCGGTCCCGCCGAAGACTGGATGCCGTGCCCCTGCCTGCTCTCCGGTCCCTGCCCGCCCTGCTGCCCGGGGTGCTCGTGTCGGCTGCCGCGCTGGGGGTCGCGCTGGCGGTGAACGCGGCGGTGCCCGCGGTGAGCGCGGCGGTGGTCGCGGTGGTGCTGGGGGCGGCGCTGGCGGGCTTCGGGGGTGCCGGCCGGCGGCTGCTGCCGGGGCTGCGGTTCGTGTCGAGGCCGGTGCTGCGGGCGGCGGTGGTGCTGCTCGGGCTGCAGGTCTCGGTGCCGCAGATCCTGGGGCTGGGCTGGCAGACGGTGGTGGTCGTGGTGGTGGCCACCGGGGTGACGTTCGCGGTGACGCCGGTGGCCGGCCGCAGGCTCGGCGTCCCGCCGGGCGCCTCGCTGCTGGTGGCGACGGGGGTGGCCGTCTGCGGGGCGGCGGCGATCGCGGCCATGCACGACAGCGCGGGCACCGAGGACGACGAGGCGGCCGCCGCGCTGGCGGTGGTGGTCCTGTACGGCACGGGCGCCCTGCTCGCGATCCCCCTCGCCGCCTCCTGGCTCGGTCTCTCCCCCTCGCAGCTCGCCGTCTGGACGGGCGCGGCGGTTCACGAGGTGGCTCAGGTGGCGGCCATCGGGGCCGCCACGGGCGTCCTGACGACGGCCGTGACGGTCAAGCTCGGCCGGGTCCTCCTCCTGGCTCCCCTGGTCGCCCTCGTCTCGTACACGGGGTCTCACGCCACGCCCGGGAGGCGGCTCCAGGACGCGCATGCCGGACGGGTGGGCCTGCCCGCGGGTCCACCGGTTCGTCCCGCACGGGCACCGCGCGGGAAGGCGGGGCGGGTGGCGGGGGTGCCGCTGTTCGTGGCCGGGTTCGTCGTCATGGCATGCGTGCGCGGCACGGGGATGGTGCCGGACGGGGTCGTCGCGGTGGCGGGGCAGGCGGCGAATATCCTGTTGGCTGCCGCGATGTTCGGCCTCGGCACCGGGATCGACGTGCGGAGACTGCTGCGCGGGGGGCGGACCGTGCTGCTCGGCGGGATCGCCACCGGGCTCGTCGGCGGGGTGTCGCTCGCGGGTGTGCTGCTGCTCGTGTGATCCCCCGGGCGGACGGCGGCGCGGGGGTGTCGCCGTCCGGGTGAGCACGGGTGGACGCGGACGCGGTCCCCCCGTATGCTGCTCGGTTCGGAACAATTTCCTCGAAACACTCCGTTCCGACAATGCGCCACAAGACCACTCAAGGAGTACGAAACACACATGCGCCGCACCACCGACTCCCTTCTCCAGCCGTCCGACGAGGTCGCCGAGGCTCTCGACTCGGGCGCACCGGTCGTCGCGCTGGAGTCCACGATCATCTCGCACGGCCTGCCCCGGCCCCGCAACCTCGAGGTCGCGCGCGAGCTGGAGGAGATCGTACGGCGCGAGGGCGCGGTCCCCGCCACGATCGCGGTGCTGGACGGAGTGGCCAGGATCGGCCTGGACGAGGCCTCGCTGGAGCGCGTCGCGATGGAGCCGGGGCTGCGCAAGCTGAGCCAGCGCGACCTCCCGCTCGCCGCCGCGCTGAAGGTGAGCGGCGCGACCACGGTGGCGGCGACGTCGTTCCTGGCGGCCCGGGCGGGCATCCGCCTGTTCGCCACCGGCGGCCTGGGCGGCGTGCACCGCGGCTGGACGGACGACCAGGACGAGTCCGCCGACCTGGACACCCTGTCCAGGACCCGCGTCACCGTGGTGTGCGCGGGCGTCAAGTCCATCCTGGACGTGCCCGCCACGCTGCAGCGCCTGGAGACGCGCGGCGTGACCGTGGCCGGCTATCGGACCGACGAGTTCCCCGGCTTCTACCTGCGTTCCTCCGGCCGTCCCGTGGAGTGGCGGATCGAGACGCCCGAGGAGGCGGCCGCGGTCATGCGCGGCCAGGACGCGTTCGGCGGCCAGGAGACGGCGCTGATCGTGGCCAACCCGATCCCGGAGGACCAGCAGCTCGACCCGGCGCTGCACGACCGCGTGCTCGCCGAGGCCCTGGCCACCGCCGAGCGCGAGGGCGTCACCGGCCAGGCGATCACCCCGTTCCTGCTGGGCTACCTGGTGCGCGGCACCGGCGGGGCCTCCCTGGAGGCCAACCTGGCCGCGGTCCGCGGCAACGTCGCGCTCGCGGCCCGTGTCGCGCTGGCCTGGTCACGATCGTGAACGGCCAGGGCCTGCTGGTCATCGGCGACGTGGTCACCGACGTGGTGGCCATGCACGGCGCCCCGGTCATGTCGGGCCCCGACATCCCTTCTGACATCGCCGCCGACATCGCGCTGCGCCCCGGCGGCTCCGGCGCGAACACCGCCGCGTGGGCGGCCTTCCTGGGCGCCGACGCGAGCCTGCTGGCCCGCTGCGGATACGACAGCAGCGAGTGGCACATCACCGAGCTGACCAAGACCGGGGTGCGCCCGCACATCCGGATCGACGCCGCCAACCCGACCGCCGTGGTCATCTCGATGGTCGACAGCACCGGCGAGCGCTCCATGCTGACGAACCGGGGGGCCGGCGAGCTGATCTCCCCCCTCGACTGGGACGACGCGCTCCTCGACGGCGTGACGCACCTGCACGTCTCCGGTTACACCCTGTTCAGCGAGCCCGGCCTGGCCCTGAGCAGGCTGGCCATGGCGAAGGCGACCGGCGCGGGGGCCTCGATCAGCGTCGACCCGGCCTCGACGGGCCCGCTCGCCGGGTTCGGCGTGACGCGGTTCCTCGGCGAGACGGCGCTCGCCGGATTGATCTTTCCCAATCGTGACGAAGCTCTCCTTCTCAGCGGCGCCGCCACGCCCGAGCGGGCGGCCGAGACGCTCAGCGAGCATTACGGGACAGCGGTCGTGAAGCTGGGGCCCCAGGGCGGTCTCGTGGCGGTAGGCGGGCAGGTCGTGGCGAAGGCGGACGCGGTGCCCGCGGAGGCCGTGGACTCCACGGGAGCCGGTGACGCGTTCGCCGCCGGCTACCTCGCCGCCGCCCTGTCGGGGGCGGGCGAGAGGGAGGCTCTGGAGTCAGGTTGCCGTGCGGGTGCCGAGTGTGTGGCCCTCGTAGGGGGTCGTCCACGGTACGGTTTGGACATGAAGCGTCTTTACCCTATTCACACCGATTGATAGCTTGCCGCGTAGGCTGCACCATCAGTCACATGCGTATCGCGGCACACTGGGGAGGATAAGGTCCCGCCGATGGACGTCGAGTCATCGATCTGCCTGAGCGACCTGGTCCCTGCCCTGCGCTGGAGTCGGCCGCAACAGGTCGCGGAGGCGCTGTCCGATCCGCGCCTGCCGTCCGCGTGGTGGTCGTCGATGCCGCTGCAGAGGGCCTTCGCCGCGACCGGTCTCGACTGGGTGTGCGAGCGGCTCGCGCTCCTCGCCTCCTCGCGCTGGGATCATCTGCCGCTGGGCGACGTGCTGCCGGCCATGGCGCTGCATCCGATCGATCCGACGCTGCCGGGCTATCCCGAGCCCGCCCGGACGGCGATCGTGGGCCTGGGCGGCTGGCACCGCCTGCGCCGCCTGACGCCGGCCGACCTGAAGGCGCCGGGGTCCACCCCCGAGACGGTGATGGGTACGGTCTTCCGCGAGGTGCTCGGCAGGCTGGCGGCCCGGCCGGAAGCCGTGGCCGGGCATCCCGAGGTCACCAGGCCGGTCCAGCGCGGCGCGTCCGGCGCCGGTTCCTTCCCCGCCGCGGGCGAGCGTCCGGCGGCCGCGTTCGAGGGCACCGGCGCCTTCGCCGGCCCGAACGGCGGCCCCGCCAAGGGCGAGCCGCTGCCGCAGCGCGCCGACGAGCGCCGCAACACCGGAGCCTTCCCCGCCCCCGCCGACGAGCGCCGCAACACCGGCTCCTTCCCCGCCCCCGCCGACGAGCGCCGGAACACCGGCTCCTTCCCCAGGGTGGGCGACGACGCGCGGCCGGGCGGCGAACCCCGGCGTCCGGCGGCCTCCTTTCCACCCGAGGAACAGCGGTCCCCCGGGTCCTTCCCCGGCGACAGCCGGCGCGCTCCCGGCTCGTTCCCCGGCGACCCCCAGCGGTCGCAGAGCTCGTCCCCGGACGAGGGCCGGCGCTCCACCGGATCCTTCCCCGCCGTCGGCCGCGACCAGCGCTCCACGGGCTCTTTTCCCGCCGTCGGCCGGGACCAGCGGTCCACCGGTTCCTTCCCCGCCGTGGGCGGGGGCCAGAGCCCGCTGCCGCAGCGCCCCGCCGCGGCCGACTCCTCCGGCCCGCACACCGGCTCCCTGCCGAGCCTCCCCGGCGGGTCCGCCTCGTACGGCTCCCAGCCCGCCCCTGTGCCGTCCGACACCGACCACGCGATGGTCAGAGTGGTCGACAGCCTGTTCCGCGGCCTGAACAAGCTGGAGCTGGCCGTGGCCGAGCACCGCCTGTTCGCCGAGGACCCGGTCAGCCTGCGCACGCTCGCGCACAAGATGCTCGTCGAGCGCGAGATCCTCTCCCAGGCGCAGCGCACCGCCGAGGAGCGGGTGCTCACCTGGCTGCGCTCGTCGGAGTCGGCCCCGATCACCGGGCACATGTTCCGGCTCACCGAGTGGCTGGGCGCCGCCGCGACCGAGGATCAGCTGATCGGCGCGGACCCCGCCCATCCCGCGACCGTGCCGTCCCTGCGCACCCCGCTGTGGCGGGTGCTGGTCACGCTGATGCCGGACCGCCGCCTCCAGGACGGCTGGCTGGTCGTCGGCGACATCCAGGGACTGCAGGCCCGTACCCGCAGGCTGCTGGCCTCGGCCCAGCCGGACGCGGACATGGTGGAGCTGATGGCGGAACTGGGCATCCGCGCCCACTCGGCCAAGGCGTGGCTGGACGCGCTGCCGCCCGAGCAGGTCCACGACCCGGTCGCCGCGTCCGAGGGCCCGCCGCAGCCGCTGCCGCGCCGCACCCCCGGCGCCAACGGGCACCACCACAGGGGCGGCCAGCCGATCCCCGCCGCCGCGGCCAACTCCATCGACCCGTCGGCCGCGCTCGCGACGCTGTCGGCCCTCTCCAACGGCCGCTCGCCGATGCTCCAGGGCCACCTGGCCGGCACCCCGGCCACTCCCCCGCCGCCGCCTCCGAGCCCGTCGTCGGATCCGCGCCGCTGGCAGCGCATCGAGGTCAAGCCCGAGCACCTGCGCGGCGGCCCGGTGCCGGTGCCGCAGAACTACGCGGCCCAGCTCGGCATGCGCCCCGGCACGCTGCTGTCGGTCACCGGCCCGGGCGACAACGCGATCGTGCTGGTGTGGCAGGGTCAGCAGCCGGTGTTCGACTCTCTCCAGCCGGTGCTGATGAGGCTCAACGCCCGCCCCGGCGACCAGGTGTACGTGACGGTCGACGGCTACCGCCTGGAGGCCCAGCTCACGGGCTGAGGCCGCTCACTCGCCGAACAGGCGCAGCGCGTGGGCCTTGGCTGCGGCCTCGCCCCGGGAGGCGACGCCGAGCTTGGCGAGGATGTTGGACACGTGCACGCTGACCGTCTTGACGGCGATGAACAGCTCGGCGGCGATCTCGCGGTTGCTCCGGCCCCTGGCGACGTGGCGCAGCACCTCCAGCTCGCGGGCGGTCAGGCCGAGCGGCGGCCCGCCGGGCGCGGACTGGTCCGCCAGGGCGATCCCGGCCCGCCTGGCCAGCGCGTCGACCCGCGCCAGCAGCGGCCGCGCGCCGAGCCGCCGCGCCAGCTCGTCCGCCGTGGCCAGCCGCGCCGCCGCGTGCTCGCGGTCGCCGCACGCCAGCGCGGCGTGCGCGGCCCCCTCGCACACCCGGGCTCGCGCGTACGGGTTGCGCAGCGCCTCCCAGGCGGCCACGGCCGCGTCCCAGGCCTTGAGCCGGGCCTCGGGGTCGTCCTCCGTCACGGTCATGGCGGTGACGGTGAGCCGCTGGGCCTGCTGCAGGTCGCCGTCGGCGGGCAGCCGCTCGGCGAGCGCGCGGACCTCGGCCACCACCGGTCCACCCAGCTCGGCCAGGGACGCCAGCAGCCCCCACGAGTAGCGCGGCTCGGCCCCCAGGTCGTGGGAGCGCAGCAGGCGCAGGCCCGCCTCGCGCGCCTCGTCGACCCGGCCGCGGGCCAGCAGGAGCTCCGCCTCGCGGCGGCCGTGGGGCAGCACGGTCTGCTCGCGGAACGAGCCGCGCGCCACGATGCGCTCGATGGCCGCCAGCAGTTCCGCGGCCTGGTCGAGCCGGCCGCGGGCCAGCGCGATGTCGGTGGCGAAGCCGCGCAGCCCGGTCTGGTGGGGCGGGGGCGGCACCAGCTCCAGGGCGTGCTCGATCACCTCCAGCGCCTCGTCCCAGCGGCCGAGCGACATCAGCGGCTCGGCCAGGTTGATCGACAGGAAGGTGCCGGACGTGCGGGCCAGCCCGTAGCGCTCGGCCAGCGCGATGCCGTCGCGGGCGACCTGGGCCGCCTCCTCGTGGCGTCCGGCGCCCTCCAGGCTGTCGGACTCGGAGATGGCCACGCGCATGAGCGCGTTGTAGGCGTCGGCGCGGACCGCCAGCCGGCGCGCCTCGGCGTAGCCGCCGCGGTGCTCGTCGATCTCGGCGAAGCGCAGGCACCGGGTCCAGGTGAGGCTGATCAGGGCCTGCGCCTGGACGGTGTCGTCGCCGGCCCGGCGGCCGATCTCGATGGCCTGCTCCGCCGTGGCGATCCGCTCCGCGCGCCGGTCGGGCCGGTGGAGCATGCGGGCCAGCGACTCCAGCACCTGGCCGCGCAGCCTGCTCGGCGGCTCGGCGGGGACCAGGGCGGCCGCCTCGTACAGGTCGTCGATGTGGCCGGGGCGGCTCAGGTCGTAGCGGATGAGGCCGCGCAGCCGCAGCACGCGGGCGGCCGCCACCGGGTCGGCGGCGCGGTCGATCTCGCCGAGCGCGGCCGAGGCGAGCGCGGCGGCGCGGTCGTACTCGCCCGCGAGGTGGGCCACGACGGCCGTCTGGCGCAGCACGTCGGCGTGGCCGCGGCCGGTGCGCTCCGCCGCGTCGGGCACGTGGTCCCACAGCTCCAGCACCCGCGAGAGCATGCGCAGCTGCTCGTCGTAGGCGGTGGAGCGACGGGCCGCTGCGGCGGCGTGCCAGGCGCTGGTGAGCGCCCAGGTGGTGTCGCGGGCGGCGTGCCAGTGGTGGGCCAGCTCGATCGCGCCGCGCGGCGCGGGCAGGACCGACAGGTCGCGCTCCAGCGCCTCGGCGAAGCGGGTGTGGAGCCGGGTGTGCTCGCCGGGCAGCAGGTCGTCGTGGAGCGCCTCGCGGATCAGCGCGTGGCGGAAGGCGTAGCCCTCGCCGTCGACGGCGAGCACGTTGCCCGCCACGGCGGGGCGCAGCCGGGCGGCGAGCGCCGCCTCGTCGAACCCGGTGACGGCGGCCAGGAGGTCGTGCTCGATGCGCTGGCCGCCGGCGCTGGCCATGCGCAGCAGCTCCTGCGTCTCGTCGGGCAGCCGCTCCACGCTCGCGAGCAGCAGGTCGCGCAGTGACTCCGGGAGCAGGCCGCCGGAGCCGTCCTCGCTCAGCAGCGCCTCGACGAACAGCGGGTTGCCCTCGCTGCGCGAGTAGACCCGCTCGATGTCGGCGGGCGACGGCTCGCGGGCGAGGATGCCCGCCGCCTGGGCGGCGACCTCGCGGCGGCTGAGCCGGCTCAGCTCCACCCGGGTCACCCACGCGACCCTGGACAGCTCGGCGAGGAGCGGGCGCAGCGGGTGGGCGCGGTGGAGCTCGTCGGAACGGTAGGTGACGACGATCATCAGGCGGCCGGTGCCGCGCTGGTAGCGCACCAGGAAGGAGAGCAGGTCGCGGGTGGAGCGGTCGGCCCAGTGGGCGTCCTCCACGACCAGGATGACCGGCCGGTCCTCGGCCAGCCGCTCCAGCAGGCCGAGCAGCTGCTCGAACAGCCGCGCCCTGGCCTCGGCGCCGTCGCGGTCGGGCTCGCCGAACTCGGGCAGCAGCCGCGCCAGTCCTCGGGTCGTGCCGCCGGGCACCAGCTCCGCGACCCGGTCGCGGCCGAGCGTGCGCACCAGGGAGCGCAGCACGGCGGTGAACGGGGCGAACGGCAGGCCCTCGGTGCCGAGCTCCAGGCAGCCGCCGACGAGCACCAGCGCGTCGCCGGCCCGGTCGGTGAACTCCCCCATGAGCCGGGTCTTGCCCACCCCGGCCTCGCCGCCGACCAGCACGGTGGCCGCGGCGCCGCCGCGCGTCTCACCCAGCACACCCAGGAGCAGGTCGAGCTCGCCGGCACGGCCGACGAACAGGGGGCTCACCTGGTGGATGGTCACGCACCAAGCATGCCATCCCCCTACGACAAGGTCAGCGCAGCACCTTACGGTAGAAAGTGGCAGAAGCCTCGTAACCGAGCGCGTGGTAGAACTCCGGCGCGCGCCGGGTCGCCATCGCCACATAGCGGGCGCCGCGGTCGCGCGCCCACTTCTCGAACTCCACGAGCAGGCCGCGCCCGATGCCCTGCCGGCGCGACCCCGACTGCACCATCGCCTCCTCCACCCAGGCGACGGGCCCGTTGGCGAAGAGCGTCAGATGGACGTAGCCGAGCAGATAGCCGTGGACGCGCCCGTCGACGACGGCGGCGAGCAGCAGGGTGTCTTCGTCCTTCAGCAGCAGCGGCAGCGCGGCGTCGAAGGCCTCGCGCTCGGGCCGGAAGGTGAGACCGAACTCGCGCGCCAGCGCGAACACGTCGTCCGCGTCGGACTTCTCCACCCTCCGGATAAGAAGATCGTCAGCCGTCATGACGTATGACACTAGATCGCGCCCCGTTCCCGAGTCCAACACTCATGAGTCGCGGATCGCCCGGACCCGGCCTGCCGGGGGTGGCGACAGGGTGCGCGGCACAAAAACGACATTCATACCATACACGAAGAAGTGCCGCGACACCTTCGACGGAACGCGGGCGGGCCGGGGTGGCAAGGATTTACCACTCCGGTACGCATAGCCCCACCGAGGTAGAACATAAGAAAAGCTAGACTCTTTCATATTCCCTCTGCCTCGCCTAAGCTTTCATGAGAAAGGGCCTCCTGTCTGCACAATGCGACGTCGGCCGACAGGAGGCCCCTCCTCCCTCGCTACGGGAGGGATGGGTTGAAACAGACACACAACCGTACGGCTCGGAGGATCACCCCGAGACAGTTGCACTCGATGGATACGGCTGTACGGACTCATACCCTGACGCTGACGGCGGTTTCACAAGAACGACATTAGTCGCGCCTGGCGACCGTCTTCGTCAAACCCAGCGTAGAAGAAAAGCCCCAGCCACCACAAGTGGCGACTTTCGGGGTCAGCTAGAAAAAGGTACGACTCGGGTACATAAAATCACACTACGGGCATTGTTCTTACTTACCCGTAAATTCGCATATGTCGCCACTCTGACGACATTCGAGTGATATGTCCCCTATGACAAGCAGCAGAGTGACGGGTGGAACCCGCCGGCACGACGAGAACGCCCCGGCCACCCGCCGATTGCGGGCGACCGGGGCGCGCTCAACTCCTCCTACCGTCGGAGAACAGATAGCTCCCGACGATGATCATGCCTATCTGGAAGGTCCAGAGCCTGATATCCGCGAGCTCCGGCTTGACCTGGGCCCATGCCTTCTCGTCCAGAAAAGCCCCGGCGAGCACAGTGACCATGATCAAACCGGACAGAATGATCATATAGATTTTCAGGAACCACCATCGCAGGTGATCCTGTGACGGATCCAGCATTTCATCCTCATGGTTAAGGGGAAACGAGGCAGTCCGTCATCACCGCGCCGGAGATGGACCAGTGTGCTCCTTGTGGGCTCACCCCAGAGTCCGCCCTCCGCCGATCGAGTGCGATGCGCCGAATCCTAGCGCCCTGCGGCGAAGGACATCCGCCAATTCACAGATCACCCAATCCCAGCTGGCGGGCGATCAGCATGCGCTGCACCTCGGACGTTCCTTCGCCGATCTCCAGGATCTTCGCGTCGCGGTAGAAACGGCCCACCGGAAACTCGTTCATGAATCCGTACCCGCCGAAGATCTGCGTCGCGTCGCGGGAGTTGTCCATGGCCGCGTTGGACGAGACGAGCTTGGCGATCGCCGCTTCCTTCTTGAACGGGACGCCCGCGAGCATCTTCTCGGCCGCGTGGTAATAGGCCAGGCGGGCGGTGTGGGCGCGGGCCTCCATGTCGGCGATCTTGAACTGGATGGCCTGGTAGTGGCCGATCGGGTGGCCGAAGGCGCGGCGCTCGCGCACGTACTTCAGGCACTCGTCCACGCAGCCCTGCGACAGGCCGACGCTGAGTGCGGCGATCGCGATGCGGCCCTCGTCCAGCGTCTGCAGGAACTGGGCGTAGCCGCGGCCGCGCTCGCCGAGCAGGTTGGCGGCGGGCACCCGGCAGTCGGAGAACGACAGCTCGCGCGTGTCCGAGGCGTTCCAGCCGACCTTGGAGTACTTCTTCGACACGGTGAAGCCCGGCGTGCCCGCGGGGACGAGGATGGTCGAGATCTCCCGCTCGCCGGTCAGCGCGGCGACGCCGACGACGCCGGTGATGTCGGTGCCGGAGTTGGTGATGAACGCCTTCGTCCCGTTGATCACCCACTCGTCGCCGTCGAGCACGGCGGTGGTGCGCATGCCGCCGGGCACGTCCGAGCCGCCTCCCGGCTCGGTCAGGCCGAACGCGCCCAGCATCTCCCCCGCGGCCAGCTTCGGCAGCCAGTGGTCGCGCTGCTCCCCGGTGCCGAACCGGAGGATGGGCATCGCGCCGAGCGACACCGCCGCCTCCAGGGTGATCGACACGCTGGAGTCCACCCTGGCCAGCTCCTCCAGCGCCAGGCAGAGGGCGAAGTAGTCGCCGCCCATGCCGCCGTACTGCTCGGGGATGGGCAGGCCGAACAGGCCCATCGCGCCCATCTGGCGGACGATGTCGTACGGGAACTCCTCGCGCTCGTAGTAGCCGCCGATGACGGGGGCGACCACCTCGCGGGCGAAGGCCTCGACGGTCTTGCGCAGCTCTTCGTGTTCGGGTGTCAGCATGGGTCAGCCTTTCGCGAGGGCCTGGACGACGCGGGAGGGGCTGGGCCGGCCCAGCCGGGCGGCCAGCCAGGTGCTGGTGGCCACGAGTTTGTCCAGGTCGAGGCCGGTCTCGATGCCGAGCCCGCGCAGCATCCAGACGAGGTCCTCGGTGGCCAGGTTGCCGGTGGCGGACTCGGCGTACGGGCAGCCGCCGATGCCTCCGGTGGAGGCGTCCACGGTGGTGACGCCCGCCCTGAGCGCGGCCAGGGTGTTGCCGAGCGCCTGCCCGTAGGTGTCGTGGAAGTGGACGGCGAGCTTGTCCGGCGAGGTGAACGCCTCGATCAGCGCGGTGACGTGGCCGGGCGTGCCGACGCCGATCGTGTCGCCCAGCGACAGCTCGTAGCAGCCCAGCCCGAGCAGCCGCTCACCGACCGCGACCACCTGGGAGACGGGCGTGGGACCCTCCCAGGGGTCGCCGAAGCACATCGACACGTACGCGCGCACCCGCACGCCGTTCTCCCGCGCCCGGGCGACCACCGGCTCGAACATCTCGAACTGGCTCTCCAGGCTCCGGTTGAGGTTCTTGGCGGCGAACGTCTCGGTGGCGCTGGCGAAGACGGCGATCTCGTCGACGCCCCGCTCCAGCGCCCGGTCCAGGCCGCGCTCGTTCGGCACCAGCACCGGGTAGCGGACGCCGGGCCTGCGGTGCAGCCGGTCGAGCAGCTGCTCCGCGTCCGCGAGCTGGGGCACCCACTTCGGGTGCACGAAGCTGGTCGCCTCGATGACCTTGTGGCCTGCGTCGGCGAGGCGGTCGATGAACTCGGCCTTGACCTCGACGGGCACGATCGCCGCCTCGTTCTGCAGCCCGTCGCGGGGGCCGACCTCGTAGACGGTGACCTGCTGCGGCAGGCCCTCCATCGGGTACGCGCGCGCCATCATCCCTCCTCCACCACGGCCAGCACGGCGTCCATGTCGACGGGCCGGCCGGCCTGCGCCGGCAGCTCGGCGACGCGCCCGTCCCGTGGGGCGGTGACGGTGTGCTCCATCTTCATCGCCTCCACGATCACCAGCGGCTGGCCTTCCTTGACCTGGTCGCCGACCTGGGCCTTGACCACCAGGACGGTGCCGGGCATCGGGCTCCTGACCACGCCGTCGCCGCTCCCCGCGGCGCCTGCGCGGTCGCCCGGGTCGCCGATCAGGTGGCGGGTGACGGGCCAGGCGTGCCCGTCCCGGCCGAGCCAGACCGTCTCACCGTCCCGGGCGCACACGTAGTGCGTCGTACGACCGTCCACAGTGACGACGACCCCACCCCCGTACGGCCGGACGGCAGGTCCGCCCGGCGATCCGGGACCGTCCGCGTACGTGCGGAGGACGGCCGGAACGGGCGGGCCGTCCGCCACTCTGACCTCGGCGCCTTCCCGGGGCAGGCCGCGCACGTGGACGGCGTGCACGCCGTCACGCGTCTCCAGCCGCCACGTCGTCCAGGCCCGCTCCCCGACCCGCCAGCCGTCCATGACCTCCCACGGGTCACGCCCCACCGGCTGATCGTGAAACACGAGCGCGGCGGCCGCCAGCGCATCCAAGGGCACCCCGCGCCCCATACGAGCCACGGAGGCCCCAGCCACGTCCGCGTGAGCCACATCTGTACGGCCCCGGTCCGCGCGGGCCGCATCTGTACGGTCCCCGTCCTCGCGGGCCTGATCCGCACCACCCGCGTTCGTGCGAGCCGCATCCGTACGACCCCCGTCCTCGCGGGTCTGGTCCGTGCGGGCCGCTTCTGCGCGGGTTGGGTCGGTGGTGAGGAGGTCTGGGAGGGCTCGTTCGACCAGGCCGGTGTCCAGGTCGCCGGCGCGGACGGTTTCGTGGGCGAGCAGGGCCCGCAGGAACGGCACGTTGGTGGTGACCCCGAGCACCACGGTCTCGCTCAGGGCGCGGTCGAGGGCACGGAGCGCTCCCGCCCGGTCCGGGGCCCAGGCGATGACCTTCGACAGCATCGGGTCGAACTCGCTGCCGACCACTCCGCCCTCCAGCAGCCCGGAGTCGACCCGTACCCCCGGACCGGAGGGCTCGCGCAGGGCGAGGACGCGGCCGCCGGTGGGCAGGAAGCCGCGCGCCGGATCCTCGGCGTAGACGCGCGCCTCGACCGCGTGGCCGTCGAGCCGCACCTCGTCCTGGGTGAACGGGAGAGGCTCGCCGGCCGCCACCCGGAGCTGCAGCTCCACCAGGTCGAGGCCGGTGACCAGCTCGGTGACGGGGTGCTCGACCTGGAGACGGGTGTTCATCTCCATGAAGTGGTAGGCGCCCGTGGCGCCGTCGACGATGAACTCGACGGTGCCCGCGCCGACGTAGCCGACCGCGCGGGCGGCCTCCACGGCGGCGGCGCCCATGCGGGCCCTGGTCTCCGCGTCGACGAAGGGCGACGGGGCCTCCTCGACGATCTTCTGGTGCCTGCGCTGCAGGCTGCACTCGCGTTCGCCCAGGTGGACGACGGTGCCGTGGCCGTCGGCGAGGACCTGGATCTCGATGTGCCGGGGCCGCTCCACGTAGCGCTCGATCAGGAGGGTGCCGTCGCCGAAGGCGGCCGTGGCCGTGCGCCGGGCGGACTCCAGGGCGTCCGGCAGCTCCGCCGCCGACCTGACCAGCACCATGCCCTTGCCGCCGCCGCCCGCCGACGGCTTGATCAGGGCGGGGAAGGCGGACCAGGCCGAGAGCTCGTCGCCGGGTTCGGCCGCGCCCGGCACCACCGGCACGCCGGCGGCCGACACGGTGCGCTTGGCGCGGATCTTGTCGCCCATCGCCTCGATGGCGTCCGCCGGCGGCCCGACGAACACCAGCCCGGCCTCCGCGCAGCGGCGGGCGAAGGCGGCGTTCTCGGCCAGGAAGCCGTAGCCGGGGTGGACGGCCGCCGCGCCGGAGCGCCGGGCCACCTCCACGATCGCCTCGATATCCAGATATTTCGGGATCTGGTGGGCCTCGTCAGCCTCGATCACGTGGCGCGCGCCCGCGTCGGCGGCCGTGTGCACGGCGACCGCGCCGATGCCGAGCGCGCGCAGGGTGCGGATGACCCGGACGGCGATCTCGCCCCGGTTGGCGACCAGCACCCGGCCGAACAGGGAATCAGTCATGATCACATCCGGAAGACGCCGTAGCCGGCGGGTTCGAGCGGGGCGTTGGCCGCCGCGGACAGGGCCAGGCCGAGCACGGTGCGGGTGTCGACGGGGTCGATCACGCCGTCGTCCCACAGCCTGGCGGTGGAGTAGTACGGGTTGCCCTGGTGTTCGTACTGGGCCCGGATCGCCTCGGGGTCGGCCCCGCCCGCAGAGGAGCCCACCGTGGTGAGCACGTTCGCCGCCTGCTCACCGCCCATGACCGAGATGCGGGCGTTCGGCCACATCCACAGGAAGCGCGGCGCGTACGCCCGCCCGGCCATCGCGTAGTTGCCCGCTCCGAACGAGCCGCCGATGACCACCGTGAACTTGGGCACCCGGGCGCACGACACGGCCGTGACCATCTTGGCGCCGTGCTTGGCGATGCCGCCCGCCTCGTACGCCTTGCCGACCATGAACCCGCTGATGTTCTGCAGGAACAGCAGCGGGATCCGCCGCTGGTCGCACAGCTCGATGAAGTGCGCGCCCTTGAGCGCGGACTCGGCGAACAGGATGCCGTTGTTGGCCAGGATGCCCACCGGGTGGCCGTGGACATGGGCGAACCCGGTGACCAGCGTGGGCCCGTACTCGGCCTTGAACTCCAGGAACCGCGACCCGTCCACCAGCCGCGCGATCACCTCGCGCACCTCGTACGGCCGGCGCGTGTCGGCGGGGACGATCCCGTAGAGGTCGCGCGGATCGTGGGCGGGCGGCTCCGGCGCGGCCACCGGCCACGGGCGCGGGGCGCGCGGCGCGAGCGTGGAGACGATGTCGCGGACGATCGCCAGCGCGTGCGCGTCGTCCTCGGCGAGGTGGTCGGTGACGCCGCTGACGCGCGCGTGCAGGTCGCCGCCGCCGAGCTCCTCGGCCGTGACCTCCTCGCCGGTGGCCGCCTTCACCAGCGGCGGGCCGCCCAGGAAGATTGTGCCCTGGTTCCGTACGATGACGGCCTCGTCGCTCATGGCGGGCACGTAGGCGCCGCCCGCGGTGCAGGAGCCGAGCACGGCGGCGATCTGCGGGATGCCCCGCGCGGACATCGTGGCCTGGTTGTAGAAGATGCGGCCGAAGTGCTCGCGGTCCGGGAACACCTCGTCCTGTTTCGGCAGGAACGCGCCGCCGGAGTCGACGAGGTAGACGCACGGCAGGTGGTTGTGCAGCGCCACCTCCTGCGCGCGCAGGTGCTTCTTGACGGTCATGGGGTAGTAGGTGCCGCCCTTGACGGTGGCGTCGTTGGCCACGACCACGCACTCGCGGCCGGAGACCCGGCCGACGCCGGTGATGATGCCGGCGGCGGGCGCCTGGTCGTCGTAGAGGCCGTTCGCGGCCAGCGGCGACAGCTCCAGGAACCGCGAGCCCGGGTCGAGCAGGCCGTCGACGCGCTCGCGGGGCAGCAGCTTGCCGCGCTCGACGTGGCGGCTGCGCGACCGTTCTGGCCCGCCGAGCGCGGCGGTGGCGAGGCGGTCGCGGAGCTCGGCGGCGAGCCGCTCGTTGAGCTCGGCGTTGCTCCTGTACGCCTCGCTCCCGGGGTCGGCGGCCGACTTGAGTATCGGCCAGTCGCTCATCTCTGCCCTCTCGTCATGGTCGTGATGTTAGTGGCCATTAACTCAACCGTCTAGCATGATGTGACTGTGACGACTGCCCCGACACCTACCCGCAATCGCGGCAACAGGCGTGCCGAGATCCTCGACGCCGCCGCGAGGCTGTTCGCGGCGCGCGGATTCCACGGCGTGCCGATCGAGGACATCGGCGGCGCGGTGGGCGTCTCGGGGCCGGCGCTCTACCGCCACTTCAGCGGCAAGGAGGCGCTGCTGGCGGAGCTGCTGCTCGACATCAGCTCGCGGCTGCGCGAGTCGGCGGTCGCGGTCGTCACGGCCTCCGCCGGCCCGGCCGAGATCCTGGACGCGCTGCTCGACGCGCACATCACGTTCGCGCTCGAGCAGCCGGCGCTGATCACCGTGCACGACCGCGAGCTGGGCAACGTCCCGGAGCGGGAGCGGCGCCAGATCCGGCGGCTGCAGCGGCTCTACGTCGAGGAGTGGGTGGCGGTGCTGGCCGAGCTCCACCCGTCGTGCCCGGCGTCCCGGCTGCGGGCCGCCACGCACGCGGTCTTCGGCCTGCTGAACTCGACGCCGCACAGCGCGGGCGAGCTCCCGCCCGGGGCGATGCGCCCGCTGCTGCACGCCATGGCCGGGGCTGCGCTCCGGGCAGCTGTTAACGAGCGCTAACACAGGCGAGAGTCGCCAGAAAAAGGCATTGCCGCCTCAACTATCTAGATATATCGTCAGAACATCTCGATAGTTGGGAGATGTAATGATTGATCCACATGGACGACACGGATTCCCGCACCCGCCGATGCCGCCGCCCCCGCCGGGCACCCCCGGCATGGAGGCGGGGCCGCGGGTGCGGCGCGGCGACGTCCGGGCGGCGCTGCTCCTGCTGCTCGGCGAGGAGCCCAAGAACGGCTACCAGATGATCCAGGACATCGAGGCGCGCAGCCGCGGCGTGTGGCGGCCCAGCCCCGGCTCGGTCTACCCCGCGCTCCAGCAGCTGGAGGACGAGTGCCTGGTCACCGGCGGCGAGGCCGGCGGCAGCCGGACCTACCGCCTGACGGAGGAGGGCCGCGACGAGGCGGGACGCCTGAGCGCCGCCCCCGCGCCGTGGGACGAGGTGGCGAGCACCGTGCCGGAGGACCGGCACGAGCTGCGCCTGCTGTGGGGGCAGCTCGGCGAGGCGTTCGTCCACCTGACCAGGACGGCCAACGACCGCCAGGTCGCCGAGGCCAAGAAGCTGCTCAGGCAGACGCGCAAGTCCGTGTTCCAGATTCTGGCGGAGGATTGATGAGCGAGGACGCGGCCGTCGTCGTACGAGGGCTGACCAAGACGTACGGGAAGGTCGAGGCCGTCAAGGGCGTCGACTTCGAGGTGTCACCGGGCGAGGTCTTCGGATTCCTCGGCCCCAACGGCGCCGGCAAGACCACCACGATCAGCATGCTCTGCACGCTCGCGAACCCGACGGGCGGCACCGCCTCCGTCGCCGGCCACGACGTGGTCAGGGAGCGCGACGAGGTGCGCAGGAACATCGGCCTGGTCTTCCAGGACCCCACCCTCGACGGCTACCTGACCGCCGAGCAGAACCTGCGCTTCCACGCCGAGCTGTACGGGGTGCACAAGAGCGTGGTCGACGAGCGGATCAGGCGCGTCATGGAGATGGTGGCGCTCTGGGACCGCAAGGACGCCAAGGTGATGACGTTCTCCGGCGGCATGAAGCGGCGGCTGGAGATCGCCCGCGGCCTGCTCCACTCGCCGCGGGTGCTGTTCCTGGACGAGCCGACGGTCGGGCTCGACCCGCAGACCCGGTCGGCCATCTGGGGCTACATCAACGAGCTGCGGGTCAGCGAGGACATCACGATCTTCATGACCACCCACTACATGGACGAGGCCGAGTACTGCGACCGGATCGCGATCATCGACCACGGCGAGATCGTGGTGATCGACTCTCCCGAGCGGCTCAAGGCCAGCGTCGGCAAGGACCGGGTGCAGATCCACACCCGTGACGACGAGGCCGCGATCAAGGCGCTGCGTGAGCGGTTCGGGCTGGAGGCGGCGGTGCACGAGGGGGCGGTGACGTTCGCCGTGGCCTCGGGCGAGGAGTTCGTGCCGCGGCTGTTCGCCGAGCTCGGCATGCCGATCACGTCGGTGAGCGTGTCACGGCCGTCGCTGGACGACGTGTTCATGAACTACACCGGCTCCACGATCCGCGACGCCGAGTCCGGAGACGACCAGATGGCCTTCATGCGCGCGATGGCGAGGCGGTGAACGATGACGACACAGGCGATCCGCGTGCGGGTGCCGGCCCGCAGCGCCGCGCACGACCTGCGGGCCATCAAGGTGGTCCTGCACCGTGAGATGCTGCGCTTCCTCAACGACCGCACCCGCATGCTCTCGATGCTGCTGCAGCCGGTGCTGTGGCTGTTCGTCATGGGCACCGGCCTGGGGTCGCTGGTCCAGGCGTCGATCCCGGGCGTGGACTTCCGCACCTTCATGTATCCCGGCATGATCTCCATGACGGTGATCATGACGGGCATGTTCTCGGCGGGGTCTATCGTGTGGGACCGCGAGTTCGGGTTCCTGCGCGAGATGCTGGTCGCGCCGGTGTCGCGCACGGCCATCGTGGTGGGCAAGTGTCTCGGCGGCGCGATCGTGGCCACCGGCCAGGGCATCGTCATCCTGGCCATGGCGGGGATGGTGGGGGTGCCGTACTCGCCCACGCTGATGCTCACGCTGCTGGCGGAGATGTTCCTGGCGGCCTTCACGATCACCGCCTTCGGCGTGATGCTGGCGGCGCGGATGAAGAACATGCAGTCGTTCTTCGGGCTGATGCAGATGGCGATCATGCCGATGATGTTCCTGTCGGGCGCCATGTTCCCGCTGGCCAACCTGCCGTCGTGGCTGCACGCCCTGACGGTGGTCAACCCCATGACGTACGCGGTCGACCCGATGCGCCAGGCCGTCTTCTCCCACCTGGACGTGCCGCCGGAGGTGAACGCGACCCTGAACCCGGGGGTGCAGTGGTTCGGCTGGCAGGTGCCCGTGCCGGTGGAGCTCGGGCTGGTGGCGGCGCTGGGGCTGGGGCTGCTGGCGGTGGGCATCGCCCAGTTCAAGCGGGCCGATTAGCCGGGGCGGCCCTCTCGGGTTCGAACACAAGCACCCTTCACGGAGAGTATTCTTTCCGATGCAAGGAGCGACGTCACCCCCTCGAGAGGATCACTCCATGTTGGATCTGCAGGCGAAATTCGATGACCTGGAAATCAGGGTCTCGGCTCTCGAACGGTCTACAGTGAGCGGTGTGCCCAACCTGAGCATCGAACAGCGCTTCTCCGCCCTGCACGACCGTGTCGACGACGTCGGGCGCAACGTTCTCAACAAGATCGACAAGCTGGACAAGCGCATGGACAAGTTCGACCAGCGCATGGACGGGTTCGAGCGACGTATGGACGGGTTCGAGCGGCGTCTCGACGACCTCCAGCAAGACGTCAACCTGCTCAAGCAAGACGTGAGCCAGCTCAAGCAGGACGTCGGCGAGCTCAAGCTGGGCATGGTCGACATCATGTCCATGCTCGCGAGCCTGGGGGCGACCGCGCCGGAGCGACGGGTCAACTGAGGACATGGTGAGGCCCGGGGCGCTGATGCGGCGCCCCGGGCCTCGTCGATGTCAGCGACGCACGCGGACGTAGTCGGAGCGGCTGGTGTCGCCGTTCGTCCTGTCGTCGCCCTCGTAGACGAAACGCCAGCGGCCGGAGGTCCAGGCGCGGACCTCGGTGAACAGTCTGCCGCTGTCGCTGGACCAGGCGGACTTCACGAGCCTGTACTCGTCGGACCGGTTGGACTTGAAGTACAGGTCCACCTTGCCCTTGTAGCCCTTCCAGGTGCCGTCGTCGTCGACCTGGAGCTGGGCCCAGATCTTCAGATCACGGCCGCGCTTGACCGGCTCGGGGTAGGCGTTGAAGCCGAGGACCCGGGTGTCGGCCTTCTCGACCGGCTCGGTGACCCGCACGAAGTCGGGGCCGCTGACCGAGCCGTCGACCCGGCGGTCGCCCGCGTACACCGCGCGCCACCAGCCGCTCTGCTCGGCGGTGGTGGAGGCGTGGAAGCGGCCGTGCCGGCTGGTGCGGTCGCCGGTGACGTCCGTCCACTGGCGGGAGGTCACGGCCCTGAACTGGATGGTCACGCGCTCACCGCGCAGCGCCCGCCGGTCGTCGGCCTGCAGGGTGCCCTTGAAGCGCAGCTTGTCGCCCTTGACGACGGGCTCCGAGTAGGCGTCGAAGCCGACGATCCTGGTGTCGATGGTCCGGGAGCGGACGCGGACGCCGTCGCTGTCGCTGACCGACGCCTTGGCCTCGGCGTTGCCGGCGAACTCGGCCCGCCACTCGCCGCTGCGCCACGGCTTCACGCTCGCGGAGAACCAGCCGTTGCGGCTGGTCTTGTCCGTGGTGACCTTGCGGAAGTCGTCGGAGCCGCGGGAGCGGAAGCTGATCGCGACCTCCTGGCCGCCGTAGCCCTGGTCGCCGGCCCTGAGCTGGCCGGAGAGCCGGACCCGGTCGCCCTTCGTGACCCTGTCGGGGTTGGCGTCGAACCTGACGATCTTGGTCTCGAGCGCCTTCTTGACGTCGAACGTGCCCTTCAGCTGGCCCGTCTCGTCCCCCTTGACGGCGGTGGCGGTGTAGTTCCACGTGCCCACCGTGCCGACGGAGTGCTCGACCTGGAAGGTGTCCGTCCCGACTTTCTTGGCCTCGATGATCGGCTGGGTGCTGACACCCGGCGGAGTGAAGACCATGGTGGCCTTTTCGGCGTCCTTCGCCTGGATCGTGAAGGTCACCTTGGCGGTGCTTTCGAAGAGCACGACCGGGGATGCCGGGTTGAGCGTCACCTTGGTGACGGCCGGCGCTGCTGCAGTGCTGACCTGCGCTGACGCGGGTGGCGTAAGGACCAGCGCACCGGCCCCCACCGCCATCGCGACGGCGATCGTACGGATGCGTTGTAACGACATTCGGGTTCCTTTCCTGGATACCCAGTTGGTTTCAACGCGGCTTTGAGGGCGCCACGTGTCAAACCAGTAGACGTGGTGGCGAATGGCGAAGTTCACCATTCTGACAAGCTGTTATAGATCTATGTCAAAAGGACCGGTCCAACACATGTCGCCCGTGACTGGCAGACGAACACGGTGCTCAGCGGCCATAATCGGCATGTGGCGCGCGACATGGTTGAGACTCATTTCGTCCAGGCAGTGGAGACCCTCCAGACGGGCCCGGCCCGCGGTCCCGGCGATCCGGTACGGGAGGGCGCCACGCTCACCGGAGAGCAGTGCCGGACGCTCTACCAGCGCCAGCTCGACAGCCGGCTGCTCGACATCGCCGCCCGCTGGCTGCGCGAGCAGGACGAGGGCTTCTACACGATCGGCTCGGCCGGCCACGAGGGCAACGCGGCCGTGGCCGCCGCGCTGCGCCCGGACGACCCCGCGCTGCTCCACTACCGCTCCGGCGCGTTCTACCTGACCAGGTCCGAGCAGGCCGGACGGCTGCCCGAACAGGGCATCAGGGACGTCCTGATGGGCCTGACGGCGGCCGCCGAGGAGCCGATCGCGGGCGGCAGGCACAAGGTGTTCGGCCATCCCGAGCTGGCCGTCATCCCCCAGACGTCCACGATCGCCAGCCACCTGCCGAGGGCGGTGGGCGTGGCGTTCGCCATCGAGCGGGCCCGCGCGCTCGACACGGCGGGCCTGTGGCCCGACGACGCGATCGCCGTGTGCAGTTTCGGCGACGCCTCGGTCAACCACGCCACGGCCCTGTCGGGCTTCAACACCGCCGCCTACGCCACCTACCAGGGGCAGCGGGTGCCGATCCTGTTCGTGTGCGAGGACAACGGCATCGGCATCAGCGTCAGGACCCCCAGAGGCTGGGTGGAGGCGTCCGCCAGGCGGCCCGGCATCGAGTACTTCGCGGCCGACGGCTGTGACCTGGCTTCCGCGTACGACACGGCGGTGCGGGCGGTGGAGCACGTGCGCTCCCACCGCACCCCCGCGTTCCTGCACCTGTCGACGGTGCGGCTGATGGGGCACGCCGGCTCCGACGTCGAGTCCGCGTACCGCACCCAGCGCGAGCTCCGCGCCGACCTGGCGCGCGACCCGCTGCTGCGCACCGCGCGGCTGCTCGTCGAGGCGGGCCTGACCACGCCGGAGGAGCTGCTCAGACGGTACGAGCTCGCCCGCGAGCACGTGCTGCGCATCGCGCTGGAGACCACCCGGCTGCCCCGGCTCCGCTCGGCGAAGGAGGTCATGGAGCCGATCGCGCCGCACGACGCCGACCTGGTCGCCAAGATCAGCCCCGTGGCGGCGGAGAGCGCGGTGCGGGAGCGGACGTTCGCCGGGACGCTGCCGGAGTCGGAGAAGCCGCTGACGCTCTCCCAGTCGATCAACCGCACGCTCGCCGACGCGCTCGCGGTCTACCCGGAGATGATGGTCTTCGGCGAGGACGTCGCCAAGAAGGGCGGCGTCTACGGGGTGACCCGCGGGCTGCAGAAGAGGTTCGGCCCCGCCCGGGTGTTCGACACCCATCTGGACGAGCAGGCCATCCTCGGGCTGGCCCTGGGCGCGGGGGTGTCCAGGCTGCTGCCGGTGCCGGAGATCCAGTATCTGGCCTACCTGCACAACGCGATCGACCAGATCAGGGGCGAGGCCGCCACGCTGTCGTTCTTCTCGCAGGGCGCCTACCCGAACCCGATGGTGGTGCGGATCGCGGGCTACGCCTACCAGAAGGGGTTCGGCGGGCACTTCCACAACGACAACGCGATCGCGGCGCTGCGCGACATCCCCGGCCTGATCATCGCCTCGCCGTCCCGGCCCGACGACGCCTCCGCCATGCTCCGCACGTGCCTGGCGGCCGCGCGCACGCAGGGGTCGGTGTGCGTGTTCCTGGAGCCGATCGCGCTCTACCACACCAGAGACCTGTTCGAGGAGGGCGACGGCGGCTGGCTGGCCCCGTACGCCCCGCCGTCGCGCTGGGCGGAGACGCACGTGCCGATCGGCGGCGCCCGCTCCTACGGCGACGGGCGCGACCTGACGATCGTGACGTTCGGCAACGGGGTGCGGATGAGCCTGCGGGCGGCGGTGCGGCTCACCCAGGAGGGCTTCAGCTGCCGGGTGCTGGACCTGCGCTGGCTGGCGCCGCTGCCGGTGGCCGACCTGCTGCGCGCGGCGGAGCTGACGGGCAAGGTGCTGATCGCGGACGAGACGCGCCACTCGGGCGGCGTGTCCGAGGGCGTCATGGCCGAGCTGCTCGACGCCGGCTACCAGGGTCAGGTGGCCCGGGTGACCTCGGCCGACAGCTTCGTCCCGCTGGGCGGGGCGGCCGACCACGTGCTGCTGTCGGAGGAGGAGATCGAGCAGGCCGCCCGCAAGCTGCTCTCCTGACCTGGCCCTGCGCTACAGCCAGCCGCGCCGTTTGAAGATCACGTACAGGATGACGCACACCCCCGCCATGAGGGAGATCGCGAACGGGTAGCCCAGGGCCCAGTGATACTCGGGCATGTGGTCGAAGTTCATCCCGTAGATGCCGCCCACCACGGTCGGCGCGAAGAGGATGGCCGCCCAGGCGGAGATCTTCTTGACCTCCTCGCCCTGCTGGATGCTGACCTCGGTCATCCTGGCCATCTCGGCGTTCTGCGCCTGGGTGACCAGGGTGGAGTTGACCACCAGGATGTCCTGGAGCTGCTGGCGGAAGGAGGCCACCCGCTCGTTGACCGTGATGGCGTGGTCGGCCACGTCGCGCAGGTAGCTCTGCAGCTCCTCGTCGACGCCGTACTTGTCGGCGCCGGCGATGAACCCGTCGATCAGCCGCACCAGCGGCGCGGTGGCCCGCTGGAACTCGATCACCTCGCGCGACAGCTCGTAGACGCGGCGGGACACGGCCGGGTCGCCGCCGAACACCTGGACCTCGATCTCCTCGATGTCCTCCTGCAGCCCTTTCACGACCGGCGCGTAGTCGTCGACCACCGCGTCCAGGATCGCGTACAGCACCGCCTGCGGGCCCTTGCGCAGCAGGTCGGGCTCTGACTCCATACGCCTGCGCACCACCTGAAGGTCGGGCGCCTCGGAGTGGCGGACGGTCAGCACGAAGTCGGGGCCGACGAACACGTTCAGCTCGCCGAAGGCCACCTCCTCCACCTCGTCCCGGTAGGTGGCCGCGCGCAGCACCACGAACAGGGTCTCGCCGTAGCGGTCGGCCTTGGGCCGCTGGGAGCCGACGATGGCGTCCTCGACGGCCAGCTCGTGCAGCTGGAACTCCTCCGCGAGCTTGACCAGCTCCCACTCCTTCGGCCGGTACAGGCCGATCCAGGCGAGCGCGCCAGGTTTGTCCTTCAGGCACTGGAAGGCGTCGGCCAGCGAACCGGGGTTGTCGACGGCGCGGCCGTCCTGGTAGATCGTGTTGTTGATGACCGTCGGACGGTAGGGCTGATCCTCGCTGGGCCGGGGGTCCATCGACTTCTCGGGAGCCGGCTCGCGTGTCAGCCTGCCGCGCCGGCGCCCTCTCGCCCTGGTCATGCCACCTCCTGTGTGTCGCTCCCCGTGTCGCCCCCCGTGTCGCTCCTAGGTCGCGAAGTCGTCGAGCTGTGCCATGGCGCGCTCGCGGATCATCTGCCGCCATCTCGGCGTCCACCCGAACAACAACCCGTGCGGGCGGCCCAGCGCCATCTTGGACCAGCGTTTGAAGTCGAACTCCTCGTGGTGCCTGATGATCAGGTCGTCCTCGAACCGGAACATCGCCTCTATCTCGTTGACCACCTGCCGGCCCGTGCTGGGCATGCGGTAGCGGGCCGTCCAGCGGGCGGTGCCGGAGAAGTCGTCGGCCGTCGCCCCGTGGAACTCGGCCTTCATGCCGACGCCCCGGCTGAGCTGGAGCCGCCACATCGCCATCACCCTGTCGCGGCCCTCCAGCTCCTGGAAGACGGGATCGCCGAAGCTGACCTCGGGGTGGTAACAGCTCTCCATGGCCGCCGCATCAGCACGGCCGAGTGCCTCGTAGAAGGCGCTTATCAGCGCCACGTGCCGATCGTTCACTCTGCTATCGAATCATGGTCAGGCCGTTGTCCCAGCACACGGCCCTGAGCCAGTCGTCGCCGAGGCCGAGCCGGTCGAGGGCGTGCAGCTGGTGTGCGTACGGGTGGGGGATCGTCGGGAAGTCACTGCCGAGGACCACCTTCCCCGCCAGCCCGAGTTCACGCAGGGCGGGACGGAGCCGGGCGGGAAAGGGCATGCCGAGCTCGGCGAAGTCGGTGAAAGCCATCGTGGTGTCCAGCGCCACCCGCTCGTAGCGCTCGGCCAGCGCGAAGAACGGATCGTACTCCGGCATGCCGAGATGGGCGATGATCACGCGCAGCCGGGGATGTGCGCGCAGCACCTCGCCGATCGGCTCGGCGCCGACGTACCCGCCGGGCACGGGCACCGAGCTGGCGTGCACCACCACGGGGACGCCGGCCTCGGCCAGCAGCCCCCAGATGCCGTCCAGCTCGGGCAGGCGCGGGTCGAAGTCGCCCACCTGGAGGTGCACCTTGAAGATCTTGGCCCCCTGGTCGAGGGCCTGCCGGACGTAGGCGGGGGCGGCGGGCTCGGGATAGAAGGTGGCCGAGGGCAGGCAGCCGGGCGTGCGGCCGGCGAAGCCGAGTGTCCAGGCGTTGAGGTCGGCCGCCATGCCGGGCTTGTGCGCGTACGCGAGCGCGGGGAAGGCCGTCACCCCCAGCTCCCGCAGCCGGGTCACGCGATCGGCGACCGGCCACTCGTACTCGATCTTCCAGCCGCTGCCCATGAGGGGGCCGCCGTGGTGGAAATGGTGCCAGACCCGGCGCTCCATCCGCTCGGGCAGGAAATGCACGTGCAGGTCCACCAGGCCGGGCAGTCCGAGCGCCGCCCACCAGGCGCGCACCCCTTCATCAGAATCAAGTTCTGTGGCCACGACCGTGACTTTACCCGGATAGGGTTCCTAATCGATGGACAAGCTCTGGGCTCAGCTGATCGAGGCGCAACCTGACCCCGACCCCTGGGTCGTGGTCGTCTCCGCGCTGGTCGCGCTGGCGATCGTCACCTTCACCGTGCCCTGGCAGCTCACCAGAGGGCTGATCACGATCGCCCACGAGGGCGGCCACGCCGTCATGGCGTTGCTCACCCGGCGCAAGCTGGAGGGCATCCGGCTGCACTCCGACACCTCGGGCGTGACGCTGACCAGGGGCAGGCCCACCGGGCCCGGCATGGTGCTGACCGCGCTGGCGGGCTACCTGGCGCCGTCGCTGCTCGGGCTGGCCGCCGCCTGGCTGACCGACCAGGGTCACATCACGCTGCTGATCTGGGGGATGCTGCTCTTCCTGGTGTGCATGCTCCTGCTGATCCGCAACCTGTACGGCGCGCTCATCCTGCTGGCGTCGGGCGGGGCGGTGTTCGCGCTGTCGATGTACGCGCCCGGCGAGGTGCAGCAGATCGTGGCTTTCCTGGTGGTGTGGTTCCTGCTGTTCGGCGGCGTCCGGCCGATCCTGGAGCTGCAGCGCAAGCGGCGCAGGCGCCAGGCGCGCGACTCCGACGCCGACCAGCTGGCCCGGCTGACCCTCCTGCCCGGCGGGTTCTACGTGTTCTTCTTCCTGCTGGTGGCGGGGGTGTCCGTGGTCGGGGGCGCCTACCTGATGAACCCGCTCGCGTAAGTAAGCCGGTCAGACCACGTCCCGGGTGGACAGCTCGAACGGCCCGGTGTCGATCCCCCAGCTGCGGACGCGGCGCGCACGGATACGGATCCAGGCCGGGTCGAACGGCATGTTCGCGCCGATGCGCTCGCCCAGCTCGGCGCCGCCGGTGGTGTGCGTCTCCGCCAGCCCTCGGATCTCGATGCCGCGCGGCGTCCACGGGTCGACGGAGGCCAGGTCGTCCACGAGGAACGCCACGTCGGGATGCCGCCGCGCGTCGCGGAACTTCTTGCTCTCGGACATGCCGGTGCCGGCGTGCCCCCCGATCACGACGCAGCCGGACTCCGGGTCGTAGAAGACGCCCACGGTGACCAGGTGCGGCCGCCCGCCGGGGCCCACGGTGGCGAGGCGGCCCAGCAGCTGGCCGTTCAGGTAGGCGATCTCGTTGGTCGTCATGCTCATGCCCCGAGTCTCGGCCCTGCGCTCATGGGGAGGGAGACCACGTCAGGACTGGCCCTGTCAGGGCCACCCTCGTGTCCCTCAGGTCATGAAGCAGGACTGCGCCGGCGTGCTCGTCGAACGCGGGCGCGAGCCGTACCACCGGTTCAGGAGACGCCGCACGACGTCGCCGGCGCTCAGCCCGGGGGGAGCTGACCCTCAACGCCGCGCACCCGCCCAGCCTGCTCAGCTGATCGACCTGTCGCCGAGGTCGGCCGTCATGGCCGCCTCCCGGCCGCGCTCGAACCCGGTCTCGTCGTAGAAGGAGGACCCGCCTGGCTTGGTGTCCCAGCGCTCGAACTCCGCGCGCACCGCCGCCTCGCGCCCGGCCAGCACCAGCTCCCCCGCGCCGCCGGAGACCTCGTCGGCGACCTCCCGCACCCGGGCCCGCATCTTGTCGGCCAGTCCCTTGCCGAAGCCGCGGTAGAACCCCCGCTGGTACAGCGTCCGCTTGCGGCGCAGCTGCTGCGCGGGCAGGCCGGGGTGCCTGGCCCGCTCGGCCCGCCAGGCGAGACCGAATCGCAGCTCCATCTGGATCAGCACCGAGGGCAGCAGGATCTTCAGCGACTTCAGCACCTCCACGGGGCCGACGAGCCGCACGTGCGACACCCGGTCGCGCCGGCGTCCGCCCTCGTGGCAGCCCATGCAGCCGAGCGCGCTGATCACCAGCCAGACGGCCTCGGCCCGCTCGACGTGGTGACCGCCGCTGGTGTCGATCGGCAGCCGCCACGTGCCGACGGGGCTCGCGGCGTCGCGGCGCACGGTGTCCGCGTCCAGCCCCATCCGGTAAAGGATCTTGGCCGCCAGCGCGGCCGCGCTCTCGGCCTCCTCGCGGTCGGATCCCTTGCCCTCGGCGATGTCGAGCAGCGCCCGCACCTGGTCGACGCCCCAGCTCTTCCGTTCCCCCACGACCTCACACCCTCTCATCCCGCTCCCCCGGCGCGCGGCGGACCGGTCGCGGCGGAGAATGTCGGCCGGAGGCCGTACCTTAGTGCGCGTGCCCGAGCAGCCCTTGACCCTCGACGCCGCGCTCAGCGATGAGGCGGTGCTGTCGACCTACCGCCGGATGTTCGCGGCGCTGGCCCGCGACAGCGGCGCGGTGGTCGACGACCCCGTGCTGGTCGACATCGCCGAGACGCTGTTCGCCGCGTTCGCCGACGCGGGCGAGGAGTGGCTGACGCACGAGCAGATGCGCCTGGCCTGCGGGGCCTATCCGGCCGACCAGTTCGACAACCGGCTGCGGGTGCTCAAGGGGCTGGGCGCGATCCGCGAGGTGTTCCCCAAGCCCAACCAGCTCCGTTACCGCGCGTCGTTCACCAGCGTGGTCGGCCTGATGTTCATCCGGCGGATGATGGACGACGGCGGCCAGTCGGAGATGCACCGGCTGCTCGCCCTCGAAGATCTCAACGTCGCCGACCCGCGCACCACGATGGAGGAGGCCCGGCAGAGCGCGGCCGGTCTGGCGCGGGCGTTCCGGCTGTGGGCGCTGGAGCTGATCACGCTCACCACCGGCACCATCGAGGAGCTGCGCGAGCAGGCCCCCAAGCTGTGGGGCACCGAGGAGATCGCCCGCCGCGCGCAGAGCGTCCACGGCACGATCCTGACCCGCTGGCCCGAGCTCGACCGGGTCTGCACCGACCTGCGGGCGGCGATCTACGCCTACAGCGACGCCTCCCGCCGCGCGGCCGGGCGGCTGGCCGACTCGGCCGGCACCACCCGCAACCTGACGCTGCTGCCGACGGAGACATGGCGCACGTTCGCCCAGACGGCGACCAAGGAGCGGCTGGCCGCGGTGCTCGACGGGTTCGTGTTCGACGCCCCGGCGCCGTGGCACGATCCGGCGGCGATCGCCCGCGCCGTCGACGAGGCGCCGCGGCCGGCGCCCGCCCAGCCCACGCCGCCGCGCTCCACGCTGCCCGACCCGGGCCCCGACGGCTCGCTCGGCGCCGCGCGGGAGGCGGCCGTCGAGCGGCTGCGCGAGCTGGCCGAGTCCCTGCTGGGCGGGGAGTCGCGGGTGGCGCTGGCCGACGTGCTCGGCCCCGACTGGGCCACGGCCCGGCGGGTGCTCGCCGACCTGACGACCGTCGACCTGCGGCCGGAGCTGCCCTACCGGCTGACCTGGTCGGACGGGCTGACGATCGACCCGTCCCGCGAGCCGTCCTGGCTCTCCCACGGCCACCTGGAGCGTACGCCGTGACCGCCGATCAGGCCGCGCACGCGCGGGCGCGCGCGCAGGGCCCGCTGCGGCTCGGGCCCGGCGCGCCGGCCCCCGCGGGCATGACCAGGCTGAGCGGCCCGGACTCCTCGGGGGTGGCGCTGCCCGTGTGGCCCGACGGGGTGACGCCGTCGCTGCTGGAGGAGCACCAGGTGCCGCCCATGCCGGTGGAGCGGGCCGGCGAGACCCGGCGGGTGCTGGCGGCGGTGCTCAAGTGCTGCTGGGCCGACCAGTCGGCCGACCCGTGGCCGGGCGAGCCGGCGCCGCTGGAGCGGGTGCTCGACACCTACCGCGCGCTGATCGGCCGCACCGACGACCTCATGCGCAACTGGGCCATCGGGGCGCTGCGCCGGCTGCACGACTCGGCGTGGGTGGTGGTGGCCGGCGGCATCGTCTCGCTCGGCCCGCGGTGCGCGCTGTGGCCCGTGGAGTCCCACGCGGTGCTGAAAGACCTGGTGCGCCGCATCCCCGAGCCGGAGCGCCGCGCCGTGCCGGTGGTCCCCGACGCGGGCCTGGTCGCCGCCGCCCTTCCGGAGCCCGCCGCTCCCGACCAAGGCGCGGGGAGCCGGGCGGAGCCGGGCGTGGCCGAGTTCGACGACCTGCTGAGCGGCTACGACGAGCGTCGCAGGGCCGAGCTGGTGTCCGCCTTCATGGTGGTGGAGCACGCCGCCGAGCCCGTGCAGGAGGCGAGGTTCGCCGCGCTGCGCGACCCGGCGCTGCGGCGCACCCTCGCCGAGATGCTCGCCCGCCGCGGGCGCACGCTCGTCCAGCAGCGCGAGCGCTGGATCTCGGGTTACGCCGACGAGCTCGTACGCGACGAGCCGCCGGGAGGAGGGCCGGGCGAGAGCGAGCGGGCGGTGCTGACCCTGGTGCTGGTCCACTCGGTGGCCATCCCCCGCGCCGAGGGCCTCCTGCCCGAAGACTCGTGGCTGTCGCCGCACCCGGCACCGGTCGACGAGTTGCGCCGCCATACCCAGCTCCCGATAGGCGAGCTGGAGTCGGCGCTGCGCGCGCTGCGCCACGCGGGGCTGGTGACCCAGGTCAAGGCGGGCGAGGAGGCCGGGGGTTACGTCCCCGGCCCGCAGTTCCACCGCCTCACGCCGGAGGCGCGCAGGCGGCTGCAGGAGGAGCTGATCCTCGCGGCGGGTCCCGACACGCCGCTGGCGGTGGCCGTACGAGCACGCAGGGCAGCCCGATGACCGGGGCGGCCGACCGAAGGAAACGGGGGTAGTGGTGGCGCAGGTGGAGAACGTCGTGGGAGATCGGGTGCTGGTCGCCGTGCAGGCGGTCAACATCTCCCGGCTGTCCACCCATCCGGTGCCCGTCGTGCCCGGCACGCTGATCGTCGTGGCGGGAGCGGGCCCCAAGGACTCCAACGGCGCCGGCAAGTCGTCGTTCATCGCGTCGATCACCGCGCTGCTCGGCGACGAGCAGTGGCGGTTCGCCTCGGGCGCCAAGACGGTGTCGGAGCTGCTGTTCAACGCGGAGCTGGCCAGCGGGGCGGGCGCGCGCCAGTGGGCGAGCGCCGGCCACGGCTACATCGTGGGCGTGTTCGCGCCCGCCGCCGGCAGCGAGAGCCTCGACGCCTACACGGTCGATCCGGGCGACGACGACGGCGAGCTGTTCGGGGCGGCCGGGCGGCCCGACGCGCCACTGACCGTCTGGCTGCGGGTCAACCAGGAGGCTCCGCATCTGGAGATCCGCTGGCGGGAGGGGGTCCGGCTGGCGGCGGCGCCGTCGGAGGCCGAACGCGTGGCGCGGGCCGACGACATCTGGGCGTCGCTGCCCCGATCGGCGGGCCGGCGCGACGTCGTGGCCCGCGACCTCACCAAGGTCCTCTACGGCGACCGGGTGCGGTGCGTGTCGTTCCTGTCGACGAGCGTGCGCAGCAAGGTGGCCACCAACCTCCTGTCCCAGCCGCTCAACGAGATCTCGCCGGAGCGGGTGTTCGAGGCGATCGCGGCGCTGACCGGGCTCGACGCGGAGCTGGAGCAGGAGCGGGAGGCGCGGCGCGACGAGCACGCCAAGCGGGTGCGGGCGGCGCAGGCGGCGGAGCGGCTGGCCGAGTTCGAGACCGAGTCGCGGGCGCTGCTGTCCACGTTCGACCGGCGCGACCAGGCGAGGGTGGGCCTGGCCGGGGCGTTGCGGTGCTGGCAGGGGCGCCAGGCGCGCAAGCTGGCCGACGCGGCGGCCAAGGACTCCGCGCTGGCCGCCGAGCTGGCCGGGCACCAAGCGGCGGGAGAGACGGCGGCCGAGGCGATCGCCGAGGTCAAGGCGGAGATCGCCACGCTCAAGGACGACACGCTCGACCGGCGCGTCACCGAGGCGCGCAAGGAGCTGGCCGCCCTCCAGGCGCGGGCGGCCAAGCTCGACGCCGACCGTGCGGTCGCGGAGAACTCCGCCGACGAGCTGCGCGGCCGGATCCCGGCGCTGGAGGAGACACGCAGGTTCGCCGACGGGCGCGACGTGCCCGCGGCGGAGGGCGAGCTGCGCGAGTCCCGGCTGCGGCTCAACGAGGCGCTCAAGGCGCTGGGCGTGGCCGACCAGGAGGTGGCCTCGGCCCGCGCGGCGCTGGACGACGCCGAGGGCGGCCCTGCCGCCGCCCAGCTCGACGCACTCGCCGGGGCGGGTGTCCCGGCGTCCGGCCTGCTGGACGCCCTCGACGTCGCCGAACAGGCCCGCGACCACGCCACGAGCGCCCCGCCTTCGACCTCCGGCCGTGCGTCCGCCGGCGGCAGGACCGGCAGCCTGGCGGATGCCGCCGGCGTCACCGGCGGCGTGACGGGAGGCGGGCTGGCGCTGGACGAGCTGCGCAACTGGCCCGGTGAGCACGCCGTGATCGTCGACGCCGGCCGGCTGGCGGAGGCGGCCGAGGCGCTGCGTGAGCTGCCCGGGTCCGTGCTGGTCAGCGCGGCCGGGGTGAGCGTGGTGGGGGCGTTCGAGGGGGTGGCGACCGGCAGGGAGGCCCGCATCAAGGCCGCCGAGCAGCGCCTCAACCGCGCCGTCGACTCTCAGGACACCGCCGCCGAGGCCGTGCGCGACGCCGAGGAGACGGTGACGCTGGCCCAGCGCAGGCTCGACGGGGCCAAGGCGGGCGTGCGGCTGGAGGAGCTGGAGCGGCGGCTGACCGGGCAGCGCGCCAGGCTCGGCGAGCTGGCCGCCGCCCTGGAGGAGCTGACCCCGAGGGTCGCGGAGGCCGAGCGGGAGACCGCCGCGCTCGACTTCCGCGCCCGCACCAGAGACCTGGAGATCGAGCGGCTGGAGAGCCGCCGCCGGCAGCTCGACGGCGAGCGGGCGCGCGCCCGCGAGCAGGAGACGCGGGTCACGGCCGAACGGGAGGCGCTGAAGCTCGGCGCGCTGGCCGCCGAATGGGGCGGCACCGCCGAGTCGGCCGCCGAGTGGCTGGGCGAACTGCCCGAGGAGGAGCGCCCGCGCACCGCCGACGAGTGGTGGCGGGTCGCCGAGCGCCGGCTCGACCAGGCCCTGCGCGACACTTTCCCCGAGGAGGACGCGGAGGTGCCGGAGGAGCTGCGGTTCCTGCTGGCCGAGCGGGGTGGCAGCGCGGCGCGGGAGCAGGCGACGTTCGCGGGCGTGTGCGGCGCGCTCGCCTCCTACCTGCGCGGCCAGGAGGAGTACGAGAAGCACCAGCGCAGGCAGATCGAGGCGCAGCTGGTGTCGCGGCAGCGCGACCTCGCGGCGGCCGACAAGGGGGCGGAGGAGGCGGCGCAGTCGACGGCCGTGCACCGGGCGGCGCTCTCGGCCGCCATCAAGGCCAGGCTGGAGCGGGTGGCCGAGGAGTTCGAGAAGCTCGACGTCTCGTACGGCGGCTACGGGGCGACGCTGGAGTTCCCGGTGCCGCCCGCGCCCGCGGACCCGGAGCAGCGCTGGCAGTGGCGGGTGACGCCGAAGTGGCGGCGCGGCGAGGGCCAGGGCTTCGTGCCCTACAACCGGCGGGCCAACACCGCCCTGATGGACGAGAAGGCGGTCAAGCTGGTGTGCGCGGCGGCCATCGCCTCGTCCGGAGGCGGCCACCTGTGCCTGGTGCTCGACGAGCTGGGCCGCAACCTGGGCAAGGAGCACCGGCGGGAGGCGGTGGCGCTGTTCCGGCGGATCGGCGAGACCTACGGCATCACGGTGATCGGGGCGCTGCAGGACGACATGGAGCCGTACGCCATCGACGCCTGCGGCCAGTACGTCAAGCTGCGCCGTTCCTCCGACGCGATGCCCTACAACGAGCCCCCGGTGATCGTCGGCCACGACCAGCACGCTGACCGGGTCAAGGCCCTGGCGGCCTACGTCGACAGGTCCGGCGAACAGCCCGGCTGAGCGCCGGATTCAGGGTCTGGGGATCGGCGGGCCGGTGTAGGAGGCGCGCAGCCGCAGGAGGGAACCTCGGGCGTATTCCTCCATGGCGTGGGCGAGCCAGCCGGCGGTCCTGGCGACGGCGAAGATGGCCTCGCCCGCGCCGGGGGTCATGCCGGCGACGGCGGCGAGGGTGGCGAGGCCGAAGTCGATGTTGGGCTCGGGGAGCCGTCGCCGGCGCGCCTCGGCCAGGACGGCTCGGGCGGCGGCGAGCCGGTCATGGCCGGGGGCGGCCTCCGTCACCAGGTCGAGGAGCGTGGTGGCGCGGGCGTCGCCGTTCTTGTAGACGGTGTGGCCGAAGCCGGGGATGCGCTCGCCGCGGCGGATCCGGTCGGCGATCACGCGGGGCGCGTCGGAGGGGCGGGCGACCTCGGCGAGGAGGCGTTCTGCGGCGTAGGAGGCGCCACCGTGCAGGGGGCCGCCCAGCACGCCCAGACCGGTGATGACGACGGCGTACGGGTCGGCCTTGGCGGAGGCGGCGACCCGCGCGGCCAGCGTGGAGGCGGCCAGCTCATGGTCGGCGAGCAGCACCAGCGCGGCTTCCAGTGCCCGGAGCAGGGACGAGCTCGGAGGGTGCGGCGTCAGGCGGGGCCACAGCCGCTCGGCGATCGAGCGAGGCACGGGACTGCTGCTCTCCGCGGCAGTGCCTGCTTCCGGCTCTCGCTGCCCGGCCCCCCGCCCGCGTTCCGGCACGGCCTGCCCGGCGTCGTCACCGAGCCACTCGACCTCGGGTCTGAGCCGCCCGCCCTCGTCACGGCGTCCCGGTCCGAACCCGCCGGACTCATCGCCCGACCCGGGTCTGAGCCGTCCCGGCGCGTCTCCCGACCTCGGTGCGGGCCGTCCCGGCTCATCTGCCCATCCCGGTGCGGGCCGGCTGAACTCATCGTCGGGCTCTGGCCTGGATGGGTCATGGGCGTCTGGTGGGCCCAGTACCGGGAGGGCGTCGACGAGGCCGGTGATGAGGCGGCGGGCGGTGGCGGCGACCGAGGCCGGGTCGAGCTGGAAGCGGAGCAGGTCGGTGGCGCCGAGGACGGTGGTGATGACCTGGAGGCGGTCGAGCGGGAGGAGTGACTCGGGGAGGTCGCGTTGCGCGGCGACGGCGGCCTGGACGGCAGCCGCGTCGGCCTGCCAGGGGTGCGCCGTCCCGGGCTCCTGGTCGGGGTGGTCGTCCCTTCCGACCCCGGAACGATCCTTCGTGACCGTGCCGGGGCTGTCGGCCGAGGGGCCGGGGGGGCTTTCTGGGCCGGCCGAGGAGGCGTGCTCGGTCCAGAGCCATTCGGCCGTCGCCTCGAAGCCGGCGGTGCGGGCTAGGGTGAGGGCGTCGTGGCCACGGTAGTAGGGCCGGTCGGCCCCCAGAGCGGTGACGGCGGACTCGATGACCAGCTCGGGCTGCTGGCCGCGGGGCCTGCCCCGCCGGGCCAGGGTCTCGATCTCGGCGGCGTCGAAGAGGCTGCGGCGGCCCTCGTGGCGCCGCTTGAGCACCCCGCGGCTCACGTACGCGTACAGGGTGGCCGGTTTGACGCCCAGCCGGTCGGCGGCCGTGGCCGCGTCGATCCACTCCACACCCAGCTCCACATGTTGATGAAAATCAATATTGATACACATTGAAGGAACATGTCAACGTTGCTGCATGCCCAAAGTTCACTTCCTTGACGTGACGAACCGGGACGGCGTGCAGACCGCGCGCACCGGCCTGTCGAAGTTCGGCAAGACCATGGTCAACTTCTATCTGGCCAGGCTCGGCGTGGCGCAGTCCGAGATCGGGTTCCCCTTCCTGTTCCACGAGGTCCCGTACGTGCGGGCGCAGGTGGCGCTGGCCGAGGCGGGGGCGTTCGGCGAGCTGCGGCTGTCCGGGTGGTGCCGGGGCGTGGCCGCGGACGTGGAGAAGGCGGCGCCGCTCGGTCTCAGGCACTACAACCTGTCGATCTCCACCAGCGACTACATGATCCAGAACAAGTTCCGCGGCCGGCTCGACCGGGGCGCGATCATCCGGGAGATGACCGCCGCGGTGCGCGCCGCCAAGACGGCGGGCGCGCGGACCGTGGGGGTGAACGCCGAGGACGGGTCGCGGACCGACGACGGGTTCCTGGTGGAGTTCGCGCTGGCGGCGAAGGAGGCGGGCGCGGACCGGATCCGCTACTGCGACACGATCGGCGGCGACACGCCCGACCGGATCAGGGAGCGGTTCGCCAAGCTGGCCTCGGCGGTGGCGCTGCCGGTGGAGACGCACTGCCACAACGACCTCGGCATGGCGGTGGCCAACTCGGTGTCGGGCGCGCTCGGCGACCTCGACGCGGGCCAGGACGCGTGGATCAACACCTGCGTCAACGGCATCGGCGAGCGCTCCGGCAACGCCGACCTGCTGTCGACGATCCTGGCGTTCCGGCACGGCTTCGGGCTTGCCGCGGAGATCGGCGACGCGCTGGACCTGACGTGGGCCAGGAGGTTCGGGCTGTGGGCGGCCCACGCCTTCGGCCAGCCTCTCCCGTACAACCAGGTGGGGGTGGGGCGGAACGCGTTCGCGCACGAGAGCGGCATCCACGCCGACGGGGCGCTGAAGGACCACGGCAACTACGAGCTGTACGACGAGGCGACGCTGGGCCCGTTCCCGGAGGACTGGCACGCGCGCGACGGCCGGGTGGTGCTGACGGGCGAGTACGGCGGGAAGGCCGGGTTCCGGCACGTGATGGACGGGCTCGGGGCGGAGGTGGCGGACGAGGACCTGAGCTTCAAGCTGGTGCAGCTCTGCAACGCGATGACGGGCAGGCCGCTCACGGACGACGAGCTGCGCCTGATCGCGGCCTACCCGCGCGAGCTGTCCCTGCTCTTCCCCGGCCAGTTGTGACGGTCACGACACGGGGATGTCCTTCACCTCGCCCAGGTCGGCCGCCTCCAGGGTGATGGACGTGACGTCGTCGGCGGGCGCCGGATAGTACGCGTACGAGCGGTTGACCTCACCCTTCTCCAGGGCGAGCAAGGAGTTCTCGACGAACTCGGTGTGCATCTTGAGCGGGTGGTAGCGCGCCTGGGTCTCCGGATCCACCAGGATGAACGCGCCGTAGTCGGACGCGGCCGAGAAGTTGTGGGCGAACCCCTTGAACGGGTCGGGTATCGGGATGTAGTGGTCCTTCACCGACACCACGTCGAACACCGCCACCAGATAGGCCCCGTCACGGTAGAAGGGGTGGAAGTCCACCCGCAACCGGCCCTCGGAGCGCGGCCACTCCAGCGAACCGACGACCGGCCCCGCCTCGGCCCGGTAAGGGGCGGGCTCGCGGGTGGAGCCCCTGACGTCCGTCGCCGTCCCCGTGGTGACCGCGACGTCGGGCCGATCCCGCTTGATCGTGTACGAGATCTCGACCCGCCGGTTGCGGGCCCGGCCCTCGGGGTCGTCGCCGCCGTCCCGCTTCTCGTTCCTGGCGATCGGCTCGTTCTCGCCCTTGCCTTCGGCCTTGTACGTGTAGTCACCGCCGAGCTCGGCCACCAGGTAGTCGCGGACGGCCTCGGCACGCTCGACCGACAGCCGCTGGTTGTAGGTGCCGCCGCCCTTGCTGTCCGTGTGCCCTTCGATGAGGATGGGCGGCTTGTCCGGGTCGGCGCGCTCGCGGGTCTCCGCGACGGCCTCGTCCAGGATGGCCGCGGCCTTGTCCGACAGCGTCGCCTTGTCGAAGGCGAAGAGCACGTCGGTACGGAGCGCCACGGTCTCCTGGCCGCCTTCCTGGAACGTGGTCTTCTCCGGGGTCTCGACCAGCTCGTTCAGCCCGGACACCCCGGACCAGTGGTCGCCCTCGGGGAGCACCACCGGCCACTGGTGTTCCCCGCCCTCGCCGCGCTTCCTGGCCACGGGCGGCGGGGCTCCGTCGGTGACGGGGATGCCGGTGGTGGGGGCCATCGCCAGATCGGGTACGAGCGAGACGCTCTTCACGCCGCCGGGCAGCGGCGGGAAGTACACCTCGACCGGATAGCGCACGCCCGGCTGGAAATCCTCGGGATACCCGTCGCCGTGGCGGGTGCCGAACGCCCGCTCCCCGGACTTCTCCCGCAGCGTGAGGTACATCTTCCCGCCCACGGGGTCGAGCAGCCGGAACCTGCCGAAGGTGACGCTCTGTCCGGGGAGCCCGTCGTACCCGAACCCGCCTGGCGTCTTGGTGTCCTCCGTGGTCGAGATCTCCATCCTCAGCACGGTCAGCTCCTCGTGCCGTTCGACCGCACGGACCTCGACCCGGAACGGGTTGGACGCGTGGAACCCGACCAGGCCCTCGCGCACGTAACCGGCTCCGGAAACGGAGGCCGAAGGCGCGGCGGAGGGCGACACCGCAGTGGGCGACGCGGCGGCGGGAGAGGGCGACGGCGGGCCGGCCCGCTCGGGGGCACCGCCGCATCCCGCGACCGCGGTGACCAGGAGCACGGCTGTCAACCCGGCGCCACGCATACGATCAGACCTCCCGATCGACGACGTGCGGGAGTATACGGAGCCGCCTGGGCCGTTACGTCGCATTCGGCGGTATTCGCGGGGTCCAGGCCGCCCCACCTGGCCTGCCGCGTTTCCGCACGTGCCACATCGTCGCAGATCAGCGAGTACGGTGATCCGCGGAAACGGGGCCTAACCGGTGGTCGCCGCCAGGGTGGAGCCGGTGCGGGTCTTGGTCACCTTGAGCTGGGCGGGGATGCGCGAGCGCAGCTCGGCCACGTGGCTGACGATGCCCACCGCGCGGCCGCCGTCACGCAGGCCGTCGAGGATGTCGAGCACGCCGTCGAGGGTGTCCTCGTCCAAGGTGCCGAACCCCTCGTCGACGAAGAGCGTGCCGATCTCGGCGCCGCCCGCCTCGGCCGTCACCACGTCGGCCAGGCCGAGAGCCAGCGCCAGAGAGGTGATGAAGCTCTCCCCGCCGGACAGCGTGGCCGGATCACGCTCGACCCCGGTCCACCCGTCGAACACCCGGAGACCCAGGCCGCCGCCGGAGCGCGACCGGGACCCGGCGGTCTTGGCCAGGTCGTGGCGGAGCAGGTAGCGCCCGCCGGACATGTGGTCGAGGCGGTCGTTGGCGGCGTCCACGACCTGGCGGAGGCGTTCGCCGAGCACGTAGGAGGACAGGCTCATGCTCCACTGGTTGTCGCCGGACGTGCCGGCGGCCAGCGCGGCCAGTTGCTCGGCCAGCTTGTGGCGCTCGGCGGCGGGCCGCCACCGGGCCACGCATCCGGCCAGCTCCTCGCGCAGCTCGGCCAGCCGGTCGGCCCTGGCGGCGGCCCGGTCACGGGCGGAGGCCAGGGCGGTGCGGGCCCGCTCGGCCTCGTCCCTCTCGGCAGAGAGCCGCGCCAGGTCAGGCGCCGGCTCCGCGGCCGCCGCTATCAGCTCCGGGTCCTCGAGTACGGCGGTGACGGCGGCGAGCTGGTCGTCCAGCCTGCGCAGCGTCTCGGCCTTGCTCTCCAGCTCGGCGGCGCTCCTGGCGGCGGCCGAGGCGTCGGCGGTGTCGGCGAACCCGGCCTCACGCGCCGCCTCCTGAGCGGCGTCGTGTGCCGTGACCCGCTCGCCTTCCGCGGCCACGGCCGCCCTGGTCGCCTCCAGCGCCTCCCCCAGCAGTTCGGCCTCGTCGGTGAGCCTGGTCAGCCGGGCCGTGATCGTGGGGTCGTCGCCGCGCGCCTCGTCCAGCCTGGCGCCCAGCCGGGCGGCATCGGCGCTCAGCTCCTCCTGGCGGGTCCGGCCGGCGGCCAGCCTCGTGGCCACCCGCCGCGCCTCCTCCTGGAGTGCCTCCCTCTCACGCCCGCGCCGCGTCACCTCCGCGACCAGCGCGCCTTCCTCCCCTGCGACCTCCCGCAGCCGGGCGACCTCCCGATCCAGCAGGCGCAACGCCTCACACACATCCTCCGGCCGGACCTCCTCACCGTCCGCCAACCCACGTACGTCCTCCTGATCGAGGCCTCTTGCCTCGTCGGAGGTGTCCGGGTGCTGTGTGGCGTTCTCAAGGTGACGTGGGGCGGCGTTCTCGATGACGTCGCGCAGGGTGAGGCGGGTGTGGAGGCGGGCGCGTTCGGCTCGCAGGTGGGCGGTGTGGGTGCGGTGGGCGGCCAGGGTCTCGCCCAGTTCGCGGGCGCGGTCGCGGACCTGTTCGCGCTCCGCCTCCGCCCGCTCCAGTTCGGCCGCCAGGCGCGGCTCGCGGTCGGCGACCTCGCGGAGGCGGGTCAGCTCCCGTTCGGCTTCCTCCACCCCGGCCTCGGCGTCCTCGACGGTCAGCCCCGCCGTGGCGGCCGCGGCGTCGGCGTGGCGGGAGTCCAGGGAAGCGAGCACCCGCTCGGCGGACTCGCGCTCGGCGACCGCCGCCTCGTGCTCGCGCTCGGCGTCGAGTTCGTCGTCCGGTGAGGGCGCGCTGGGCGCCGGGGACGCCGGGTGCGGGTGGTGGTCGGAGCCGCAGACCGTGCACGGCCGCCCGTCGGCGAGGTCGCGGGCCAGCTCGGCGGCCATCCCGTCGATGCGGGCCTGGCGGATGTCGAGCCAGCGCTCGCGCAGGTTCTGTGCCCGGTCGACGACCTCCTGGTGCACGGCCCGGGCGTCTTCCAGCTCGGCGGCGAGCGCGTCGCGGCGGCGGGCCTGGTCGAGCGTCATGCGGGCCGAGTCCAGGGCGGCGGCCGCCGCCGGGATGCCCGCCGCCTCGGCGCGTACCTCCGCCAGCCGGGCGGCGGCCTCGGCGACCCGCTCGGGCAGCTCCGCCTCGGCGGCCGCGACCTCCGCCTCCTGCTCCCCCAGCGCCTCCAGCTCGGTGGCCAGCCGGGCGAGCTCCCGATCGGTCTCGATCAGGCGGGCCGCGACCTCTCGTACGGCCTCGACCGCCGGGATCCGGGCGGCGGCGGCGCGCGCCCCGGCCAGCCTCCGCTCGCCCTCCTCGATGAGCGCCGGCAGGGCGGCCAGCCGCTCACCCACCTGCTCGTCCTCGCGTCCGAGAGCGGTCAGCTCCTCCTCCACCCGGCCGAGGTCCCGCCGTACGACGAGCAGCCGTGCTTCCTCGGTGAGCAGCTCGGACAGGCGGGCGATCTCGCTCCGGCGTTCCCTTTCGAGGACGGCGAGCCGCTCGGGAGCCACCCACCCGGCCACGGCGACGTCCCTTTCCGACGGCTCGTCGAGGCCCCCGGGGGTACGGAGGAGGATCGGCCGCGCGCGGGCCAGGGCGTCGGCGGCGAGGGCGCGGGCCTTGGCCGCGGCTTCCGTGCGCTGGCGGGCGGCGGCGATGAGCGGGACGACGGAGCCGGCGCGGTGGGCGTCGTCGAGGATGGCCTGAAGCTCGGCGCGTTCCTCGGCCCGCTCGTCGAGGGTGCGGCGCAGGGTCAGGGCCTCGGCGTGGCGGCGCTGCCGTTCGGCGAGAGCGGACGCCCGGTCGAACCGCCCGGTCGCGGCGCGCCACGCCTCCTCGGCCTCGGCCTGGTCGTCGGCGCCGCGGGAGACGGCGGCCTCGGCGGCCTTCAGCAGAAGACCCGCCCAGGACACGGGGTCTTCCTCCGGAGCAGGCGGCTCAGGAGCGGCACCGGCCTCCGGCGAAGCGGCCCTCTCCGTCGGAACGGACCTGACGCCCGGCGGAGTGGAACCGGTCGCGTTCTCCGCCGAGGTGAGGTGGAACCCGGCGGGGTCGGTCTCCGTCGGGATGGAGTGAAAGTCGGCGGAGTCAGCGACAGGAGTGGTCTCCGTCGGGACGGACGGGAGGCCGACCGGGTTCTGGGTGGAAGTGGTCCCTGTCGAGGTGGGCTGAAGGCCGGCAGGGGCGGGGGTGGGCTCCGGAGGGGTGGGGTGGAGGAGGGCGGGGCCGGCGGCTTCGGCGACTCGGTGGACGGCGTACTCCACCTGCTGGCGCAGCTCCTGCTGAGACCGGAACGCCTGCTTGCGGTGCTCGGCCAGCCACGCCTCGGCCTGGGTGAAGATCTTGACGGTGAACAGCCGTTCCAGCAGTTTGCGGCGCTCCAGCCCGTCGGCGCGCAGGAAGCGCGCGAAGTCGCCCTGCGGCAGCATCGCCACCTGGCAGAACTGGTCGGCGTTCATCCCCAGCAGCCCGCCCACCAGGTCGCCCGCCTCGTCGGCGCGGGTGGTCAGCCCGACCCAGCCGGAGCCGCGCCGCTCCTCGACGATGACCTTGGCCTTCTCCTCGGTGTAGCCGGTGCCGCGGAGCTTGGGCCGCTGCCAGGCCGGGGAGCGGTGGATGCGGAGTAAGCGGCCCCGGATGCTCACCTCGAGCGTCACGGACGGCCCCGCCCCGGGCGGGGCGTGGTCGCAGCGCAGGCTGCGGGCGCTGTTGCGCTGGCCGGGCACCTGCCCGTAGAGGGCGAAGCAGAGGGCGTCGAGGACGGTGGTCTTGCCCGCCCCCGTCGGCCCGTGCACGAGGAACAGCCCCGATTCGGTCAAGGCGTCGAAGTCGACCGTCTCGGGCCGGGGAAAGGACCCGAACGCCGTCAGCGAGAGCCGGTGCGGCCGCATCTACGCCATCGTCTCCTTCACCCTCGACTCCTCGATGGCCCGTCTTAGCAGCTCTTGCTCTTCGCGTGTGGCAGGCTCGCCGCGCACCTCGCGGACGAAGTCGAGCGCGACCTCCGCCTCCGGCCGCCCGTGCAGCCTGGCCGGCGCGGGCGCGGCCCGCTCGCCTTCCGGCTCGAAGGACAGGGCCAGCGTGTGGGGGAAGCGGGCGCGTAACCGGTCCATGGCGGCGCGCGGCCGTACGGGGTCGGTGAGGACGACCTGCAGCCAGTGATCCTCGACGTTCTCGTACCGGGGCGAGGTGAGCAGGTCGTCGAGCCGGCCCGAGAGGCGGCCGACGGGGCGCGGCACCGGCGCGGGCACGAACTCCGCCGCGGCCTCCTTCCCCGGGCCGAGCGTCACCAGCCAGGACCCCTTGAGCTGCCCCGCCTCGGAGAACGAGTAGGCCAGCGGGGAGCCGGAGTAGCGGACCGTCTCGGACATGCGCTGGCGGCCGTGGAGATGGCCGAGCGCGACGTAGTCGACCCCGGCGAAGGCCGCCAGCGGGACGTGGGCGACCCCGCCGACGCTGATGTCGCGCTCGCTGTCGCTGGCCGCTCCCCCGGTCACGAACGCGTGCGCGAGCACCACCGAGCGGGGGTGGCGGGCGGCGTCGGCGCGGACGCGGTCCATGGCGTGGGTGAGCGCGGCGGTGTGGCTGCGCTCGGTCAGCTCCCAGGGGCGGCGGACCAGCTCGGGCTCCAGGTAGGGGATGCCGTAGAAGGCGACGTCGTCGATCACCACGGGCTCCCACGCCTGGGCGGGGTCGGTGCGGAGGTGGACGCCCGACGCCTCGATCAGGGCGGCGCCGAAGCCGAGCCGGCGCGCCGAGTCGTGGTTGCCGCTGATCAGGATCGTGCGCGCGCCCGCCTCCCGCAGGCGGCGCAGCGCCTCGTTGCACAGCGCGACGGCGTCGACCGGCGGCAGCGCCCGGTCGTAGACGTCACCGGCGACGAGCACGACGTCGACCCGCTCGGCCCGCACGGTCTCCACCAGGTGGTCGACGAACGCCGCCTGCCCGTCGAGCAGGCTCTCGCGGTGGAACGAGCGGCCCAGGTGCCAGTCGGAGGTGTGCAGGATCCGCATTCGCAGGAAGCTAACAGGTCCCGCTGACAAATGCGGCCCCCTGCGCCACATGAGCTGGGAGTAAGCTGAAAGATCGACGGGCAAACCAACGCACATGGGGAGGCCGATGCGGACTGGCCGTGGCATTCTGAGCGTTGCCGCCGGTCTGTTGCTGGTGGCTCTGGCGTCCGTCGGGTACATTCTGCCGCCCGCGTTCGACCCGCCGCCGCTCAAGGCCGATGTCGCATTACAATCGCTGCCTCCCCAGCCCCCCGCGGAGCTGCGCCCGGTGGCGAGGGTCTCCGACTTCCGGGAGGAGGAGATCTCGGTCCGGGCCGAAGGGCAGACGCTCCACGGAACGGTCCGATTTCCGGTGAAGCCGGGCCGCTACCCGGCGATGGTGTTCGTGTCGGGCTCCGGCAACGGGTCGCGGACGGAGTTCACGCCGCAGGCGGAGTTCCTGTCCCGGTCGGGCGTGGTGACACTGGCGTTCGACAAGCGGACGGTCGGCTACAACTTCCGCGACCGCGACTTCTCGCTGCTCGCGGACGACGCGCTGCGCATGGTCGAGTATCTGCGCACCCGCTCCGACGTCGACCCGGTCCGGGTCGGCGTCTGGGGCGTCAGCGAGGGCGGCTGGGTGGTGCCGATCGCCGCGGCCAAGAGCGCGAGCGTCGGGTTCGTGGTGCTGGTCTCGTCGCCGAACGTCTCGCCGCTGCGGCAGGTCGCCTGGGCTCTGAACGAGCAGTTGCTGCGGCTGCGCGCCCCGGTGGGTGTGCGCGACCTGCTGACCAGGGCGATGGGCGCGGTCGGCTTCGACTTCCTGCGCTACGACGCGCAGCCCGCGCTGGACCGGATCGAGCAGCCGGTGCTGGCCTTCTACGGCACCACCGACCCGTCGATCCCGTTCGTGGAGTCGACGGACGCCCTGCTGCGCGGCATGAAGGCGGCCGGGAACGACCGCTACACGATCCGCTTCATGGCCGAGGGCGACCACGCGATGCGGGTGCGCGGCGGCGACTTCACCGCCGGTTACCTCGACACGCTCGCCAACTGGATCCTCGGCCTGCCGGCCACCGCCCGGCCCGCGGCGCACGTCGCGGGGGCGACGCCGGTGCAGCGGTTCCAGGCGGCCGACGTGCCGGCCGCGCCGTGGTACGCGGGCGGCACGATGCTGGGGCTGACGATCTGCCTGGCCGCCGTCGGCTACGTGGCGGGCCCGGTCGCGGCGATGGTGGTACGGCTGCGCGGCCGGCATCACATCCCGGAGCTGAACGCCGGGCTGTGGCCGCCGATCAGGCGCAGGCTGGCCAAGATGGTGTGGACCGGTCTCGGCCTGCTGCTGTCGGTGGTGGCGTTCATCATGCTGCTGGTGCTGTTCAGCATCAACCAGGCGGGGGCCTGGCCGGCGGTGCTGGCGGGCTGGCTCGTGGTGCGGGTGCTGGCGGTGCTGATGCTCATCCAGGAGGTCACCGCGGTGGCCGCGGTGGTGTCGGGCCTGCGCGAGGGCATGCGGCCGAGCCGCTGGCAGCACGTGGCGATCGCGGGCGTGCTGGGCGGCACCGGCCTGCTGCTGGTCGCGGCGGCCTACTACGGGCTGTTCTCGTTCCCCTGGTAGGGGACCGCATCGGCGCGGACTACGTCAGCCCGGCCGCTGGACGCGACTCGACATAGGTGGCCATCCAGCGGTCGAGCTCGGCGAACACCTGCTTGCGCACCGGCTCGGCCGACAGCACCAGGTCGTGCACGCCGCCGTCGACGCGCACGCACGTGACGTGCGGGCCGAGCGAGGTCGCCCAGCGGGCCATGTGCTCGGGGTCGAGCACGATGTCGGCCGAGCGTGCTTCCGGTACGAAGTCCCGTACCCGGAGGCCCTTGCCGGCGGCGAGGACGAGCACGGGCACGTCCACCTTCAGCCCGCACTGCAGGCGGCGCTGGGCGCGCCGGATGGCGGCCAGCCAGGTGGCGTGCACCGGGAACCCGCCGAGCGGCTTCAGCTCCAGGTCGTAGTGCCATTCGCCGCCGTGGTCGCGGTGGAGGCTGTGGCCGTAGGCGTGGCTGGAGCCGAGCGGGAGCGGCCTGAGCACGTACGAGAGCGGGGTCTTGAGCAGGTCGGCGGCCAGGCGGAGCGGGCGGGAGACGTTGAGGTCGAAGAAGGGGCTGTTGAGCACGAGCCCCTGCACCAGGCCGCGGCCGCGGACCCGGTCGGCCCAGAGCGGGGCGATGAGCCCGCCGGTGGAGTGGGCGTTGATGGTCAGCTCGTCGTGGTCGCGCCGGATCAGGCGGACGGCCTCGTCGATCTCCGGGAAGTACTCGGTGACGCTGCGCACCAGGCCGCGGGTCTGGTGCGGCAGCAGCGAGCGGCCGTACTTGCGCAGGTCGAGCGCGTAGAAGTCGATGCCGTGCCCGACGTAGTGGTCGGCCAGGTGGTCCTGGAAGAAGTAGTCGGTGAAGCCGTGGATGTAGAGCACCGCCCGGCGCGATCCGGTCCGCTTGGAGATCAGGGTCGCCACGACCTCGCCCTCGTAGTCGGGCGGCATGGCGAGCACGGTCGTCTCGTACATGTCAGCCACCATACGGATCACGGCCACGACGGCACTCCCGGGGGGAGGTCCTCGCCGACGGACATCGGGAAGGCGGGCGGCCGCTTCTCCAGGAACGCGGTGACGCCCTCGGCCGCGTCGGCGGCGGGGCCCAGCTCGGCCATCAGCCGGGAGTCGGCCGCGTGCGCCTCCCACGGCGAGGACGCCGACAGCCCCGACCACATCAGCCTGCGCACGGCGGCCACCGACACCGCGGAGGTGTTCTCGGCGATCTCGCGGGCGAGCGCGTACGCGGCGGGCAGCAGTTCCTCTCCCGGGTAGACGCGTGACACCAGCCGGCCCTCCAGCGCTTCGGCGGCGCCGAAGACCCTGCCGGTGGCGGCCCACTCCATGGCCTGCGCGATGCCGACGATCCTGGGCAGGAACCAGCTGGAGGCGGCCTCGGGCACGATGCCGCGGCGGGCGAAGACGAACCCGAGCTTGGCGGTGTCGGCGGCCAGCCGGATGTCCATCGGCAGCGTCATCGTGAGGCCGACGCCGACGGCGGCGCCGTTGATCGCGGCGATGACGGGCTTGAGCGATCGGGCGACGCGCAGCGCGACGGTGCCGCCGCCATCACGCGGATAGCCGTTCACCAGCTCGGCTTCGCGCCCGGCCCGGCCGAACGTGCCACCGCCGCCGCTCAGGTCGGCGCCCGCGCAGAAGGCCCGGCCCGCGCCGGTGACGACCACCGCGCGCACCTCGTCGTCGGCGTCGGCCAGGTCGAAGGCCTCGATCAGCTCGGCGCGCATGGTCAGCGTGAACGCGTTGAGCCGGTCGGGGCGATACAGGGTGATGGTCGCGACCTGGTCGGCCACGCCGTACTGGATCTCGGTGAACGCCATGGACCGAATCTTATTCGGTGACAGATGTTCATCCATTCATAAACATGGATTTCGTATTTTGTCCGTAGGCTGCCGCCTCGATTCGGGCCTATGTGATGAACTTCGGGGAAGCGGTGATCTGGTGTTCCAGGGGAGGATTCGGGTGGGTGCGCTACGGCTCGTCGGCTGGCTGGTGCTCGCTGCGCTGGCGCCCGGCGCCGCCCACCTGAAGGCGGGGTGGCGCAGGACGGGCCTGACGCTGCTCAGCGTGTACGCCGCCGCCCTGCTCGGGCTCCTCGCCCTCTGGCTGACCACCGACCTGGGCTCCCTGGCCGGGGTGCTCGTCGACGACACCTCGCTGGTGCTGGGCACCTTCGCGGCGGGCCTGCTGGGCATCGCGTGGTTCACCCTGATCGTGCACTCGTTCACGGTGCTGCGGCCCGGCCTGCTGCGCCAGGCCGAGCAGATCGTCACCGGCGCGCTCGCCGGGCTGCTCGCCGTCGCGGTGCTCACGCCGTTCGCGCTGGTCACGCAGTACGCATGGACGGGCCGGGAGACGATCAACCACATCTTCAAGAACCCCGGGACGGACCCGCAGGCCGACGGCGACCGGCCGGTGCCGGCCGAGGACCCGTGGGCCGGCCGGGAGCGGGTGAACATCCTGCTGCTGGGCGGCGACGCCGACGACCACCGGCCGGGCGTGCGCACCGACAGCATGCACCTGGCCAGCGTGGACGTGAAGACGGGCAACACGGTCCTGTTCAGCCTGCCGCGCAACCTGGAGAACGTGCGGTTCAAGCCGGGCACGCCGATGGCCGAGCGCTTCCCCGACGGCTTCCGCCTGCCGGCCGACGCCGCCGGCGGCCGCAGCGACCTGCTCAACAGCGTCTGGGAGTACTCCGACGCGCACCCGGAGATCTTCGGCGGCAAGCGCGACCAGGGCCCCGGGGTGCTGATGGAGACCATCGGCCACACGCTGGGGCTGGAGGTCGACTGGTACGCGCTGGTCAACATGTGGGGGTTCGCCCGGCTGATCGACGCGATCGGCGGCGTCACCATCACCGTCGAGCAGGACGTGGTCTTCGGCAAGTACAACGAGGGCCTGGTGAAGGCCGGCACGCGCAGGCTGAAGGGCGCGGACGCCATGTGGTACGCCCGCTCCCGCACCAACAGCGACGACTACACCCGGATGGGCCGCCAGCGATGCGTGATCAGCGCGCTGCTCCACCAGGCGGACCCGGCGACGGTGCTGTCCAGGTTCACCGCGATCGCCGGGGCGACCGAGGACCTGGTCGAGACCGACATCCCCCGCGACATGCTGACCCATCTGGTGCCGCTCGCGCTGAAGGCGCAGGACGCGAAGGCGACCAGCGTCCAGTTCGTGCCGCCGCTCATCAAGACGTACGACCCCGACTGGCGGGAGATCCGCAAGCTCGTCCGCAAGGCGCTCCGCGAGTCCACCGGCTCCGCGCCGGTCGCGGCCTCGGCCACCCCCGAGGCCAGTTCCGAGGCCACCCCCGAGGCCACCCCGGACGCCACCCCCGAGGCCACCTCTGCGGCCACCCTCGCGGCCACCGCCACGCCGTCGCCCTCGAAGACGCCGAAGAAGACCGCGGACCCTGACGAGAGCTCCGCCACGGACCTCTCGGCGGGCTGCGGCAAGGCCTAGCGCCCGCTCCCCGAATCCGGCTCAGCCGGTGAAGGTGAAGTAGTCCTTCGCCAGGCGGCGCAGCCGGGTCTCGTCGACGGTGTGGCCGAGGCCGGGCTGGGTGAACGGGACGGCGATGACGCCCGCGTTCGCGCCGACGATCGGGGTGACGATCTGGTTGTTGCGCGGCGGTTGCGTCACGTCGCACGGCAGCGTGCAGCCCGGCAGGCTGCCGACGGCGACGGTGGCCGCCCTGGCCAGCCCGGCGCCCTGACCGCCCGCGCACTGGATGTCCCACCCGGCCGCGACCGCGCGGTCGTGGGCGCGGCGGGTCTCGCTGATCGACGGGAAGGCGGACGGCCGCAGCAGCAGCACCCTGGCCGCGCGCAGCGTCAGGTAGTCGTCGAGGTCGGCGGTGCGGTGGACCTCGACCGCGACCGAGGCGCTCACCTGGTCCTGCAGGTCGGCGTGCGCGTACACGTCGCCGGCCGGGAAGGGGCGCTCGATCACCTCCAGCCCGTAGGCGTCGAGCGCGACGAGCTGGCCGCCGTCGGTGTAGGCGTTGCCGCAGTCGACGGCGAGCGTGAGCGCGGGGTAGGCGGCGCGCACGGCCCGGACCGGCTCGACGTCCCAGCCGGGCCGCACGTCGAGCGTCACGTGGCCGTAGCCGGCGCACACCTGCTGGTTGACCCGCGTCACCAGGCTCTCTATCGACAGGTCGGGGGTGAGCCGCACGGTCGCCATCAGCGAGGTGCGGGTGCCGCCGATCGCGTCGGCGAGCGGCACCCCGCGCATCCGGGTCCACAGGTCCCAGCAGGCCATGTCGACGGCCGGGTCACCGCTGGGCACGCTGTCGGGGTGTTCCCAGTCGACGCCGATGAGCACCGCCCCGAGCGTCTCCTCCAGCCTGGACCAGGACTTGGGCGCAGGGCTGACGGCCTCGCCCCAGCCGGTCATGCCGCCGTAGTCGGTCAGCTTCACCAGCAGGCACTCCGTGCGCCTGCCGTAGGGCAGCACGACACGAAGCACCTCCAGCTCCCGCACTCGCGGCATGAGCCCCCCTCTTATGACGCGGCCTCCTCCAGTGTGCCTGCCCCGGCGGGGTGGACGAAACGGGGGGCCACCCACGCGGCGCCGAGAGCGAGCACGACGGTGAAGGCGAGTCCCACGAGGTAGCCCTGCCCGGTGGCGGTGAACAGGGCGCCGCTCACGGCGACCGCGACCACGGTGAACACCGACTCGCCGACCCCGAGCGCCGCCGCGTTGCCGCCCTCCTCGCCCTTCGCCGACATCTCCAGGACCAGCACCGACACCGTGGGGTGGAGCATGCCGATGCCCAGCCCGGAGATCGCCATCGCGACGTGCGCGAGCCCGATCGGGACCGCGTCGACGAGGACGAGCGAGACCAGCGAGATGCCGGCCGCGATCATGAGGGCGCCGCCGCGCAGGGCGGTCATGTTCCCGATCGTGCCGCGGCCCTTGATCCAGGAACCGGCGGACCAGCCGAGCGCGCCGACCGTCAGCACCACGCCCGCGGCGGCCAGCGACAGGCCGCGCTCCTGGGTGAGCATGAGCGGGATGAGGACCTGGGCGGCCATGAGCGAGCCGTAGGCGAGACCGCGCAGCACGGGCCCGCTCGGCAGGCCGCGGGCGGCCCTGAGCGACCCGGCGGGCAGCAGCCGGGGCAGCGCGACGGCCAGCAGCGCGCCGCCCGCGGCCAGCAGCGGCACGCCGCCCAGCCCGAGCGCGCTGCCGTACTGGATGAGCGCGGCGGCGACGGCGGTGAGCGCGGCCCAGGCGAGCTTGCCGCCGATCGCCGGGGCGTCCGCCGCGCCGGCCCCGCCCGTGGCCCGGTCGCCGCCGCCCCGCCAGAGCAGCAGCGCCGCGGGCACCACGATCAGGGACACGCCGTAGAAGATCCACCGCCAGCCGGCGTGCTCGGCCACCAGCCCGGCGATCGTCGGCCCCACCATCGAGGGCACCACCCACGCGGCCGAGAACAGGGCGAACACCTTCGGGTGCAGCTCCGGCGGGTAGACCCGGGCCACGAACACGTACAGCGCCACCTGGATCAGCCCGGCCCCGAGCCCTTGCACGAACCGGCCCGCGACGAGGACCTCCATGGTCGGCGCCGCGCCCGCGAGCAGCAGGCCCGCGACGAAGGCGGCCACCCCTGCGGCGATGGGCGGCATCGGCCCGCTCCTGTCGCTCCACCGCCCGCCGAGCACGGTGGCGATCACGCTCGCCGCCAGCGTGGCGCTGAAGGCCAGGTTGTACAGGTGCAGGCCGCCGAGCTCGCGGGCCACGACCGGCATCGCGGTGGTCACCGCCATCGCCTCGAAGGCCACCAGCATGATCAGCGCGACCAGCCCCACGCTGAGCCCGCGGTATCGGGAGGAGAGCACGCCGGGGGCGCGCTCCGCAGTCATCGTCATGATCCGTCAAGCTACGCGAACCGGCGGGCCGGCACATCGGGCGCAGGGCGTAGGCCGTCCGCCCTAGGGACCTGCCTGGCCGGGGCCGCCGAGGTTGCGTTCGGCCCACCGGCCGATGTCGCGGCGCTCGATCGCCGCGGCCATCAGATCGGGGAAGGCGTCGGGGGTGCAGGCGAACGCGGGCACGCCCATCGCCGCCAGCGCCGCCGCGTTCTCGTGGTCGTAGAACGGCGCGCCCTCGTCGGACAGGGCCAGCAGCACGATCACCTGGACGCCGGCCTGGGTCATCGCGGCCACCCGGCGCAGCATCTCCCGCCGGATGCCGCCCTCGTACAGGTCGCTGATCAGCACGAAGATCGAGTCGGCCGGCCGGGTGATGAGGCCCTGGCAGTAGGCGATGGCCCTGTTGATGTCGGTGCCGCCGCCGAGCTGGGTGCCGAACAGCAGCTCCACCGGGTCGTGCAGCTGGTCGGTCAGGTCGGCCACGGACGTGTCGAAGACCACCAGCGACGTCTTGAGCGAGCGCATCGAGGCCAGGACGGCGCCGAACACGCTGGAGTAGACCACCGAGGCCGCCATCGACCCGCTCTGGTCGATGGCCAGCACCACCTCACGCTGGACCGCCCGCTGCCTGCGCGCGTAGCCGACGAGCCGCGACGGGACGACGGTCTCGCGCTCCGGCAGGTAGTTCTTCAGGTTGGCGCGGATCGTGCGGTCCCAGTCGATGTCGGCCGCGCGTCTGGGGCGGTGGTTCCTGGCGCTGCGGTCGAGCGCGCCGGTGACGGCCGCCCTGGTCTTCTGGGCGAGCCGTCTCTCCAGCTCGGCCACCACCGCGCGGACCACCGCCCTGGCGGACTCGCGGGCCTGGTCGGGCATCACCCTATTGAGCGACAGCAGCGTGCCCACCAGGTGGACGTCGGGCTCGACGGCGTCCAGCATCTCCGGCTCCAGGAGCAGGCGGGTGAGGTCGAGCCGCTCGATCGCGTCCTTCTGCATCACCTGGACGACCGTGGCGGGGAAGTAGGTCCTGATGTCGCCCAGCCAGCGGGCCACCCGTGGCGCCGACGCGCCCAGCCCGCCTTCGCGCCCGCCCGCCTTGCCGCCCCCGCCGCCCTGCCCGTAGAGGGCGGCCAGCGCCGCGTCCATCCCCGCGTCGGCGCCCCGCAGGCCGTGGCCGGTGCCGTCGGCGTCGCCGCCGCCGAGCACCAGCCGCCACCTGCGCAGCCGCTCGTCCTGGTCAGCCATGCGCACTCCCCAAGATCTCCAGCACGGTGCGCGCGGCCGCTCCCGCGCGCCGCTCGTCCAGCTCCGGCTCCGCGGCCTCCGCCGCGCGCCCGCCCTGCCGCACGCGCTCCCCCACCGCTCTCCTCTCGGGTACGGCGAAGCTGCCGAAGGTACGCCGCAGCAGGGGCAGCACCTCGACGAACTGCTCGGCGCCGAGCCCGGTGAGCCACTCGTCGACCAGCCCGAACAGGCGCGGATCGTGCACCAGCAGCAGGCCGCCGCCGGACAGGAACCCCTCGACCCAGGCGGCCGTCCTGGCGGGCGACTCGCCGCGCGACGCGGCCCTGGCCATCCGGTCGCCGGCGTCGTCGATCTCCCCGGCGTCGAGCAGGATCCGGGTCAGCCGTCCCTCGACCAGGCCGTGCAGATCCTGACGCCCGCACAGCCCGAGCAACGTGGCGAGCCACCGCTCACGCGGCGACGCCGTGCCGCCGCCGGGCTGCTCGGACTCCCCCGCGTTCGGGGGCTGATCCAGCCCGCCCGCACTCTCGTCCAGGGGACGATCCGGCCCGCCCGCACCCTCGTCCAGCAGGCCCATGGCCGTGTGCACGGCGTCGACGTGGCCGAGCAGCCCGGCCGCCGCCTCGTCGTCCAGCCGGGTCACCGCGACGGGCAGGCCCACGCAGATCCGGTCGAGCATCGACCGCACGATCACCGTCAGCCCTTCGGCCGAGGTCCCGCGTACGTCGCCGTACCGATGCGCGCGCACCATCGCCGGCAGCGCCGCCATCAGCCGGGTGACGTCGGTGTCGAGCGCCGCCTTGGCGGACAGCGCGGCCAGCACGTCGGGCAGCGCCTCGGGCAGGTCGGCCAGCAGGCACTGCTCCACCAGCCCGGTCAGCTCCGCCAGCGACACCCCGCCGGACCCACCGCCCTGCGACACCCCGCCGGACCCACCGCCCTGCGACACCCCGCCGGACCCACCGCCCTGCGACGCCCCGCCCGGCCCACCACCGGACCCGGGAGAACCCCCTGCCGTCCCGCCGGGCCCCGGCGAGCCACCGGGCATCGGTCCGGGAACTGGCGTGCCGGTGGCGCGGTCGCGGGCGTGGCGGGTGGCGGCGGTCTCGACCGTGGTGCCGAGAGCCGCCCGCTCGATCAGCGCCAGGTCGAACTCCGGCTCCCACCGCAGCCGCCACGTCTCCCTGAACGTGCCCTTGCCCCGTGCCTCCCCCGGCTCCCCCCAGCCGACCCCGAGCAGCCGCAGCCGGTGCAGCAGATGGCTGCGCGCCAGGTCGAGCGGCTTGCGCAGGTCGAGATCGAGCTCACGGTCGAGGGCCTCGGGCTTGAGCCGCACCTTGCGCTGCTGGTCGCGCAGGTCACGCTGGAGCGGCACCATCGGCGTGCCGTCGGTGACCAGCCCCAGCCGGTCGCCGACGACCAGCCGCCGGTGGATCAGCTCGACGGCCAGGTCGTCGCCCTCGCACAGCACCGCCCGGGCCGCCTCGGTCACCTCGCCCAGCCCCGCCAGCGGCCGGCCGCGCAGCGCCGCCAGCCCGTGGGCGAGCCGCGACGCCTCGATCACGTGCGCCGGCGACACCGCCAGCCCTTCGTCGCGCAGCACCCCCGCCGCCCCGGTCAGCCACCGCTCGATCGGCCGGTCGGGGGCCGTGAACAGGTGGTCGTACCAGCCGGGCGAGGTGATGCCCGCCCCGTAGCCGCTCCACCAGGCCAGCCGCCCGTACGTCCACGGCACCCAGGTCAGCTCCGCCTTCACCCTGGGCATCCCGCGCAGCACCGCGTTGTCGTCCTTGACCGGCGGCAGCGGCCCGGACAGCGCGGGGACGTGCCAGGCCCCGCAGATCACGGCGATCCGCCCGTGCCCTTCCTTGATCGCCGCACGCAGGGTCTTGCGCATGTACGCCTCGCGCCTGGCCTCCCGCCCGGCCGGCACGTACCCTTCCCGGACGGCGGCCACGGCCTCGGCGATCACCTCGAACGGCGTGTCGCCCCGGTGCTCGACCACGTCCTCCCACCACCGCTCCGGGTCGTCGTATCCGGCGGCGTGGGCCAGCGCCCCGATGGGATCGAGCCGCGTCGACTCCTCCGCGGACTCCGGAGCGGGCTCGGCGGGCTCCGAGGGCTCCGCGAGGGTGTGGGCGGCGGGAAGGTCGCAGAAGCGGACCGGGACGCCCGCCCCGACCCCGTACAGGATCGCCTGCCATTCCGGGGAGAAGCGGGCGAACGGCCAGAAGGCGGCGCTGGACGCGCTGCCGGGGACGTGGGCCAGCAGCGCGACCGGCGGCTCCAGGTCAGGGGCGAGGCGGACGAGGGAGTCGGCCTCCGGCGGGCCCTCGACGAGGATGACGTCGGGGCGCAGGCGTTCGAGCTCGGCCCGGACGGCGCGGGCCGAGCCGGGGCCGTGGTGGCGGACGCCCAGGACGGAGACGCCGCTCATGAGACCTCGCGGCAGGCGCGGTAGAAGTCGCGCCAGTCGGACCGCTCGCGCACGACCGTCTCCAGGTACTCGCGCCACACCACCCGGTCGGACACCGGCTCCTGCACCACCGCGCCGACGATGCCGGCGGCCACGTCGGCGGGCCGCAGCACGCCGTCGCCGAAGTGGGCGGCCAGGGCGATGCCGCTGGTCAGCACCGAGATCGCCTCGGCGGTGGACAGCGTGGCGCTGGGCGACTTGACCTTGGTGCGGCCGTCCTCGGTCAGGCCGGCGCGCAGCTCGCGGAAGACGGTCACGACGCGGCGGATCTCCGACAGCGCGGTCGCCGTCTCGGGCAGCTCCAGCGAGCGGCCGAGCTGGGCGACGCGGCGGGCGACGATGTCGACCTCCTCCTCGGCCGTGGCGGGCACCGGCAGCACGACCGTGTTGAAGCGGCGGCGCAGCGCGCTGGACAGCTCGTTGACGCCGCGGTCGCGGTCGTTGGCGGTGGCGATGACGTTGAAGCCGCGCTCGGCCTGCACCTCGCGGTTGAGCTCCGGGATCGGCAGCGTCTTCTCCGACAGCACGGTGATCAGCGCGTCCTGCACGTCGGACGGCATGCGGGTGAGCTCCTCGACCCTGGCCACCCGCCCCTCGGCCATCGCCCGCATCACCGGGGACGGCGTCAGCGCGTCCAGGGACGGGCCCTCGGCCAGCAGCCGCGCGTAGTTCCACCCGTACCGGATGGCCTCCTCTGCGGTGCCGGCGGTGCCCTGGACGAGCAGCGTCGAGTCGCCGCTGACGGCGGCGGCGAGGTGCTCCGACAGCCAGGTCTTGGCCGTGCCGGGCACGCCGAGCAGCAGCAGCGCCCGGTCGGTCGCCAGGGTGGCGACGGCGACCTCGACGATGCGGCGGGCGCCGACGTACTTGGGGGTGACGCGGTCGCCGTCGCCGAGGATGTAGGTGGTGACCGCCCACGGCGAGAGCTTCCAGCCGGGCGGGCGCGCCCGGTCGTCCTCCTTGGCGAGCAGGGCCAGCTCGTCGGCGTACTGGTCTTCCGCGTGGGGACGCAGAACGGTCATGACAACTCCTTGAACATGTCGGCGCGGAAGCGCAGCGAGGCGGCCACCCGCTGGACGGCCGGCGCGGGCGAGTAGCTCTCGGCCAGCGGGGCCAGGCCGGGGTCGAGGCGTTCGCCGGCCAGCCGGACCAGCTCGTCGAGGTTCCACGGCTGGCTGGCGGCCACTTTGACGATCTTGTGCAGGACGGCCGAGGCGAGCGGCTCCCGCCAGTAGGGCGACACCCCGCCGAGCACCATGATCAGCTGGCTGTCGAGGTCGTGGCCCAGGGTGAACCCGGCGGCGAGCTCCTGCTGCTCGTCAGGGCCGAGCGCTTCCAGCAGGTCGGCGATCGGATCCCAGGCGAACATCGCCCGCGCCCACGCCGGGTCGCGCTGCAACACCGCGGCGCGCACCCAGCCGGCCTTCACCTCGCCGTCCCACTCGGGGATGCGGCGGGCGAGCAGGCTCTCCGGCGGCTCGCCCCACATCGTCAGCGGCGCGCGGGCGATCACCTGCTGCAGCCACCAGGCCCGCTCGCCGAACCCGCGCGGCGGCTTGGCCCTGATGCCGTCGCGCTCCATCACGCCGTCGCAACCCGCGGGCGGCTCGACGAGGATCGCGGCGGGCGTGACGGTCAGGCAGGCGCGGGCCCGTTCGGCCATCCGCCGCGACAGCCGGGACCCCGGCAGGCGGGTGAGCAGGTTGGCGGCCTCCTGGCGCACCTCGCGCCGCCGGTCGTCGAGCGCCGACTCCAGGAACGGCTCGTCGTCCATGGACAGCCCGTCGGCCAGCATCTCCGTGAACGCGGCCCGGTCGTCGGGCGTCTCGCGCTCCCACGTGGTCTCCAGCAGCCGCCGCGCCCCGGCGGGGTCCTGCTTCCTGAGCCGCCGCAGGTGGGCGCGCCGGTCCGCGGCGCTGCCCAGCTCCCACGTCTCGCCGGTCGGCTCGTCCAGGAGGTAGGCCCACGCGGGGTTGCGCGCGGCGAGCCACCGGCCGCGCCGTCCGGCGATCACCCCGAGGTGGGCGCGCACGGATCGGTCCCACCGGCCGCGTTCGAGCAGCTCGGGCAGCACGTAAGGCGGCACCCTGCGGCCCGTCGCGGCGGCGACGGCCAGCCATTCGGGCAGCAGCCTCTCGTGCTCGCCGCCCACGATGCGCGCCAGCCGCTCGGCGGCGCGCCTGCCGACCGGCTCCTGCTCCTCCCCGGGCGCGGCCTCCTCGCCCTCGGGCTCCACGGGCCGCCGCCCGGCGCGCCGCCGCACCGTCTCGACGGCGGCGGCGCCGAGCAGGTCTCCGGGGTACGGTCTGCGGTCGGTCCCGACGAGGGCCGTCGAGGCCAGCTCCTCCCAGTCGTTCGCCGTCGCCCGGAGTGCCGCCGAAGGGTCGCCGGTCTTCACAGGATCACCACCGTCCCGTCCTCGTCCCAGGTCGTCAGGGGGCGCAGGCCGCGCGGCGTCCACTCGGCGGCCACCGTCACCGGCCGCCCGCCGGACACGGCGAGCAGCCGCCACACCCCGCGCCACGAGGCCAGCAGCGGGAACCCGGCCAGCGTGGCCTCCCCCGGCACCACACCGGTCAGCACCAGCGGCCACGACTCGGTCCACGGGTCGGCGGCCAGCGCCGCGGCGACCTCCCCCATCGCGTCGTCGGCACTCATCCCCGGCACGACCCCGCCCGCTTCCGAAGAAGCCCCGTGCGCATCCCCCGCAGACGACCCCGTCTCGGCGCCCGATCCGCCCATCAGAGGCGCCTCTGAGGCGTCGGCGCGCACGCCCGTACGAGGAGAGCCGGCTCCCGAAAGGGACGGCGACGCATGCCCCGCGAGCGTTCCCGAAGGAGCCGAGGGCTGCGGCGCGTGTTCTGCGACGGCTTCCCGAAGGGCGGGTGGGTGGCGGTGGGCGACGAGGGCGCGGAGGGGGGCGGCGCCGGGGTAGAAGGCGAGGTCGGCGTCGATGGTGGTGCCCGTCACCAGGGAGGCGTCGAGGGGCTGGCCGGAGGGGGCGAAGGACAGGATGAGCGCGGCGCGGCCGGTCGAGCGGCCGCGCAGCCAGACGCGGCGGGCCGTGAGGCGGTCCTGCTCCTCGTCGCGCCGGCCGAGGACGTCCCACCGGTCGCGCACCACCGGACGGGCCAGCACCTCCTCCCGGGTCACCGGGAACCCGACCCGCATCAGCACCGTCTCGGCCAGCTCCGGGGGCAGCTCGGCACGCCTGCGGTAGGCGACCGCGAGGAGGTGGAGCAGGGCGTGCTCCTCCAGCAGCCGGCCCGGCCACTCGTCCTCGTCCCTGACCCGGGCGAGCCTGGTCACCATGCCCGCCGCCCCCGGCGCCTGGGCGTCGATGAGCCGTTTGGCCAGACCTTCCCAGTCGTGCGGCGCGGCCGTGGCCAGGCCCTGGCGGATCTGGTCGGCCAGCCACCGCTCCAGCTCCGCCAGCCCGGCCGCGACCCGCCCGTGCCGCAACGACTCGCCGTTGCGGGGCGGCGGGGACGGCGCGGCTTCGAGGCGGGCGGCCGAGCGGGCGGCGCGGGCCTCGCGCTGGGCCAGCCACTCCCCCGCCCACGCGGGCAGCCCGTCCGCATGCGGGACGCCGTCAGAGGACCACAGGAGCAGCAGCCCCAAGGCGTGCTTGCAGGGGAACTTGCGGCTCGGGCAGCTGCACCGGTAGGCGGGCTCGCCCAGGTCGACGCAGGCCTGGTAGGGCGTGGCGCCGCTGCCCTCGCACTCGCCGAACAGCACCTCGCCCGTCAGGCCGCGCACCGGCCACCTGCCCGGCGCGGCGACCCCCTGGGCGGCCTTCCGTGAGGACGCGTCGGGGGCGAGGGAGAGGACCTGATCACGGCTCCACCGTTCGATCACTCGCCGCACATTAGCCACGCCGACCGACATTCCGCGACCGTGCGAAGACGATCGACCGCGCCCCCGTAAAATCTGCCGGATGGAGCTGATGATCTATCCGGACGGGCCGGTGTTCGAGGTGGCCGGCGAGGAGGACGCGCTGGCGCGGGGGCTGGAGGGGCAGCTCGTGCTCGACGGGACGCGGTTCCTGCGGCGGGACGTGACCGGGGCGCCGGTGGGGTTCGAGCCGCGGCCGCCGGTCGCGCGGGCGCTCGACCTGCTGCCGCATCCTGAGGGCGGGTGGTTCAGGGAGACGTGGCGGGCCGGGGTGACGTTCCGGCCCGACGGGTACGAGGGCGCCCGCGCCTCCGCGACCGGAATCTACTTCCTGTTGCGGCCGGGCGAGGAGTCGGTGCCGCACATGGTGCGCTCCGACGAGGTGTGGCTGTGGCACCGGGGCGGTCCGCTGCGGCTGACGATCGGCGACGAGAGCGTGATCCTGGGGCCGGACGTCGAGCGCGGGCAGGTGCCGCAGGCCGTGGTGCCCGGCGGCGTGTGGCAGTCGGCCAGGCCCGCGGAAGGCCAGGAGGTCCTGGTCAGTTGCGTGGTGTCGCCGGGGTTCGACTTCGCCGACTTCACGGCGCTGCCGCCGGGCCGTCGGTGACCACCAGGTCGCGCGGCACCTGGCCGGCCGAGCCGAGGCCGCACAGGGTGAGCGCGTTGGCCAGTTCGGCGCGGAGCAGCGCCAGCACGTGAGCGACGCCGTCGGCGCCCGCCACCGACAGCCCCCACACCACGGGCCGGCCGATCGCGACGGCGCGGGCGCCCAGGGCGAGCGCCTTGACGACGTCGGTGCCGCGCCGCACGCCGCCGTCCAGCAGGACGGGCACGCGGCCGTCCACCGCGTCGGCGACCGCCGGGAGGCGGTCGATGGTGGCGGCGGCGGAGTCGAGCTGGCGTCCGCCGTGGTTGGACACGATGATCGCGTCGGCGCCGTGCGCGACCGCCAGGGCAGCGTCGGCCGGGTGCAGGATGCCTTTCAGGACGATCGGCAACGAGGTGGTCCTGCGCAGCCGGTCCACGTGCTCCCACGAGATCTCCGGTGAGAGCGTCACCTGCCGGATGTCACCGTCGCCGCCCAGGTTGGGGCACGACAGTCCCGCCGGCAGTTCCAGCAGCGCGCTCCTGGCCCGCTCCCCTGTCCGCAGCGCCGGTGAGTCGACGGTGATCACCAGCGCCCGGCATCCCGCCGCCTCCGCCCGCCGCACCAGGTGCTCGGTGTAGCCGGGGTCCGGCTGCAGGTAGAACTGGAACCAGAGCTCGGCGCCGGTGGCCGCCACCTCCTCCATCGCCACCGTCGACAGCATCGCGGTGATCATGATGCCCCCGGCCGCGGCGACCGCCCGCCCGGTGGCCAGCTCCCCTTCCGGGTGCGCCAGCCGGTGGAAGGCGGTGGGCGCCACCAGCACCGGCATCGACGCCGTCCGCCCCAGGATCGTGACGTCCAGCGCGGGCTCGCCGGCGCCGGTCAGCACCCGGGGCACCAGCATCAGCCGCCGGAACGCCGCCTCGTTGGCACGCAGCGTCACCTCGTCCTGGGCTCCGCCGGCGAAATAGTCGTAGAGATCGGGGTCTAATCTGTCCTTGGCCGCTTGCTCGTACTCGCGCAGGTTGACCGGATCCATGCGCTCAATGTGCCCGTACGATGCCGGGGCTGGCAATCGTGGCTTGCAGGACGTACGCTCCAGTAGCGCTGAGTCACATCGTTGACGCGCAGCGGCGAGATTAACGGGACTCGGCGCATGTTGGCGTTGTTTCTTGGGTACTGCCTGGATTCATTGCATTGTGCAATGGTGAGCTCAAGGGTGAAATGTCACACTTTAGGAGGGCGGAGACATGCAGCCCGGCTTCTCCTGGATCATCACCCCCAACGGCGGCGCCGCCGTCCTCAGCCTGTCGGGTGAGCTCGACATCGCTACGGCCGCCGAGTGCGGCCGCTGCATGGCCGAGGCCATCGCGAGCACCGAGCCCGCGAAGGTCGTCGTCGACATGAAAGGCGTCGAGTTCTGCGACTCGTCGGGGCTCAGCGTCCTGATCGCGGCGGCGAGCGGGGCCGAGGCGTCCGGCGGCGTCCTGGTCCTCTGCGAGCTCCATCCCCGGGTCCAGCGGGTGCTCGACGTCACGGGCCTGACCAAGCGGTTCAGGTCGTACGGCACGGTCCAGGAGGCGATCGCCGCCCTGCCCAAACCGATCACGTCCTAGCCCTCGGGCCAGCCCAGCGGGTGCGGGCCCTCCCCGGGAGGCTCACCGGCCGCCGTGTTGAAGGCGTTCATGGCCGCGACCAGCGCGCGGCACTGCTCCGGCGACATGCGCGCCACGATCGTGCCGATCTCGGCGCGGCGGCGGGCGGTCACCTCGTCCACGACGTGCAGGCCTTCCGGGGTGAGCCGCATCAGGCTCTCCCTGCGGTTGAGCGGGTTGACCTCGCGCACGATCAGGTCGGCGGCGGCCAGCCGGTCGGCCATCCGCATGGCCGTGGAGGGGTTGACGTTCAGCAGGTCGGCCATCGTGACGAGCTTGGTCTCCCCCTGGGTGGCCAGCACCACCAGCATCCTGAACTGCGACAGCGTGACCCGGTCCGCCACCGCGCCGAGCGAGCGGGCGGCGATGCCGACGAGCAGGCGGGTGCCCGTCAGCACCGCCGAGATCACCGCGGAGAGATCGTCCGCCCGCTCTGGCATAGCCCTCTTTGTACACGCTTCACATCACGGGCTGCCGAATGATGCGATATTTCACACAAGGCTGCGCTGGTGGCGGTAGGTCCTGCGGAACGTGTGCCGCTTCTTCCCCGAGCGGAAGGCCGCCGACCCGGTGACCAGGCCGCGCCCGGGAACCCGGAAGGTCGCGCTGGTCTCCTCGCCCGGCAGCAGCTCGGCCACCTCCCTGCGGGCCGTCACCTTGCCCCCGCGCGGCAGGGTCAGCCCGAGCCGCACCTTGCGCCACGTGACGGCCGAGCCGTTGACGAGCGTCACGGTGACGCGGTCGCCCGAGGCCGTCACCCTGAGCCCGTACGGGCGGCGCGGGTCGGGGCCGATCGACCGGTCGAGCAGGTCCATCAGCTCGGAGACCACGTCCGGCCTGATGGCGGCCAGGTCCTTCCGCTCTCCGAGGTCTTCGTCGAGGTCGTACAGCTCAATCCTGCCGTCGGGGCCCGCGCCCTCGACGCCGGGCGCGAACCTGATCGCCTTCCAGCGGCCGCGGCGGATCGCCTGCGCCTTGCGCGGCCGGTTCCAGATCAGGTGGTCGTGGTCGGGCCCGGAGCCGCCGCTGAGCATGCCGCGGAACGAGCGGCCGTCGATCCCGTCGGGCACCGGCACCTCTGCCAGGTCGGCCAGCGTCGGCATCAGGTCCCAGTAGGCCACCGGCCGCGTCTCCACCCGGGAGCGCATCTTCGGCGACCAGGCGATCAGCGGCACCCGGATGCCGCCCTCGTACAGATCGCGCTTGTCGGCGCGGAACGGGCCGTTGGAGTCGAACAGCCGGGGCGTCACGCCCTTCTCGCGGTGCGGGCCGTTGTCGCTCATGAACAGCACGATCGTGTCGTCGGCGACCCCGGCCTCGCGCAGCGCGCCCACGAGCTCGCCCACGTACGAGTCGAGCAGCGTGACCTGGGCGGCGTGGCGCCGGTTGGCGCGGCTCCACGGCTTGTCCTTGTAGCGGCCGGCGTTGCCGGGGACCTCGCTCGGCGAGTGCGGCAGGTTCGTCGGGAAGAAGAGCAGGAACGGCCGGTCGGACGGCTTCTTGATGAAGTCGACGGCCTGCCGCAGGAACAGGTCGGGCGCGTACTTCTTCCCGGTGATCGCCACCTTGCCGCCGTTGCGCCACAGGTAGCTGGGGAAGTACTGGTGGGCGTGGCGGTGACTGATGTAGCCGAAGAACTCGTCGAAGCCGCGCTCGTTCGGATGCGACGGCTGGCCGGGCAGCTCGGGGCCGAACCCCCACTTGCCGATGCACGCCGTGCGGTAGCCGGCCAGCTGGAGCAGCTCGGCGAAGGTCAGGTCGCCCTCCCGCAGCGCGCGCTGGGGGCCGCCCTCCGGGTTCTCCCGTACGGTGGAGTGGCCGGCGTGCAGACCGGTGAGCAGGGAGCAGCGCGACGGCGCGCACAGCGGCGCCCCCGCGTAGGCGGCCTCGAACCGCACCCCGTCGGCCGCCAGCCGGTCGATGTTCGGCGTGACGATCTTCTTCTGCCCGTTGATGCCGATCTCACCCCACCCCAGGTCGTCGGCGAGGATGACCAGGAAGTTGGGCCGGGAGACGAGCGCGGCCTGCGCCGGCGACGCGGCGGCGGGGACGGACAGGCCGGCCAGCGCACCCGCCAGGAGGGTGCGACGTGAGGGAGCGGGGATCATGCAGGACACCTTTGGTGCAGTGTGAGATCGGGGTGCGAACCACGGGAGAACGGCAAGCGAACTCTGCCGGAGCCGGATAACGAAAGGGCCGCGCTCGTCAGCAGTAGTCCCAGAGCCTGCAGATCTCCTCGAGCTCGGGAGGCAGCTCGTCGTTTGGGGGCAACGGGCGGCCAGCGACGACCGTACCGCTCTTGATCTTGTCGCGCCAGTCGCCCACCCCTTTCTGGAACGTCCCGTGATCCTTGTCTCCATAGTTGAGCATTCCGGGCTCCCAGGACACGCCGAGGAAGGCGCAGAGGTCCTTCAGCGTCCCTTCCGGCTCTGCTACCAGGTCCTCGTAGCGCAGGGTGTGGCCCTCCACCTGGGTGCGGGCCTCCTGGAGGTGGTTCATGTACGCGAGAGTCCGCGGCACGGCCTCCGCCATGGGCCGCTTGACGGGGTCGGCCTCGTGCCAGGACTGCACGATCGACATCGGGTGCCGCAGCAGGAAGATGAACCTGGCGTCCGGCCAGCACGTCCTGAGGCGCTTCCACACGAACACGTTGCTCGGCGTCTTCTCCACCAGGATCGGCTTGCCGCTGCGCGACAGCTCCCGGTGCAGCAGCCGGTCCCAGACGAGGTGCTCGACGTCCGCGTGCGTGTGGCCGAGCAGACGCATCGCCTGCCGTACGGGGTCGGTGCCGAACGCCACGGTCATGCGGCGGAAGTGCGTCTCGATGGGCGAGTGGATCCGGCTGTGGGAGTTCAGGATCACCCGCAGCAGGGTCGAGCCGGACCGGACCGACGACAGCAGGAAGACGGGCTCGCGGAGCAGCCGGTCGTGCGCCGGGTCCACCGGCTCGCGCACCACGTCGTCGGGCAGCCGCTGCGTCTCCGGCGCCGGCCTGGGCGCGGGCCTCGGCTCGGGCGCCTTGGCCGCCCGCCGCCTCCCGGCGCGGGTGATCGTGTAACCGGTCAGTCCTTCTAGCGTCGCGTTGGCCCTGTACTTCCAGCTCATGGCCCGTCAACGTACGGGTGACCGGTGAACCCCCGGTTAACCCGCCCTGTGAGGTTCGGCCTGACCTTCCGGGTCCTCCCAGACCGCCAGGGTCTGGGCGGGTCCGCCTATGCGCTGCCAGGCGCCGGTGTCGCGGGTCCAGCGGAGGATCCGCGAACGATCCCGGGCCAGGACGTACACCGCCCGGCCGCCCACCCGCGTCTCCGCGCCTGCCGGGCCGATGTCCTGCCAGGCCCCCGGTCCCGGCTCCGGCAGGACGCGCAGCCTCGCGCCCGGCGGGTCGGTGGAGAACAGGCCCGCGGCGCCTCCGTACAGCTCGCCCGCGGGGCCCGCCGCGTGGACCCATCGCCGCCGTGACGCCGGCGGCTCCCCCTCGGTCCAGCGGTTCACCGCGCCGCGATCCGGGGTGAGGCCGTACAGGCCCTGGCCGGTGACCGCGAACGAGGCGCCCTCGGTGCCGGCGAAGTCCCAGTGGCCGGGTCTGTCCCGGTAGAACCAGATCCAGCCGGTGCCTGGGGCGACGGCGAACAGGCCTCGCGTGCCGCCGTACAGGCGTGTCGCCGGCGCGCCGATCCAGGTCCAGGAGGTGCCCTTCCCGTCCCAGACGTGGACGGACTGGCGGTCCGCGGCCAGCCGGTGCAACCGTGGACCGGCTACGGCGAAGTCGGCGCCCGGCTCGCTGATGGGTGACCAGACGCCGGGACTGCCGCCGTACACGTAGAGCCGGTCGTCCATGCCCGTCGCGAACAGGCCGGCGGGACCGGCCCAGAGGCGTTTCGCGGCGTCCCCGATCTTCGTCCACTCCTCGCCGCCGTCCCACCGGAAGACGCCCCGGCCGCCCGGCCCGACGGAGAACACCCCGGCGCCCGAGGCAGGCTGGGCCGTCACGACGCCGCTCGCCGGGACGCCGGGCGCGCTCGGCGGCTCCCACCCGGCCAGGGCGACGAGCACGGCGAGCACCACGATCCCGGCGACGCCGATGAACAGCAGAGGACGCCGCCTACGCCGTCCCACCGGCACCCCACCCGCCGCGGGACCGATCGGTTCGACGGGCGCGGGTGAGGCGGGGGGCGGAGCCAGTTCGGCGGATGTGGGAGGGCCGGCGGGCAGGGCTGGCTCGGCAGACGTGGGATGGCCGGCGGACAGGGCCGCCTCGACGGACGAGGGAGAGGCGGGGGGCGGTTCTGTGAGGGCGGTGGAGGGCTGGGGAGTTGTGGCGAGGGCTGCCGCGTGCAGGCGCTCGGCGGTCTCCAGGCGCGTCCGGCGGGTGCGCTCGTCTGGAGTGCGGTCGCGTACCAGCCGCCGCAGCAACTCCAGCGGGATGATCTTCTCACCGGAACGGTACTCACCCCAGAGCGTCTTGCTCACGTGGTAACGCCCGGCCAGCTCGCGGAGAGTCGTCCCGCCGGTGAGCCCGAGCAGGAACTCCGCCAGCGCGTTGGCCTGCTCCGTGCTTCCTCTCGGCCGGCCCTGGGGTCTGCCCGCCCTGCGTTCCATCGCGACCGCCCCCTTCCCACCCCCTCTCCGATGATCATCTGACGAGAACCGGTTTGTCCACGGACAACTCGTTGTCCGCACTTCACGCCGGACGGTTCCGGACAATCGCTCCGCCCCGCACTCTCGTGATCACCGTCCACGACTCGGGAGGACATCTCATGATGAGCAGAACCACGGCAGGACTCGTCTCGGCGGCCCTGCTCGCCACCGCCCTGACCGCCTCACCGGCCGCCGCGCACGGCGGGCACACCCCCGAGCAGGTGTGCGGTCCCGGCTTCGGGAAGGTGGCGAACGGCACCCGGCCGGTGACCGACCGCGAGGGCGTCGTCTGGGCCCACGTCCACCTGCTCTACAGCGCGCGTACGGGAGAGAACTGCGTCGTCACCATCAAGTCGAGGCACGTGGGAGTGCCCACCTGGACCACCGCCACCCTCTGGGTCGAGACCCCCGACCGGACCTACCAGGACAAGAGTGACTACAAGTACTACGCGGGACCGGTGAAGGCCTACGCCAAGGACAAGTGCGTCGCCTTCGAGGGGACGACGCGGACCGGCAAGACCGGCCGGCACGTGTTCTTCGACGACCGGGCCACCGGCGGCTCCGACGGCTACGGCAACTGCGGCGCCCGGGCCAAGCGCCGGGGCGGCGGCTGACCCGCCGCCGGCTACGGCCGCACCGAAAGGGCGTGGCGGAAGACGTCGCGGGGGTCGTAGCGGCGCTTGACCCGCTGGAGGCGGGCGTAGTTCCCGTCGTAGTAGATCGTGGACCAGGGGACGCCGGAGGTGTTCCAGGCCGGGTCGGCGTGGTCGCTGTCGGGGTAGTTGATGTAGGCGCCGCCGCAGTTGCCGCCGGGGACCGGGACACCGCCGGTGCGCGCGAACGTGTCCCTGTGCAGGCCGCGCACCCACGCCACGCGGGCGTCGCCGTCCTGGCCCTCCTCCCAGGTGACGAGGTGCAGCGCCTTGAGCACCGACCGGCGTTCCGCGGTGGCGGTGGCCTCCGGCGGCACGGTGTTGACCTTCCCGCCGTACGACAGCAGCCAGAGCATGCCCTGGGAGGAGATCTCGCCCGGTTCGCCGAGATGGTCGTAGGCCACGTCGGCCTGCTCGTCGGTGAACCGCTCCCGCAGGTAGGCCGACTTGCCCTTGTACCGGCCCCGTTCGGCGTCCGCGCCGAGGGAGAGCTCCCGTACGGCCTCGTACCAGGGCTGGCGGATCAGCGGCGGGACGTACTGCGGCGGCGCGACCCCGTCGGCGACGAACGCGAAGTGGTCGCGCAGCAGCTTCTCGGCGCCGGGCAGGTCGCCGTCGATCTGGGTGGGCATGATCATCCCGCCCGGGTCGTCGCCCGCCTGCCTGCCGGGGATCATCAGGGAGCCCCACAGCGACAGGTTCGGGCTGCCGGGCTCGCTGTTGCGGACGTGCCAGTCGGCGTAGTTGCGCAGCAGCCTGCGGAACGAGGCGCGGTCCATCCCCTGCCACGACCAGATCGCCACTCCGGACAGGACGGTACGGGGCGGCCTGGGCAGCAACTCGGCCGGGTCGTTCCCGCGGGCGCGCGGGTCGCGCATCCAGTAGCGGGTGACGACGCCGAAGTTGCCTCCGCCGCCGCCGGTGTGCGCCCACCACAGGTCGTGGTGCGGATCGCCGGGGTCCCGGGTGGCGACGACGGCGCGGGCGCGGCCGTCCCTGTCGACGACCACGACCTCGACGGCGTGCAGGTGGTCGACGGTCAGCCCGTCGCGGCGGGACAGCGGCCCGTACCCGCCGCCCGCGATGTGCCCCCCGGCGGCCACGCCCCCGCATTGGCCGCCGGGGATGGTGACGCCCCAGCCCAGGTAGAGCGTCCGGTACGCGTCCATCAGCGTGGCTCCGGCCTCGATGACGAACGCGCCGCGCCTGGCGTCGAAGTACACGCCGGACATCTCACACAGGTCGATGACGACCTCGGTGCCGTCGCCGACGAAGTTCTCGTAGCAGTGGCCGCCGCTGCGCACGGCGATCCTGCGGCCGGCCCGCACCGCCTCCTGCACCGCCTTGACGACCTGCTCGGTGGAGCCGGCCAGGTGGAAGTACTCGGGCTCGTGCCGGAAGCGCAGGTTGGTCCTGCGGACCGCCAGGTACTCGTAGCGCGGGTCCCCCGGCCGCACCACGACGGGTCCTGACAGCGGTGCCTCCCGGGCGGGCGGCGCGACCCCGCCGGCCGCCGCCACGCCCCCGGCCGCAGCCCCGGCCCCGATGAACAGCCGCCGCGTGATCTCGCTCATGACCGGTCCCCCGTCTCGTCGAAGCCCTCGCTGACGACGCTAGGGATCGCGGCCCGCCCCGTGAATGGATTCAGGTGCACGACGGGGGTGGAGATGGCTCCACCCCTTGATCTCGGAGGGTCCAGCGGGTATGGTTTCGGCGTCCTTGTCGCCGACCCCTGAGGTGATCCTGTTGGAGATCTGAGGCCGAGACGCCGCGCCATTTCGCTGTGCGCATGCCCGACCTCAGACGATCGCCTCTCTTTCGGCCATCTCCTTTCCGGTCTTCCCGGTCTGCGCGCGCGGTGTCTCCACGTGTCCCGAAATTTCTAGACACGTCAGGGAGCCGCCCTTATGTCTTTTTCCATCGTCTGTGACGCCATCTCGTTCGAGTGGACCGACGGCACGCCCGTCCTGTCGGACCTCGACGTCGCCTTCGGCCCCGGCCGCACCGGCCTGATGGGCGTCAACGGGTCGGGCAAGTCGACCCTCCTCCGGCTGATCGCCGGCGAACTGCGCCCGTCCTCGGGCACGATCAGCGTGGCCGGCGAGATCGGTTACCTCCCGCAGAACCTCCCGCTGGCCACCGGTAGCACGGTCGCCGACCTGCTCGGCATCACCGCGCAGCGGGCCGCCCTGCACGCCATCGAGAACGGGGACGTCGCCGCCGAGCACTTCACCGTGATCGGCGACGACTGGGACGTCGAGGAGCGCGCCCGCGCCGAACTCGACCGGCTCGGCCTCGGCCACCTGGACCTGGACCGCACCGCCGCCACGCTGTCCGGCGGCGAGGTGGTCATGACCGGGCTGGCCGCGCTCCTCGTACGCCGCCCCGAGGTGCTGCTGCTCGACGAGCCCACCAACAACCTGGACCTGGACGCGCGCCGCCGGCTCTACGCCGCCGTCCGCTCCTGGTCCGGGGTGCTGGTGGTCGTCAGCCACGACCGTGCCCTGCTCGACCTCGTGGACCAGGTGGCCGACCTGCGGGACGGCGCCGTACGGATGTTCGGCGGCAACCTCACCGCGTACGAGGAGGCGCTGGAGACCGAGCAGGAGGCCGCCGAGCGCACGGTCCGCGCGGCCGAGGGCGACGTCCGGCGGCAGAGACGCGAGCTGGAGGAGGCGCAGACCAAGCTGGACAGGAGGGCCCGGTACGGCAACAAGATGAACGCGACCAAACGCGAGCCCAAGATCGTCATGGGCGGCCGCAAGCGGGCGGCGCAGGTCTCGGCGGGCAAGCACCGCACGATGCACGCGGAGAAGCTGGACCAGGCCCGCGACCGCCTCACCGAGGCCGAGCAGGCGCTGCGCGAGGACGACGAGATCAGGGTCACCCTGCCGGAGACGGCGGTCCCGGCCGGCCGCACGGTGCTCACCCTGCCGGACCTGACGGGCCTGTACGAGCTGCGCGGCGGGCCTGAGGAGGACGGCGAGCCGATCGCGGAGCTGGTCGTCCGCGGCCCCGAGCGGATCGCCCTGGTCGGCCCGAACGGGTCCGGCAAGACGACCCTGCTGCGGAGCGTCGCGGACGGCGACCACCCGGTCCCGACCGGCTATCTGCCGCAGCGGCTCGACCTGCTGGACGACTCGCTGAGCGTGCTCGGCAACGTCCGCCGCTTCGCGCCGTCAGCGCCGGTGAACGAGGTGCGGGCGCGGCTGGCGCGCTTCCTGTTCAGGGGCGAGCGGGCGGAGCGGGCGGCGGGCACGCTGTCGGGCGGCGAACGGTTCCGCGCGGTGCTCGCGGCGCTGCTGTCGGCCGAGCCCCCGCCGCACCTGCTCCTCCTGGACGAGCCCACGAACAACCTCGACATGTCCAGCGTCCGCCAGCTCTCCCAGGCGCTGTCGGCCTACCGGGGGGCGCTCATCGTGGTCAGCCACGACCTGCCGTTCCTGGAGACGCTGGGCATCACCCGCTGGCTGCGGAAGGAGCGGTGAACGCCGGGGCCTCGGTGATCATGCATGCGTCCTACGTGCCGGCGAACATGTCGTAGTGGTCCACGGTCAGCTCCTTGTCGACCAGGAAACGCTCGTCCTCGGGGTAGAAGACGGCCACGGACGGGTCCTCACCGGCGAACGCCTTCACCGCCTCCCACGAGTCCCACATGGTGATCAGGAAGAACTCGGTGCGGTCCCCGGCGTCGCGGCGGGTGAAGTAGGCGCCCTTGTTGCCGGGGGTGGCGGTGTACTCGGCGTATCCGGTGCGCATCAGGTAGGCCTCGTAGTCGGCCGCGTCGGCCGCCCGCGTCCAGCCTCTCCAGGTACGGATGATCATAAGCAGCACGCTAGCGCGACCGGCGCACGCCCGTGGCGAACCGGCGGGCCAGAGCCGGTGCTGAAAGTTTCACCCGCACCGCCGCGCGGACGCGACCGCGACGACACCGTCGCTCCCCGTCACGAGGCCCGCGACCGGCCGGTTGATCCGCCGGGCGAGGTCGCCGGGCGGATACGGGCCGCCCGGAAGCCGCGATACGACCACCAGGGCGCCGGTCACCACCCGAAATGGGCCTGTCCGGACCCGCGGTCGTCGTGTGACTCTCGCCCAAGAACCCCCCGCCCCAGCGGCAGTAGGGAGAGATGACTTCTTGAAACCTCACCATGCAAGGCGCGCCCTCGCACTCGGCGCGGCAGCCGCCCTGGCGCTCGGCGTGTCACCCGCCCAGGCGGCGAACGCGGCCAGCGCCTCGGCCCTGAGCTGCACCATCACCATCACCAACCCGACCCAGTTGTACACGACGAACGTGTACGCCTACGTCGAGGTCTCGTGCAACCAGAAGGTCTCGTTCATCGGCGGCTACCTCTCCCTGTACCGGGACGGCACCTTCCTGAACTACGCCGAGATCTACCAGTACAACCTCGCCTACGTCTACAAGCTCAACATGGTGTCCTGCGTGCCGGGGAACTACCACGTCATGGGTTACGGCTTCGCCAACCTGGACGGCGGGGCGCCCGACTTCTCCCAGCGCGTCGCCACTACGCCGATCGCCATCACCTGCACCTGAAGCACCCGAGCCCGTACCGGCTCAGCCGCCGGAGCTCACAGGGGCGGTTCGGAGCCGGTCCGGCCAGACCATGGCGTGCGCGAACAGAGCCGCCCCACCTGCTGCTCACCTCACGGGCCACATCAAGGCGTACGTGGACGATGTCGTATCTGTACTCGCCACGCGGACGTGATCTGAAACTCCTGGCCGAGGCGTGAGCAACAAATCGCTGACGAGGGCAGACATCAGCGCGCACCCTGCGCCCGCACGACACCCGCCGTACCGTGCACGGTTGGGGGTCAGTCGAGATGACTGTCGCCGAGCGACGTCAAGCGGGCGGCCGCGTCGGGGTCCGCCTGGCCGATGCGGTCCAGCAGGCGGTGCAGGAGGCCGCGGAGGGTCTCGAACTCCTCGGGACTGGTCAGTTCGGCCCACCGCTGTTCGATCCTGTCTCCCATGCCCGCCGCCAGCGGCCGTACCGCCCTTCCCCGTTCCGTGAGGACGATCAACCGTGACCGGCCATCGCGGGGATTCGTGCGGCGTTCCAGATAACCGGCACGTTCGAGCTGGTCGACCGACTGTGCCATGGTCTGCTTGCGCACGCCGGCCTGGACGGCGAGCTCGCGTATCGCTATTCCCTCGGGCGGGACGAACGGGAAGACCTTGGCATCCCCCGAGCGAATGTCGCCGAAGCCCGCCTCTGCGAGGGACGCCTCGATGTCATGGGCGTATTCGCGGTGGAGGAGGCGCAGGAGGAGGGCGAGCCGCAGGCGCTTGGCGGACGGATCTCGGCTCATATTGACAGCCACCTGTCTAGTTCTAGTATGGTCAGGTACCTGTCTAGTATGCCATCTTCGCAGAGAGACCTGCCATGCCCGCTGCCCATGTTCTTGATTCCACGATCTTCTACCGGGAGGCCGGCGCGGGGACGCCGATGGTCTTCCTGCACGGCAACCCCACCTCGTCCTACCTGTGGCGGCACATCTTGCCCACCGTCAGCCAGTACGGCCGGTGCCTGGCACCCGACCTCATCGGCATGGGCGAGTCGGGCAAGCCCGACATCGCCTACACCTTCCACGATCACGCCCGCTACCTCGACGCGTGGTTCGACGCGCTCGGTCTCGATCAGGTCGTGCTGGTCGGTCACGACTGGGGCGGCGCCCTGGCCTTCGACTGGGCCGCCCGCAATCCCGGACGGGTCCGGGGCATCGCGTTCACTGAGACGATCATCAGGCCGATGTCCTGGGCAGACTTCCCCACCGGTGCCCGCCCGCTGTTCGAGTCCATGCGCACGCCCGGTGTGGGCGAGGCCATGGTCCTGGACCAGAACGCGTTCATCGAAAAGGCGCTTCCTGCCACCATCGCCGGCGGGCTGAGCGAGGAGGACCACGAGGTCTACCGCCGCCCCTACCCGACCAGGCAGAGCCGGCTGCCGCTGCTGCAGTGGCCGCGGGCGATGCCCCTGGAGGGGGAGCCGGCCGACGTCGTGGCCAGGGTCGCCGCCTACGACGAGTGGCTGGCCGACAGCGCGGAGGTGCCCAAGCTCCTGCTCACCTTCGAGCCCGGACCGGGCACGATGACGGGTAAGGAGACCATCGACTGGTGCGCCGCCCACGTGTCCGCCCTGGAGATCGTGATGCACGGGCCCGCCGGCCATCACACCCCCGAGGATCAGCCCGAGGCCATCGCCGCCTCGCTGCTCGCCTGGCTGGTCAAGCACAACCTGCGCGGCGAGGGCTGAGCACGATGCGAGCGATCAGGCAGCACGCGTTCGGCGGCCCCGGGGAACTCCGGTTGGAGGAGGTGCCCGATCCCCATCCCGCCGACGGCGAGGTGCGGATCCGGGTCGAGTCGGCCGGTGTTCACCTCCTGGACACGGTGATCCGCCAAGGAGGAGGCGGGCCGCGGGTCGCGCCCCGCCTGCCCATGACCCCGGGCCGGGAGGTCGCCGGACTCGTCGACGAGATAGGCACCGGCGCGGACGCGCACCTCATCGGCCGACGCGTCGTCGCCGACCTCGGCTTGGCCAGTGGCGGGTACGCCGAGCTCGCGCTGGCCCCGTCGGCGGCCCTCCACGTCCTGCCTGACGACGTCGACGCCGACTCCGCCGTGGCCATGATCGGCACCGGCCGGACGACCATGGCGATCCTCGAACTCGCGAGCCCGGTCGCCGGCGACGTCGTCCTGGTCACCGCAGCCGCCGGAGGAATCGGAACCCTGCTGCTCCAGGCAGCGTTGGCCGTCGGCGCGACGGTCGTCGGCGTCGCGGGCGGCCCCGACAAGGTGGCGCTCATCCGCGGGCTGGGCGCCGACTACGCCATCGACTACAACCGGCCCGGCTGGCCCGACGCTGTGCGCGAGGCGTTGGCGGGCAGGCCGGTGACGCTGGTCCTCGACGGAGTCGGGAGCCAGATCGGCCGGGACGCGCTGGAACTGCTCGAGGTGGCCGGACGCCTGGTGATGTTCGGTTCCGCTTCGGGATCCCTGACCGAGTTGTCGGCCCACGACCTGTTCGCCCGAGGGATCAGCGCCGCCTCCGCCGTCGGGGCCCGAATCCTTCAGCGCCCAGGAGGCACCCGGGCGTTGGAGCTCAGCGCCATGGAAGCGCTGATCAGCAAGCGACTCATCCCTGTGATCGGCCGGCGGTTCGCCCTGGCGGACGCCGCCGCCGCGCACCTCGCTCTGCAATCGCGCGCCACCACCGGAAAGACGGTCCTGCGACCGTGACCCCTCTTCCCACGAAAGGGACCCTTGTGCTCCACCGCATCCTTCTCGCGGCCACCGCGGCCGGCCTGCTGGCTGGTCTGGTGACCGCTGCCCCAGCCGGCGCCGACACGTCCACGCCCACCGCGCGCTGCCGGGACGTCACCGTACCCGTGTCGATCGCCGCTGGGCAGCCACGGAGCCATCACATCTGGGGGCGACTGTGCACGCCTGCGGGCCGTGCCGCCTCAACGGTCCAGGTCCTGATCCATGGCCTGAACTACAGCCATGTCTACTGGGATTTCCCCTTCCGCGCCCACCGGTACTCCTACGTCAAGCGGGCGAACCAGACCGGTTACGCGACGTTCAACCTGGACCGCATCGGAGTCGGGCGCAGTTCACACCCGGCGAGCAAGGAGGTGACGTTGCAGTCCAACGCGCTGACCATCGCACAGGTGGTGGCGGCGCTGCGGACGGGCAAGGTGGGCCCTCGGGCGTTCGCCGATGTGGTGCTCGTCGGGCACTCTTTCGGCTCTGAAGTGGCGAAGTTCGCCGCGTCGCGCTTCCAGGCCGCGGACGCGCTGATCCTGACGGGCAACGCGCACCGTGTGTCGCCGAGCGGTGCGGAGCTTGCCGGACGGTACGGCCAGCCGGTGAGCGAGGTTCCACGGTTGGCCGCGCAGGTTCCTCCGGGTGACGACGGCTACGTGACGGTCAAGGACGAGCAGCGGCCCGCGGTCATGTATTACGTGCCGGGCGCCGACCCTCAGGTCATCGCGCGCGACAGCGCCAGGAAAGAAACGAATACGATGAGCGAGATCTTCTCGCTCGGCGATGCCGGCGCACCCGGCGTGACAGAGGCGATTCGCGTGCCGGTGCTGTTCGTCGTCGGCAACCGGGACCGGCTGGTCTGCGCCGCCGACGCCAACGACTGCACCTCGCCGGCTGCTCTCGCGGCGGACGAACGGCCGCTCTACCCGGCCGCGCCCCGAGTGGATGCCGTGGTGCTGGACGACGTCGGCCACGCGATCAACCTGCACCGTCGCGCTCCTGCTGCCTACGCCAACGTACTGAACTGGCTCGACCGGAGTATTTGAACAACGGATCCCGGCAGCGACGGCGCAGGAAGCTCAAGGCGGCGGCGCAGTTCCAGGTTCTCCCCTTGAGCCACCTCCAATGCTCTGCTCTTCCTCAAGCTTGCGCGAGAGCACTCTCACGGCAGCCGAGGACGAGACACCGGGCTCGGCGAGCCTTGTCGGCTGCTGCTGTTCGCGCAACAGCCGATTGCCTCAGATGCTCGGGCAGGCTGTTCACTGCGTCGCGCCGTGGAACTGGGCGTGAACCACATCGACACGGCGGGCTTCTACGGCCGGGGCGCGGTGCGGGCCAACGAACTGATCCGTACGGCCTTGACCCCCTACCGTGACGACCTGGTGATCGCCACGAAGGTCGGGCCGCTGCGCGGACCCAACGGTGTGCCGAGCGAGCAGGCGACGCCTGATCAGTTGCGCGGCCCGGTCGAGGCGGATCTGCGCTCTCTCGGCCTGGACCGGCTCGAGCTGGCATATCTGCGGGTCGGCGGGATGGGCGAGTCGATCGCCGAACGGTTCGCGGTAGTGGCCGAGCTCCGCGCGGAAGGGCTGCTCCGGCACCTGGGCGTCAGCGACGTTGACGCCGCGCAGTTCGCCGAAGCTCAGGCGATCGCGCCCGTCGCGGCGGTGCAGAACCGGCACACCGGTGACACCGCGCTTGGGAGGTTGTCCCTCGTGGGTTGGGGATTTTCCGGGGAGATGATTGTCTGTCCGGAGAAGCTACGAGGAGGGCACCCGTGACCCGTCAGATTGTTTCCGTCGTGGGTGGCAAAGATGCCGCCGGCTCGGACACGTACACGTCTGCCAACCCCGCGCGGCTCGACGAGGCGGTGGCCCGGGTGGGGCTGGCCGACGCCGGCACGTTCGCCGCCGCCTGCCGTACCGCCAAGGACGCCCAGCGGGAGTGGGCGAAGGTGCCGGCTCCGGTGCGCGGCCGGGTGATCGCGTCGATCGGCCGGCTGGTGGAGGCCAACGCGGAGAGCCTGGCCGCGCTGGTGACCGAGGAGATCGGCAAGCCGTACGCGGAGGCGCTCGGCGAGGTGCGGGAGATCGTCGACACGTGCGACTTCTTCCTGGGCGAGGGGCGCAGGCTGTACGGCCAGACGGTCCCGTCGGAGATGCCGGACAAGAATCTGTTCACCTTCCGCAACCCGGTCGGCGTGGCCACGGTGATCACGGCGGGCAACTTCCCGGTGGCGGTCCCGTCGTGGTACCTGGTGCCGGCCCTGCTGTGCGGCAACGCGGTGGTGTGGAAGCCGGCCGAGTACGCCGCCGCGTCGGCGCACGCGATGTACCGGCTGTTCGCGGCCGCCGGGCTCCCCGACGGCGTGCTGAACGTGGTCTTCGCCGACGGCGCGCAGACCTTCGAGGGCCTGGAGCGGGCGCTCACCGAGAGCACGGTCGACAAGATCGGGTTCACCGGTTCGAGCGAGGTCGGCAGGAAGATCGGCGAGCTGGCGGGACGTCACCTGCAGTCGCCCTGCCTGGAGCTGGGCGGCAAGAACCCGATGGTGATCATGCCGGACGCCGACCTGGACCTGGCGGTGGAGGGCGCGCTGTTCGCCGGGTTCGGCACGGCCGGCCAGCGCTGCACGAGCCTGGGCACGGCCATCGTGCACGAGAGCGTCCACCAGGACTTCACCGACCGTTTCGTACGGGCGCTGAAGGCGGCCCGCGTCGGCGACCCGCGCGAGGACGTGCTGGCGGGCCCGCTGCTCGACCGGAAGTTCGCCGACCGGTACGAGGAGTACCTGACTTGGATCCAGCCCCACCACCGGGTCGTCTCGGGCCCGACGGGGCGGATCACCGAGGACAACCCGCGCGACGGCTTCACCGGCGAGGGCGGGCTCTACTACCACCCGGTGGTGGTCGACGGGGTCCGGCCGGACGACCGGATCTTCCTGGAGGAGACGTTCGGCCCGATCGTCGGCGTCACCACGTTCTCGACCATGGCCGAGGCGGTCGAGCTGGCCAACCGGCCGGGATACGGCCTGTCCAGCTCGATCTACACGACGAACCCGAAGCACGCGTTCGCCTTCCGCGAGGGCGTCTCGGCGGGCATGGTCAGCATCAACAACTCCACCTCCGGGGCCGAGGCGCACCTGCCGTTCGGCGGCAACGGCAAGTCGGGCAACGGCAGCCGCCAGTCGGGGATGTGGGTGCTCGACCAGTTCACCCGCTGGCAGTCGATGAACTGGGATCACTCCGGCCGCCTGCAGAAGGCGCAGATGGACGTGGCGGAGATTACTCCCGATCACGGGTTCCGGCTCTAGTTCCTTCATACCGGGTGTAAAAGAAGCCACCCCGCCGAGAAGGGGGCCCTTCCCGGCGGGTGATGGCCGTGTCACGATGACGGCGCCTTCGATCACGGGGAGAAGCCGATGCGTGACTATCCGAGACCGTTACCTGGTCAGCCGGTCCTCCGCCTGCGGGCCGGCGTCCCATGCCGCTGGAGCGTCCGCACCCTCGACGGGCGCGGCTGGTGCCCGCCCGGCACGCCCCCGGCGCGCGATCTCGACGGCCTGCCGTACTTCCACGGCGACGATCTCGTCCTGCCGGTGCCCCGCGAGCCGGTCCAGGTCCGGGCGGCGCGAGGCGTGGAGCACGGGTGCGCGGAGACCACGCTGCTGCCGGGCGAAGGAGAGACGCTGGTGGAGCTGGCCCCGCCCCGCCTGTACGACGCGGCGGCGCGCGGCTGGTACGGCGCCGACCTGCACGTGCCGCTGAACCGGCCGCCCCGGTGGGTGGCCTCCGCCCAGCACGGCGAGGACCTGCACGTCGTCAACGTGCCGCCCGGCGACGGCGACACGCTGGCGCGGTGGTCGGGCCGCGACCTGCCGTGGTCGGACGGCGCGCACCTGGCCCGGGTGGACCTGGTCCACCAGGTGCTGGGCCTGGACTCGTGGCCGCTGTCCACCGTCGCGCTGAGCGAGCTGCACCGCCGGGGCACGCTGGTGTGTTACGCGAACTCCTGCTGCGGGCCGGCGGAGACGGCCGACCAGCTGATGAGCGGCGGCGATCCGGGGTTCGACGCGCGGCTGGCCGTGGTGGACGCGGCGCTGGGGCTGGTCGACGGCTTCCCGTCGGTGATCGGCTCGCCCTGCGCGTACCGCCGGCTGATCGGCGCGGGCAACCGGGTCGCGGCGACGGGCGGCCGCACGCACCGGCTGGGCCCGATCGGGCGCGAACGCACGTACGCGCACGTCGAGGGGCGGCTGACCGCCGGCGCGTACGCGGAGGCGGTGCGGCGGGGCCGCACGTTCGTCACCACCGGCCCGTTCCTGGAGCTGGAGGTGGACGGCCGGGGCCCGGGCGACACACTCGACCTCGCGCCGGGCGAGACGGTCCGGGTGTCGGCGCGGGTGCTAGGCGACGGGGCGGAGCGGGTGCGGCTGCTGACGGCCGACGGCGAGCTGGCGTCGGGGCCGCCCGGCGAGCTGGCCGCGCGCCTGTCCGTGGTGTGGCCGACGTACGTCGTCGCGGTCGCCGAGGGCCGCGGGCGGGTGCTCGCCCACACCAGCCCGGTCCACCTGGACGTGTGCCACCGGCGGGTGGCCAGGGAGGAGGACGTGACGTTCTGCCTGCGCTGGCTCGACCTGCTGGAGAAGCAGATCAGGGACCGGGTCGACGAGGACGGCCTGGAGGTGCTGGAGGAGGCGCGGCGCGTCTACCAGTCCCGGCTGCGCTGAAGAGGAGAACGCGGGCCTCAGGGGTGCCCGCGTTCTCTCCCCTCCTCGAACCCGGGTCAGACCTGGCCGGCCTTCTCCAGGGCGGTGCAGCAGGTGTCGACCAGGAGGCGGGCGACCACGTACGGGTCGACGTTGGCGTTCGGGCGGCGGTCCTCGATGTAGCCCTTCTTGTCGACCTCGACCTGCCACGGGATGCGGACGGACGCGCCGCGGTCGGAGACGCCGTAGGTGTACCTGTTCCACGGGGCGGTCTCGTGCGCGCCGGTCAGGCGGCTCTCGATGTCGGCGCCGTAGTGCCTGACGTGCTCCATCGGCTTGTCGCCGTCGCCGAGGGCCTCGCAGGCGGTGATGATCGCGTCGTAGCCCTCGCGCATGGCCTTGGTGGAGAAGTTGGTGTGCGCGCCGGCGCCGTTCCAGTCGCCGCGGGCGGGCTTGGCGTCGAGCGTGGCCTCCACGCCGAACTCCTCGGCGGTGCGGTAGAGCAGCCAGCGGGCGATCCACAGGTGGTCGCCGACCTCCAGCGGACCGGCGGGGCCGATCTGGAACTCCCACTGGCCGGGCATGACCTCGGCGTTGATGCCGGACACCTTCAGCCCGGCGGCGAGGCAGCGGTCGAGGTGGAGTTCGACGATCTCACGGCCGAACACGGCCTCGGCGCCGACGCCGCAGTAGTAGTGGCCCTGCGGGGCGGGGAAGCCGCCCTCGGGGAAGCCGAGCGGGCGGCTGCCCTTGAAGAACGTGTACTCCTGCTCGATGCCGAACCACGAGTCCTGCTCGGCGAACTGCTCGGCCACCGGGCGGAGCTGGGCGCGGGTGTTGCTCTTGTGCGGGTCGCCGCTGACCTCCTCGACCTCGCACAGCACGAGCACGTGGTCGCCGCCGCGGATCGGGTCGGGGCAGGTGAGCACGGGGCGGAGCACGAGGTCCGACTTGAAGCCCTTCGCCTGGTTGGTGCTGGAGCCGTCGAAGCCCCAGACCGGAGGCTCGGCCCCGTCGGCGAGGATCTTGGTCTTCGAGCGCAGCAGAGCGGTGGGCTCGGTGCCGTCGATCCAGATGTACTCAGCCTTGTAGCTCACAGCGGGTCCCTTTCCCATGTTCATCAGCCACGCCGAGTCTTATGGACCGCCGTTTCCCGGTTTTTGCCCTTATGTGAACGCCGTGTTAAGGCCGTCGCTTCTTGTCACCCGTCGTGAGGCGGTATTCCTGGCCGAGCTCGCGCCGTCCGTTCCCGTCGTAGCCGAGCAGCCGCATCGCGGTGTCCGGGTCCAGCGCCGCCGCCAGGAGCTGGGCGCGGGCGTGCGCCTCGTCCCGGTCCCGTTCCGCCTTGGCCTGGGCCACCCGGACGCCTTTGACGGCCACGGTGGTGAGCCCGACGCCGACGACCACCGCGACCACCACCACGAAGAGCGCGATCAGCAGCCACGGCGAGGCGATGCCCGGCGCGGGGGCGGGGGCGGCGGCCGCGCCGGCCTCCGTCCCCGAGGCTGGGCCTGCGGTCAGCACGCCGGTCAGCGCGAGCGCGAGGATGATCGCCAGCCCGACGAGCATGAACAGGCTGGCCGCGACCACCCACAACCGTCCGGTACGACCCCGCGGCGGCGGCTGCTCGACCGTGTCGTCCACGATCAGCGGCACTGCCCTCGGCGGTGGCGGCGGCTGCTCCGAACCCCACGGCACGATCTCGGGCCGCCCCTCGTCACCCTCACCCGCCGCCAGAGGGAGGGGCGCCGGACCCCTCACCACAGGAGACGCGCCGGACCAGCCAGCATCCGGAGGCGACGCACCGACCCCGGCGTGCGCCGCGGGCCAGGCCGGATCCGACCCGGAAGTGTCGCCGCCGGAGGCGCCGGGCCAGGCGGGATCCGACCCGGGGGTGTCGCCGCCGGAGGCGCCGGGCCAGGCGGGGGCCGTCCCAAGGGCTCCCGGCCAGGCGGGGGCCGTCCCAGGGGCTCCCGGCCAGGCCGGGGCCGTGCCGGGGGCGCCGATCCAGTCGGGATCCGTGCCGGGGGCCGCGAAGGCGAGGGGGGTCGCCGTTTCCGGGGCCGGCACCGTGGAGCCGTCGCCTGGTGGGACGGGGGTGATGGTCTCCGCCGCGCCGGGCAGGTCGCGCGCCACCGGGCGGTGTTCGCGGTGTGCGAGGGCGGCCTCCGCGTGGTACTCCTCCAGGTCCCGGTAGAACTCGTCGGAGGCGTACATCGTGCCGTCGACGACCGGCCCCCGACGCCGCCGGAGGATCGCCACCACGTCGTCGCCGTCCAGCGTCCGGTGCGTCTCCAGGGCGTGCGCCAGGCACAGCACGTCGCGGCGGTGCTCCGCGAGCAGGTCCCCGGTCTTGGCCAGCAGCCGCGCCAGGTTGTCCTCGACCCGCTCCCCCAGCACGCCGGGTCGCCCGCCGGTGATCCCCAGCTCCCGGAGGGCGGGCAGCGAGGTGACGCCCGAGCCCATCCCCCAGGACGACTCCATGAGCGCGCTCAGGCAGGTCGCCGCGTGCAGGTCGTCGCGGACGCCCGACGAGCTGTCCTCGCCGAAGAACATCCGCTCCCCCGCCAGGGAGGCGAGCGAGACCATGATGTCCGCCTCGTACTCCGACTTCCAGCGGGTGGACCCGTTCGACGGGCCGAGGTCGCCGGCGCCCTTCTCGATGGTGGCGAGGCCGATCTCCTGGTGGGAGCGCGTCACGTACGCGACCACCGCGTGACAGGCCTCGTGCACGGCCACGGCGTGGCGCTCGCGCTCGACGTGCTCGTCCGGGCCGAGCCGCTGCCGCCTGGCGCTCAGCACGTCCGGCCAGGTGATGGTCTCCCGCCCGTCGCGCACGGCGCTGATCAGCGACTCGTTGACCAGGTCCTTGATGGTGGCGCCGGTCGCGTACGGGGTGATGGCGGCGAGCCTGCCGATCTGTTCCGCGGTCAGCTCGTGCGCCACCTCGGCGAAGTACCCCTGGTAGGTGCGGAGCCGCCCGGCCCTGGACGGGTGGCCGACCCGGTGGACGCGGTCGACGCGCCCGGGCCCCAGCAGCGCCCGGTCCAGCGCGTCCGGCCGCTCGGTGGCCAGGATGACGAGGACGCGGTACGGGGGCGGCGGCTTGGGCCGCATCCCGAGCAGCCGCCTGACCGTCCGGTTGAAGAGCCCGCGCGGCTCCTTCAGCCCGGACAGCTCGGTGAGCAGCGCCCGCTGCGTGCGGGCATCGCCGCCGCCTCCGCCGAGGGGCTCGCCGGGGAAGGCGAGCACCGAGCGGCTCTCCTCCGACAGGTAGTCCGGTCCGTGGCAGCCGGAGAGGCCGCCGCCCTCGGCGGGCGGTCCCGGCCGGCCGCGCCCGCCCAGCGCGTCGGCGTCGTCGAAGAGGATGACCACGCCTCCGTAGCGGAGCGCGAGCCTGCGCAGCTTCCTGAAGAGCGTCCTGACCTTCAGGACGCCGACGCCCGCGAACGTGCCGGTGAACGCGCCCGAGTCCACGACCACGTACGGCTTGCCGGTCTCCCCCGCGACGGCCTCGGCAATCAGCGTCTTGCCGGTGCCCGGCGGCCCCCACAGCAGCAGACCGCCCGGCACGTACCCCCCGCGCCGCTCGATCTCCCCGGGTCTCTCCAGGAGGACAAGGCTCTGCCTGATCCGCTCGACCACGTGGTCCTGCCCCCACACGTCGGCGAAGCGGGTCGTGACGTCGCCGGGGAAGTACGTCTCGACGCCGCCCCGGGACAGGAACCAGAGCAGACCGGCGAACACGACGATGATCACGACGAGCGGAACGGCGATCTGGACCACGAGCGGCAGCGCCCGGGACAGCAGCGCCGGAGCCTCGAACAGCGCGACCGCCGGGCTGGTGCCGAGCACCGCCGCGAGCACCAGGGCCAGCAGCGCCACCCAGACAGCGATCTTCGCCAGGCGGGCCACGCGGAACCTGGTCCAGTCGTCGAGACGCCGGTGCGACCAGCGCTCCCACCCGCCGAAGACCCGCCGGCGCCAGAACCGCCGGTAGCCCGGCAGGCGCTCGGCGGCCAGGAGGTGGAGCTGCCGTGCCGCCTCCGCGCCGAGCAGCCAGAAGATCCACTGATGGTCCCTGGCCACCACCCGGACCGCGTCGGAGAACGGCACGATGCCCGGGTGATCCGCCATCACCTTCAGGGCGAGCACCAGATAGACGGCCGTCAGGCCGGCCAGGACCCTGCTCCGGTCCCAGAGCCGCCGCCTCTCAGCCGTGGCGGCGTCCGGGTCGGCGGGCCCGCTTCCGGGGGCGCGCAGCCCTGCGTGGGGCGTGGTCTTCACGGGGTGCTCCCTCATCCGGGCAGCCTGAGCAGGTTGAAGGAACCCGCGATCTGGTCGAACTCGGCGGCGCGCCGGGTGAAGCAGGTCGCCTCGCACGCGAGGAACATCACCGACAGGCTCGTTCCCTGGCCGTCGAGGATGACCGTCTGGTCGAACGTCTGGATCTCGCCGCCGATCCGGTAGTTGTAGCGGACCCGGACCCCCCTGGCCCCGTCGCCGAGGGTGAGCTCCCTGTCCATGAGCGGCTCGAAGTGGCTGAACGCCGGCGCCCGCCCCGCCCGCAGCACGGACATCAGGTACGCCGTGCGCGTCTGCTCGGTCACCGGCAGGAGGAAGTCGCGCATCCGGTTGAGCGAGATCTCGTTGCGCTGCCCGTCGGTCAGCTTGCGCACGGTCACGTACACGAACGGGTCCCGCGAGCCGAACAGGTGCTCCACGGCGGGACGGGCCGCCTGGTCGTAGGCCGTCGACCAGACCTGTTGCCTGCGCAACTGCGCCGCCGCCGAGCTCGGGTGGTCGTCCGACAGCAGCCGTTCGAGCGGGGACGCGTCGAGCCGGGAGAAGGAGGACGGCACCTTGAAGTAGGTGGTGCCGTCCCGGTCGCGCACGTAGTGGAACTCGGGCTGCCCGCAAGCGGACATGGTCGCCGCCGCGGCGATGAGCGCGATCCACGCCCGCGTCGTCTTCACCAGGGATTACCTCCGCATGACGAGGCACCGCAGTTGTTGTGCCCGTTTTCTCCCGACTGAGCCGTGCGCGGCATGAGAAATCTTGACCAAAACTTGGCCGTGCGTTGGTCTCACTTGTTACAGATCAACAGGTCTTCCTGTCGTCCAGGTCTGACTTCCGGCCGGGCCTCTTGGTCATCGCGCGGTGGGTGGCCGAAGATGAAGCCACCCCCCTCACGCGACCGGAGCGCACGATGACAGAACCGGCCGGACCGGCCACGGAGATCGTCGACTCGTACGGGATGACGGCGGAGCGCGCCTTCGCCGACCTCTGGTCGCGGGAGACGCTCACCCTCAGAGAACGCCGCCTGCTCCTGCTCGGCCTGCTCGTCGGGCAGGGCATCGACGACCAGGTGGAGCTGCAGCTCGACGCGGCGCTGCGCACGGGCGACCTGGACGAGGCCGAGCTGCGGGAGCTCGTCGTCTTCCTCACCCACTACGCGGGCTGGACGCGGGGGACCCGGCTCGGCAAGCAGGTCGAGGACCTGATCGAGCTGGTCAGGCGGGATCGATCCGGTAGACGGGGCCGGCCAGGCTGAGCGCGTACAGCTCGCCGTCGTGGTCCTCGCCGAACGAGGACAGCTGCTCCACCTCGCCCACGCGCCGGTCGCGTGCCGGCTCGTCGACGGGCGCCGCCCTGATCCACCCCGCGCAGAAGTCGCCGTAGAGGAACTGGCCCCGCAGCCACGGGATCTTCGCGCCGTGGTAGACGAACCCGGCGATCACCGAGCAGTTGCCGCCCTCGTTCAGCGGGTAGACGATCACCGGGTCGGTCAGCTTCCCGGCCGGGCCCTGGCGGAAGCGCTCCCTGCCCTCACGCAGGTTCCAGCCGTAGTTCTCGCCGCCTTCGGAGCCGGCCGGCTGGTAGTCGACCTCCTCCCACGCGTTCTGGCCGACGTCGCCGATCCACAGGTCGCCGTTGGCCCGGTCGAAGCCGAACCGCCACGGGTTGCGCAGCCCGTAGGCCCAGATCTCGGTCCGCGCGCCCTCCTTGCCGACGAACGGGTTGTCCTCCGGCACCGCGTAGGGTTTCCCGTCGCGCGGGTCGATGCGCAGGATCTTGCCCAGCAGCGTGCCCAGGTCCTGGCCGTTGCCCTCCGGGTCGCCACCGCCGCCGCCGTCGCCGAGCGCGATGTAGAGGTAGCCGTCGGGGCCGAAGGCGAGCTGGCCGCCGTTGTGGTTGGCGAACGGCTGCTCCTGCGTCAGCACGTCACGCCTGCGGGTGGCGCGGGCGCCGTCGTAGGCCCATTCGGTGACGTGGGTGGTGCCGGCCTTGTCGGTCCAGTCGAGGTAGAGCCAGCGGCCGGACGGGTGGAAGGCGACGCCGAGCAGGCCCTGCTCGTTGCCGCCGCTCACCTCTCCGGACAGGTCGACGACCGTGTCACCGTCGGTGGTGCGCAACCTGCCGCCCTGCTCGGCCACGTACAGCCGCCGATCCCCGCTCCGGACGGCGAACGCCACCGGCCGCTCCAGCTCGGCGATCCGCGTGAACCGCAGCCCGCCCTGCGCGGGCGTACTCTCCGCGGGCGAACCGGACGGACTCGCCGCCTCAGCGTCGGCCGGAACGGACGCGGACGGACTCGCCGCCTCAGCGTCGGCCGGAACGGACGCGGACGGACTCACCGCCTCAGTGCCGGCCGGAACGGACGCGGACGGCGGGACGGGGGCCCCTTCCGGCGGCGCGGCGGAGCAGGCGGTCAGGACGACGGCGAGCACGGCCACAGCGAGGCGCACGCCGCCCATCCTCGCACGCCCCAACCCCCCTCACCACCGCCCAACGCCACCACCCGCCCCAACCCGCAGTTTGCCACCACCACGCCGTTCCAGCCTGTAGTTCACCACCACGCCGTCCCAACCGCGCTCTTCGCCACCGCCGCGCCGTCCCCGCGCGCTCTTCGCGACCCGGCGCCACTACCCACGTGGTGCGGAGGGTACGTGGCCTCCCGCTTCTCCATGGCGAGCAGCCCGAACCCGGTCAGGCTCCGCGACCCGGACATGCACCCTCCCCACTCCGTTTTCCGGAGCTACGGCGGGCTGAGCGGGCCGTAAGGCACGCATGACGGCGCCCAGCCCGAGGGGGTTCCCGAAAAAGGTTGTCGATGTTCATTCTCCGGTCGCCGCCGGTCCGCCGCGAACGAACCGGAACGATCGGCTCCAGCGATCGCGCACCCCCGCCGCGTTAGGGTTCTTGGCATGCCTACCGCATTGATCACCGGCGCCACGGCCGGCATCGGCGCCGCCTTCGCCCGCCGGCTGGCAGCCGACGGTTTCACCCTGGTCCTGGTGGCGCGCGACGAGCGGCGGCTCGGCGAGGCCGCCGCTCAGCTGGAGCTGAGGTACGGGGTCGCGGTCGAGGTCCTGCCCGCCGACCTGGCGACCGACGACGGCCTGGCCCTGGTGGAGGCGCGCTGCCGTGCCGGGGTCGATCTGCTGGTCAACAACGCCGGGTTCGCGCAGCGGCACGACTTCCTCGACACGCCGGTGGAGGACGAACTGCGGATGCTCAAAGTCCACTGCGAGGCGGTGCTGCGGCTGACCCTGGCGGCGCTGCCGGGGATGCGCAAGCGCGGCAAGGGCGCGGTGGTCAACGTCGGTTCGGTGGCGGGCTTCTTCACCCGCGGCACCTACAGCGCGTCCAAGGCCTGGGTGGCCAATTTCAGCGAGTCCGCCGCGGCCGAGATCAGCGAGCCCGGCGTCAAGGTCATGGCGCTCTGCCCGGGTTTCGTGCGGACGGAGTTCCACCAGCGCGCTTCGATCGACATGTCCGGCATGCCGGGGTTCATGTGGCTGGACGCCGACAAGCTCGTCGCCGAGGCGCTGCGCGATCTGGCGCTGGGCAAGTGGGTCTCGGTGCCGAGCCTGCGCTACAAGGCGGTCGTCGCGGTCGGCAGGTTCGTACCGCGCCGCCTGGTCGCGGAGGTCTCCGCCCGCATCGGCCGCCGCTGACGGACGCCCCGGGAAACGGGTCGGGCCCTCTTCGCGGGAGGGGGTCGCGATGAGGGCCCGGACGGCCGCGGGCGGGCCCGCGGCCGGGAATCGGTAGCCGGAGTACGGCTGCGGTCAGCGGCCGACGTTGGCCGGGTGGCCGACGGCCAGGCCGGAGGCCGGGTCGAAGAAGTGCAGGTTGTGCGTGTCGACGACCAGGTCGATGGTCTGGCCGTGGCGCACGTGGCTGCGGGCGTTGACCCGGGCGGTCCACAGAGACTTGTCGCCGGCCAGCGGCAGCGTGGCCTCCTCGTCGTCGCCGGTGTCGGCCGCGGCCACGGTGTCCTTGTGCTCCACCGGCGGGGCGTCGATCAGGAACAGCACGTTGATCTCGGAGCCGAGCTCCTCGGTGACCTCCGCCTTGGCGGACAGCGTCGCCCAGCCGTTGTCGGCGTGGGCGCCGGCGGAGGCGGCGTCCTCGAAGTCGGACGGGCGGATGCCGAGGATGAGCTTCTTGCCGATGTACTGGTCGAGGCCGGGCTTCTCGGTGAACGTGGACTCGGGGATCGGCAGCTTGTAGCCGGCGAAGGCCACGGCGGCGCCGCCGTCGCGGACCAGCTCGGCGTTGACGAAGTTCATCGACGGCGAGCCCATGAACCCGGCGACGAACAGGTTGACCGGCTTGTCGAAGAGGTTCTGCGGGGTGTCGACCTGCTGGAGCAGACCGTCGCGGAGCACGCAGACGCGGTCGCCGAGGGTCATGGCCTCGACCTGGTCGTGGGTGACGTAGACGGTGGTGACGCCGAGGCGCTCGTGCATCTGGTTGAGCGAGGCGCGCATGGAGACGCGGAGCTTGGCGTCGAGGTTGGACAGCGGCTCGTCCATGAGGAAGGCCTGCGGCTCGCGGACGATGGCGCGGCCCATGGCGACACGCTGGCGCTGACCACCGGACAGGGCGGCCGGCTTGCGCTTGAGGTAGGTCTCGAGGCCGAGCATCTTGGCCGCGTCCTGGACCCGCTGCTGGATCTCGGCCTTGGGCATCTTGCGCAGCTTGAGGCCGAAGGCGAGGTTCTCCTCGACCGTCATGTGCGGGTAGAGCGCGTAGTTCTGGAAGACCATCGCGATGTCGCGGTCCTTCGGCGGCAGGTGGTTGACCACCTTGTCGCCGATGGCGATCTCGCCGCCGCTGATGTCCTCGAGGCCGGCGATCATCCGGAGGGCGGTCGACTTGCCGCAACCGGAGGGGCCGACCAGCACCATGAACTCGCCATCCTTGATCTCAAGGTTGAGCCCGTTCACAGCCTTGACGCCACCGGCGTAGATCTTGTCGACGTCGGTCAAAACGATGGATGCCATGACAGTCCTTCGCGCAGGGCGATGGCCCCGATAGTCGATGTTGCGTATGTGGATACGTTTTCAAGCATCTCATCGTGAAACGGATATCCCTGTCAAGGGTTCCCCTATGAACAGCCATCGCGGGACCGGCGGTCTTCCGGAAATCGGGAAAGCATGATGGAATCGTTTCCATGGATAAGCGGGCGACGATCAAGGACGTGGCCGAGGCCGCGGGCGTGGGCATCGCCACCGTGTCCCGGGTGCTGTCAGGCGGCTCGGCCAGCCCTCAGACCAGGGAGCGGGTGCTGGCGGTCGCGGCCCAGCTCGACTACCGCCCCAGCGCCGTCGGCCGCAACCTGCGCCAGCGCCGCACCGGCGGGCTCGGGCTGCTGGTCCCCGACCTGACCGACACGTTCTTCGGCCAGCTCGCCGAGGGGGCGCTCGCGTACGCGCGGTCGGCCGGCGAGCCGGTCGTGCTGGGCTCCACCGGCGACGACCCGGAGCAGGAGTCGGAGATGATCGGCATGCTGCTGGAGCAGAGCGTGGACCGGGTGGTCGCGGTGCCGTCCGGCGACGCCGAGACCTGGCAGCCGGCCCTCAGGGCGGGCATGACGGTGGTCTTCGCCGACCGCCTGCCGGTCGAGGGCGCCGATCCGGCCGGCGAGGGCCCCGACCGCGACCTCATGCTCCTCGACGGCCTGCCGCCGGCCCGGCCGTCGCGCCCGCTGGACGTGCCCGCGGTCCTCGCCGACGACCGGTCGGGCATCCGTACGGCGGTGCGCTACCTGAGAGGGCTCGGCCACCGGCGCATCGCCTATCTCGGCGGCCCCGGGCACGACCGGCGGGCGGAGGCGTTCCGCGAGGCGGTGGGGGCGCCGGCAGACGAGGAGCTGATCGTGTTCGCCACCGGGAGCCGCGACTCCGCCTACGCGGCCGCCTCCGGCCTGTTCCAGAGCCGTCCGGACCTGTCGGCGGTGGTGGCCGGGGGCAACGTGCTCGGCGAGGCCGCCGTCCTCGCCGCCCGCGAACTCGATCTGCGGGTGCCGAGGGACGTGTCGCTCGTGATGTACGACGACGTCCCCTGGGCGGAGCTCTGCTCGCCTCCCCTGACGGTGATCGCCCAGCCGGGGCGCGACATCGGCTACCGGGCGGCCGAGCTCGTCCTGCGCACGGGCGCCCGCCGCCCGCGCACGGTGGTGCTGCCCACGGAGCTGATCGTCCGGGGCAGCTGCGGGCCGTACCCCGGCCGGCCCGGGGCCGGGGTCAGGGCTTGAGGGTGCGGGCGGCGACGAGCCGCCCGGACTGGAAGCCCTCCACGCGGACGACCTGCGCGGCGGCGAGGCCGGGGACGGTCACGGTGACCGTCTCCTGGGTCAGGTCGACGGTGAGCCGCGGCCTGCCGTCCAGGTAGACGTCCGCCCGGTCCAGGAGGCCGGTCCGCAGGGTCAGCTCGTCCGCCGCCCCCGCGACGCGCACGTCCAGGCGGCGGGCCGGAAGGGCCGCGAGGAGCTCGCCCGCGCGGTCGAGCAGGTCCTGGTTGCCGGCCAGGATGTCCCGGCGGGTCAGGCGGTGGCGGTGGCCTGGCCGTACGCCGAGGTCCTCGACGGGCGTGCCGGCCAGCTCGTGGACGCGCAGCGTGCGGCGGACCGACACGCGCATGCCCGCTCCGCCGGGCAGCGGCCGGTACGGCGAGCCGGGCGCCGGGCTGGGCAGTTCGAGCAGGAGCTTGAGCAGCTCGTGCGTCCAGACGTTGGCGCCGCCCGCGCCGGTGTTGTCGTCCACGCCGAGGACGGGGCCGATCCCGTGGTCCTGGAAGCCGGCGGCGAAGATGTCCGTCGCCGAATAGCAGCGCGCGTCGGTGATCAGCACGACCGGGCCGTGATAGCACTGGCCGATGGCGTTGGCCCCGGCCTCGGGGGTGATGGCGAAGCCGGCCGAGTGGACGGCGCCGATCTCCAGGGCCTGGTTCATGGACGGGCACCACGGCCCGAGGTCGATCTGCCCGGTCGGGTTCTCCTCGTGCTGCGCGCAGATCCGCACGTTCAGCGGCGTGGTGACGAACTGGGTCGGCTCGGGCGTGATCCGGTGCGGCGTCAGCGTCTGCAGCAGGAACTCGGCGGCGTGGATGTGCCCGCCGCCGTTGCCCCGCACGTCCACCACGAGCCCGTCCCGCGGCAGCAGGCCGGCGAGCCGGACGAACTCGCCGACGAACGCGCCGGGGTCGTTGGTGTTGAAGGTGAACACGCGGATGTGGCCGAAGGTCCCCGACGGGGTCTCCACGGCCCGCGCCTTGAAGAACGCCGGCATGGACGTCGGAAGGTCCGCTCCCGGGGCGTCGGTCCCGGCGGCGTCGACGATCTCCGCCGTGAGCGTCCGGGGGACGTACAGCATCCTGAGCGCGCGGGAGATCGCGTCCGTGCCCAGGTCCAGCCCCTGCGACACGGCGGCCTCGGTGAGCGCCCCGGCGTCGACGAACGGCGGCGGGTTGTCCGTCACCCGCCACGGCTCCCGCAGCTCGTGGGCTATCCCGTCCCGGCCCAGATAGCCGAGCGTCACCCAGGACTCGTCGGGCGGCAGGTGGATCACCAGCGGCCGGATGGTCAGCGACTGCAGCCCGCGCGAGTGCCGCGCCGCCGGGTTGCCGCCGGCGTACCGTGCGGCGTTGGCGTCCACCGCGGCGCCGATCGGGGTCCCGTTCCAGTGGGTGACCTCGGCGCCCGGCTCCAGCCCCGGCGCGGAGAACCCCTCCACGAGCCTGGTCACCAGGTAGCGGGGTCTGCTGTCCTCGTGGCACTCCTCGATCAGGAACGGGAGGTAGGCGACCTTGCTCGCGTACGGCTGCGGGAGCAGGTAGTTCGTGTGCAGGTCGCGTACCGAGTGGAAGATCTCCGACAGCTCCGCGTGGAAGCGCGGCTCGGGGTCGGCGGTCGCGGCGGTCTGCCGGCTGAGCCTCAGGGCCAGCAGCCGGAGCCGCTGCACCGGGTTGACCGCGTACATCGCGATCTTCAGCGGGAGGTGCGCGTAGTTCTGCTCGATCAGCACCAGCGCCTGCTCCACGAGCGTGCGCCGGTCGGCGAGCGTGAGCGTGCCCGCCGTGTCCAGGAAGTCCCGCAGGTCCACGGCGTCGGCCAGCCGCTTGGCCTGCCCGGTCGCGCCCTCGCTGATCCCCATGCCGCCTCCCGGTCCGCGCGCCTGCCCGACAGGGGACAAGCTCTCAGAGCACGGCGGCGGCCGCGTCAGGAGGCGCCCCAGGGATTTCCCTAGGGCGCCTGCTCCCGAGCGGTCAGAGGACCTTCTCGATGGCGGCCAGGACCGCCGGGTCCGTCGGCACGGTGCGGGGGCGGAAGCGGGCCACCACCCGGCCGTCGCGGTCGACGAGGAACTTCTCGAAGTTCCACTGCACGTCGCCGCTCTCGCCCTCGGCGTCCGGCGCCTGCACGAGGCGCTCGTACAGGGCGTGCCGGTCGGGGCCGTTCACGTCGGCCTTGGCCAGCAGCGGGAAGTCGACCCCGTACGTGGTCGAGCAGAACTCCTGGATCTCCTCGGCGCTCCCCGGCTCCTGCCCCATGAACTGGTTGCACGGCATGCCGACCACGCTGAACCCGCGCGGGCCGTACTCCTGGTGGAGCTTGACGAGGTCGGTGTACTGCGGCGTGAGTCCGCACTTGGAGGCCACGTTGACGATGAGCAGGGCCTTGTCGCCGGCCACGCCGGCGAGGGTGGTGGGTTCGTCCGTCAGGGTGCGGACCGGGATCTCTCGAACGTTCATGGTCCGACCTTACGAGATGCCTGTCAGCCCCAAAACGTGACCTAATCCACATTTATCCCCCGAAGGCCCAGCAACAGGCATATATCGAGATCTTTACTGACGATCTACATTTCCATGGTCAATTCGCAGTAAAGGTGACAAGTCCGGCAGGGTGGCGCGGTCCCCGATTCCTGCGAAAGGGAACCCGAATGCCCATGCTCCGCCGTACCAGCGTCCTGCTCATGAGCGCCTCGCTCATGGTTGCGGGCGGCGCCACGGCCGCACAGGCGCAGAGCTCCCAGACGAGTGCGACCAGCACGAGCAGCAAGAACAAGTCCATGGCCAAGAAGATGGTGAACAAGCGCGGCTGGGCCGCCACCCAGTTCAGATGCCTGGTCAAGCTCTGGGAACGCGAGAGCGGCTGGAACCACCGGGCTGGCAACCGCTACTCCGGCGCCTACGGCATCCCCCAGGCGCTGCCCGCCGGCAAGATGGCCTCGCACGGGAGCGACTGGCGCACCAACCCCAGGACGCAGATCGCCTGGGGCCTGAGCTACATCAAGAAGAGGTACGGCACGCCGTGTCGCGCCTGGGGCCACTTCCAATCCCACCACTGGTACTGATCCAAACCTCAGGCTTGCGCGAGTTTCGCGGAAAGCGCCGGCCATCGAGGCGCCGGGCCGATCAATCCGGGCCCAACGAGAGCGCCCTTTATCCGCATCGATCCCGCAAACACCTGTCCTTGGCGTGTCCCGGGTTCTGACCCTGCGCGGTCGCGCGTACTAGAAACCGGCTCAGAGGACATGTCGTGGAGCCCTCCGGGCCGTCCGGCGAGAAGCCGGGCGGATCAAGGATCCCGGAGGGCCGCGCGGACCCTTCTCGTCCGAGCCACGGACGCGGACCGGCAGGGGCGCCGGGGAAGCGAGAGCGCCCGTCCGCACGCGACCCGACCGCGAGGATCGACTTGAACAGCAAGCGCACGCTACACAGCACGATCGTGACCCTGGCCGCGCTCACCGCCGCACTCGGCGGGATGGAGGTCGCGGCCACGGCCGAGACGGAGGGCGCCGACGACGCGCCCATGGTGGTCCGTACGTGGCGGACCAGCGCGGAACCGCGCGTCCCCGCCCACCGTCCGAGAAGCACCAGCAAGCGTTTCGCCCTCGACCAGGTGGTGCGCAGGTCATGGGGCCTGCGCGAGTTCCACTGCCTGGACAACCTGTGGACCAGGGAGAGCGGCTGGAACCACCGCGCCGTGAACCGTTCGTCGGGCGCCTACGGCATCCCGCAGGCGCTGCCCGGCGGCAAGATGCGGGGAGCGGGCAAGGACTGGCGGCACAACCCGAGGACCCAGATCCGCTGGGGGCTGTCCTACATCAAGGGGAGGTACGGCAAGCCGTGCGGCGCCTGGGGGCACTTCAGGTCGCACAACTGGTACTAGCCGGACGCCGGAGGGCATCCGCGGGTCACCGGGTGCCCTCCCTCCTCGCCGGGTGCACCGCGATCGCCTGGACGAACAGCTCCACCCCGAACGCGAACTCCGCCTCGTGGTCGCAGGAGCCCAGCAGCTCGGACAGCGCGCTCACCTCGGGGAACAGCTCGGGATCCACCTCCTCGGGGTCGATCGTCGAGCTGCGGCCGGGGGCGAAGGCGGGCGTCACGCCGACCTCGCGCAGCAGCGAGCCGACGATGAACGCGATGAACAGCCGCAGCACCCGCACCGCGTCGGCGCCGTCGAACCCGGCGCTGCGCAGCGTGGCCAGGGCCCGCTCGACGGGCAGCAGCCCGGCGTGGCTGTGGAGCTGGCGGCTGACGACGAGCATGGTGCAGCGCGGGTAGTGGTGGGCGATCTGGCGGAAGGCGCGCGCCTGCATGCGGACCCGGTCGGCCCAGTGGGCCTCCGGGTCGTCGGTGAACTCGATCTCGCTGAGCACGCTCTCGGCCACGCCGTCGAGCAGGGCGCCCTTGTTGGGCACGTGGTTGTAGAGCGACATCACGCCGACCCCCAGCTCGGAGGCGATGCGTCGCATGGAGACGGCGTCGGCGCCCTCGCGCTCGATCAGCTCGACCGCGGCGGCGACGATCCGGGCCCTGGACAGCGGCTGGGTGGTCACACTGCATTCTATTGACGCGCGTACAGCGTACGTGCAAGCCTCCAAGGAACGTACGGTGTACGTCACCCCCCTCCGGAGGTCCGATGTCGACCCACGAGCTCTACACCATCCCCGCAGGCCTGGCCACGTGGAACGTGGAAATGGCCGGAACCACGAAGTTCACCTGGGAGTACGACGACGGCAGGGACCGCATGCTGGCCTTGTACCAGAAGGGCAAGGACAAGCAGTGGGACTCCACCAAGCGGATCGACTGGGACCTCGAAGTCGATCCGTACGACATCCTCGGCATCCCCGACCAGACCATCGCCATCTACGGCACTCCCCTGTGGGAGCGGATGGACGACAAGCAGCGCAAGGACGTGCGGCTGCACAACGCGTCCTGGCAGTTCTCCCAGTTCCTGCACGGTGAGCAGGGCGCGATGATCTGCTCGGCCAAGATCGTGGAATCGGTGCCGGACCTCGACTCCAAGTTCTACGCGGCCACCCAGACGATGGACGAGGCCCGCCACGCCGAGACCTACGCCCGCTTCCTCCAGGAGAAGGTCGGCCTCGCCTACCCGATCAACCCGTACCTGAAGTCCCTGCTGGACTCGACGCTGAGCGACTCCCGCTGGGACATGCCCTACCTGGGGATGCAGGTGCTGATCGAAGGTCTCGCCCTCGCGGCCTTCGGCGTGATGCGCGACATCACCACCAAGCCGCTGCCCAAGCAGATCCTCGCCTACGTCATGCAGGACGAGGCCCGGCACGTCGCCTTCGGCCGGATGGCGCTGCGCGACTACTACCGGCAGCTGTCGGAGGCCGAGCTGCGCGAGCGCGAGGACTTCGTCATCGAGGGCTGCTACCTCATGCGCGACCGCCTGCGCGGCCGGGAGACCTGGGAGAACCTCGGCCTGACCAGGACCGAGGTGGACGAGGCCATGGTCGCGGTGGACCAGTCGGAGTACCTCCGGCTGTTCCGGTCCCTGCTGTTCAGCCGCATCGTGCCGTGCGTCAAGGACATCGGGCTGTGGAGCCCGCGGCTGCAGCAGGCGTACGCGGACATGGGCGTGCTGGAGATGGCCGGCCAGTCGCTGGAGGCGCTGATGAAGCAGGACGAGGAGATCGCCGACAAACTGGACGAAGCCCGCTTCGCGGAGGAGGAGGCCGAACGGCACGCCGAGGTGTCGCAGACCATCGCCATGGGCTCCGACGGCTGACCCCTCCAGGTGCTCTCTGCGTCGGTCCGGTCCGGAGTCAGGTAGCGATGAGGAGTTCGGCCTGGGCGGTCAACCGTGGTGGGAGCGGCTTGCGGCTCGCACTCTGCTGGGCGCGCCGGGCCAGACGAGCCGCTTCCAGGTCCTGCCCGGCTTTCTTCATGACGCGTGCGGTCCGCAGCAGGGTTGTGGCGTCGCTGTCCGCGTCCAGTCGTGGCAGCGCCCGGACCGCCGCGACCACGTCCCCGCTCAGCGCCAGGGCGAGCGCGTAGGCGGCGCGTGTCGAGGCCAGCTCATGAGGCCGGACCCGATCGAGATCGCGCAGCGCGGACTGAGGCGCGATGTCCGAGAGGATCTCGCCCCGGACCCGCAGCGCCTCGGCCGGGTTGTTCCCGGAGCGGAGCGCCGCGTCCAGCATGTCGACCGCGCCGCTTTCGTGCCCGATGTACCACAACGCCCAAGCCAGCTCCGTCAGGATCACGGGTTCCGGACTCCGCTTCACCGCCGCCCGCAGTTCCCTGATCGCTTCCTGGTAGGCGCCTTGATCGACCAGGATCCGGCCGATGGCGGCCAGAAAGGTGGCGACGATACGGTCGGTGCCGCGCATCGTGGCGTACATCATCGCCGCCTCGCGATAGTGCGCGATAGCCCCGTCGAAGTCATCCAGCAGGTAGGCGGCATCTCCGGCCAAGGACTCGGCACGAGCCCGTGATCTGCCGTCGGCGGAGTTCCGGAGAGCCCTCTCCGCCTGCTTCGCGGCGAACTCGAACCAGCCTCGCTGCAACGCGGCTTCGATGGTCGAAACGTGGTTGGGCGGTTCGGGCTGCTGCCGCCCGAACGAGGTGCTCAAGAAGGGTCCTACGAGGCGTGCGGGCATCTCGTAGCGCCCTTTCTCCCCGCGGCGCAGGATTCGGCCTCGTGTCAGCGCCTGCGCGACCCGGGGAGGAAGGTCCTCGCCATCCGTCCCGTTCGTCACGATCGGGCGCAGCAAGGCGACCAGCTGGTCCACATCCCCGTCCAGCAGGTCCCGCGCCACCTCCTGGATGGTCCGGTCGCAGTGGTCGGCCAGCACCTTGTCCACGTCCACCAGGTCGGCGTCGCCGATGGGGGTGTCCTTCTCGTTCGTGGACTTCCAGAGTGCCTCGCAGACCAGTTGCAGGTGAGCCGGTTCCACCGTGGTGGAGCGGTCGGCCCGCAACTCGTCGACGAGCTTCTCGGCCACCCCTGGAGCGAGGTCCCGGCCGCAGCTCACGAGTGGCCGTCGGCATGCCTCCAGCGCCGCGTCCACGGCGAAGGGCTCCAGCCGGATGAACGACTCAGAGGTCATGTGCGTGCGCATCCCCTCATGGCGCTGCAGCGGCTCGAGGTGCTCATCGGCGATGACGATGAGGAGGTGGAGCGGGGGATCGCCGCTGAGCGCGTCGCTCAACTGGTCGAGAAGATGGATGTGGCCGTCAGGATGCCGGCGGTGGGCGGTGAAGAGTTCCTCGGCGTGGTCGAAGACGGCCATGACCGTTCCGCCATCCGGGTTCCAGTGATGCCAGCGCAGGTAGGTGCTGATCGTGAGGCCGGAGAGCCGGAGAGGGTGCTCGTGCGGCGACCATGACGACATCAGCGCGAAGGCGTGTGGGTCGCTGTCGTCGAGGATGGCGGCAGCCGGTAAGACGGAGGGCCGCCGCACACTTCCCAAGGGCAGTACGTCAGAACCTGCGAGAAGAGGCAGCACACCGGCCGTCACCAGCGACGTCTTGCCCACGCCCGAGGGGCCGTGCAGGATCGTCACCCGGTGATTCCGCCACAGGTGCGCGAGAGCGGCGGCCTCGGCCTCGCGGCCGAAGAATCTCGTCGCGTCCTCCCGGCGATAGGCACTCAGGCCGACGTACGGCTCGAAGCCGCTGCCGCTGGAAGGCATTGACGTGATCTCAGCGAATTGCCGGCAGGTAGTCGTGCTCGAAACGGGTGAGGACAAGTGCCGCGCGGGCGATGTCGCCGATTCGGCTGGGGCTG